>JBKPRZ010000131.1:0-4398 GCA_046734815.1 Myxococcota bacterium | reverse complement strand
CGCCGGCATCGGACGAAGGTGCGGGCGCGCCGGCATCGGGCGAGGGTGCGGGCGCGGCGGGCGCGGCGTCGGTCGAAGGGGTGGCAACCGGCTCACGGCCGTTGCCGGAGGCGCCGGACCCGCACCCGAGCAGGGCGCCGGCCAGCAGGATCAACGGGAACAAACGGGCGGTCATCGAGAGCTCCGATTTTCGAGCGCCCATTGTCGATTCAGCGGGCCTGATTGGCAACCGCGCGCGCGGGCGGGGTGGGGGGCGGCGGGGAGACCCCGGCCGCCACCATGACCTCCTTGATGGCGGCGATGGTCTCGAAGGACGGCTTGAAGTTCCCGTAGCGGTGCCCCTCGGCGATCAGCAGCGGCGTCCAGCCGCGCTTGTCCTTGCGGTTCCAGACCTCGATCTTCGCGCCCCGGGCGGCCAGCAGCTTGACCACCTTGGGGAAGTTCGCGAAGGCGGCGCCGTGCATGGCGGTGTCGCCGGTGCCGGCCACGGCATCGATGTTCGCGCCCAGGCTCAGCAGGTAGCTGACCGCCTCCACCGCCTCGTCTTCGGTGCCGGCCTCCTCCTCGGCGGCGCGGGTGCCCAGGCCGGCCGCGGCCATCAGCGGCGTGCAGCCGTCCACATTGGTCAACGTCGGATCGGCTCCCGCCTCCACCAGCAGCCGCAGGTACGCCGTGTCGGCCGTATCGGCGGCCATCAGCAGCGGCGTCGCGCCGGTGCGGGCGATGCGACCGCCGCCCGAGGGGCCGTCTTTCAGCCGCGCGTTCACGTCGGCGCCCCTGGCGATCAGCTTGCGGATCAGCTGCTCGCTGGTCAGCTGGCCGCTGCCCTCGGGGACCGGATCGCCCTCGTCCTCGCCGCGATCGGGCTTCCGGATCCAGGTCAGGATGTGCAGGGGGCTGTAACCCGAGCGCATGTCCCTGGCATCGGCGCCCCGGTCCAGCAGCCAGGCCGCCAGCTCGAAATGCGCGTTCTCGATGGCGGTGGTCAGGGCGCTGGCCCCCGGCCGCAGGAACTTGTGGACGGTCTTGTCGGGGCGGGCGGGCTGGTTGATGTCGACCCCCGCGTCCAGCAGGCGGCGCACCACCGCCGCGTGCCCCCCGCGCACGGCGAACAGCAGCGGTGTGAAGCCGCTGGGCAAGGCGTTCCGGAATTCTGCGCCCGCCGCCAGCAGCGCCTCGACCACCTCCAGGTGGCCCTCGGCGGCGGCCCACATCAGCGCGGTCTGACCGCCGGGCAGCCGGGCGTTGACCGAGGCGTGATGGGCCAGCAGCGCCCGGACCGGGCCGATGCGCCCGGTGCGCGCGGCGGTCATCAGCGGCGTCTCGCCGCCGGTCAGCGCCGCGTCCGGATCGGCACCGGCGGCGAGCAGCAGCTCGACCAGGGCGGCGTCCCCGCTGGTGCAGGCCAGCGACAGCGGGGTGACCCCGTAGCGATTGCGCGCGCCTGCGCTCGCCCCGGCGGCCAGCAGCTGCCGGGCCAGGGCCAGCTCGTCGTGGTGGGCGGCCCACAGCAGGGCGGTCATGCCGTCGGATCCGGCGGCGTCGACCGCCGTGTGCCCGATCAGGGCGCGGGCGGCCTCGAAGTCCTTGCGGGCGACCGCCTCGGCCAGGGGCGCGCGCGGCGCCGCCGCCGCGCCGTTGGCGAGCAGCAGGGCGGTCGCGGCGAGAAGGAGCGCCGTCTTCATCCGTGCAGCGGTCGGAACAGTCCGTCGATGGTGCCCTTGCTGTCGGCGAAGGTCTCGATGCGGACGCCCGCCTTCTGCAGCAGGGTCAGATGCAGGTTGGCCAGCGGGACCGGGGTGTCGTAGCGGATGTGGCGCCCGCCCGTCATCCCGCTGCCGCTGCCGGCGCCGCCGGCCACCAGGATGGGCAGGTTGGTGTGGTCGTGGACGTTGGGGTTGCCGATGCCGCTGCCGTACAGGATCAGACAGTGGTCCAGCAGCGACCCGTCCCCGTCGGCCGTGGC
The DNA here is from genome assembly GCA_046734815.1 of Myxococcota bacterium. GTDB lineage: Bacteria > Myxococcota_A > Polyangia > Fen-1088 > Fen-1088 > CAVYGB01. The sequence goes on along the minus strand of JBKPRZ010000131.1, from coordinate 2,432 downwards.
CCGCAGCCGTCCCAGGTAGTAGGCGAACAGCGACACGTGAAAGGCGTTGATCTTCGACAGCCGGGCGATCTTGGCGGGGTCGTTGCCGTGATGGGACAGCGGATGGTGGGGATCGGAGACGCCGATCTCCGGGTAGGTGCGGTTGCTGGTCTCGCGGGCCAGCTGGAAGGTGCTGATGCGGGTGATCTCCCCCTGCAGCGCCAGCACCTGCAGGTCGAACATCAGCCGGGCGTGGTCCGCGTAGGCGGCGGGCGCGCCCAGGGGACGCTGCAGATCGGCGGGCAGGCCGCCGCGCGACAGGTCCTGGGCGGCCTTGTGAATGCGCCGCTCGACCTCGCGCACGGCCTCGAGGTATCCGGTCAGCCGGGTGCGGTCGGCCGGGCCCAGCTTCATCCTCAGCGCGGCGAAGTCCTCGCTGACCGCGTCCAGCAGGCTGGCCCGCCGGCGCAGGGCCGCGCGGCGTTCGCGGGCGCTGCCGCCGTCGCCGAACAGCCGCTCGAACACGATGCGCGGGTGGGCCTCGGAAGGCAGCGGGGTGGTGGGCGAGGACCAGGACAGGTTGTTCTGGTAGACGCAGGCGTAGCCGTTGTCGCACTGGCCGGTGGTCTGCATCATGTCCATCGACAGCTCCAGCGACGGCAGCTGCGACTGGCGGCCGATCTGCTGGGCGGCCACCTGGTCGGCGGTGGTGCCCAGGTAATAGTCCGAGCTCTCGGTGTGCTTGGCCTTGGCGGCGCTGAGGAACGACGAGTTGGAGGTGGCGTGCGAGCCGGGGTAGGCGTTGCGCAGCTCGAGGTTGGTGACGACGGTGAGGTGGTCGCGCACCGGGGCCAGCGACCGCAGGATCGGCGTCAAGGTGTCCAGCTTGCCGGTGGCGCCCGCGGGGATCCAGCGCGACTGGTCGCAACCCATGGGCATGTACACGTAACCCAGCCGCAGGGGGCGGCGGGCGGCGGTGCGGGCAGCCGCGGTGGCGGCGGGGACCATCGCGTCCAGCAGCGGCAGCGCGACCGACGCGCCCAGGCCGCGCAGCAGGGTCCGCCGGTCCAAAGCTCGCTTCCTGATGATCATGGCGCCGTCCTCATCTGAAAGGGAACGCTGTCGACCACGCCCAGGATGAGCGCCGACAGCCGGTAGTCCTGGGCCCGGGCGCGCCGGAGGATCCGGCGGATGGCCGGCCCGTCGCGCGGCTCGACCCCGCGACCCAGGGCGAAGGTGAGCAGCTTCTCGGTGACCGTCTCGGCCAGCAGGTCGGGCCGCTGGCACAGGGCGCGCTCCAGCGCGGCGACGCCCACGAAGGCGCTGCCGTCGGGCAGCCCACCGGTGGCGTCGATGGGCCGGTGATCCTCCGCCGCCCGCCAGCGCCCGACCGCATCGAAGTTCTCCAGGGAGAAGCCGACCGGATCCATCAGCTTGTGACAGCCGGCGCAGGTGGGGTTGGTCCGGTGGGCGGCCAGCCGCTGGCGCATGGGCAAGCTGGCCGAGACGCTGGACTCGGCCAGCGACGGGACGTTCGGCGGCGGGGGTGGCGGCGGCTCGCCCAGCAGGCTGGACAGGATGAAGTGGCCGCGGATCACCGGCGAGGTCCGGGTGGCGTACGAGGTGATGGTCAAGATGCTGCCCTGGCGCAGAAGCCCCCCGCGCTGCCGCCCCGGATCGGCCCCGAACGACACCCGGCGAAAGCGGCTGCCGAACACGTGTGGCACACCGTAGTGCCGCGCCAGACGCTCGTCGAGAAAGGAGTAGTCCGCCCGCACCAGATCGGTGACCGGCCGGTCCTCGCGCAGCAGGCTGTCGAGGAACAGCTCGGTCTCGCGGCGCAGGCTCTGGCGGAGGTTGTCGTCGAAGTTCGGAAACAGGCGCGCATCGGGCGTGATCGCGTCCAGCTTGCGCAGCTGCAGCCACTGGGTGGCAAAGTTGCTGACCAGGCTGTGCGCGCGCGGGTCGGCGAGCATCCGGCGGACCTGGGCCTCCAGCAGGGGTGGCTGGCGCAGGTCACCGCGCGCGGCCGCCTCCAGCAGCCCCTCGTCGGGCAGGCTGCTCCACAGGAAGAACGACAGCCGCGAGGCCAGCTCGAAGTCGCCCAGCCGGTGCACCGACCCGGGCGCCGCCGCGGCCGGGTCCTCCTCGGTGCGAATGAGGAAACGTGGGCTGACCAGAACGGCGGCGATCGCGTCCTCGATCCCTCCCTCGAAGCCGCCCGCGGCGCTGCCCTGGCGGAAGAACTGCAGCGGCCGCTGCAGGTCCTGGTCGGTGATGGACCGCCGGTAGGCGCGGCGGAGCAGCGGTCCGAGGATCCGGCTCGCCTCGGCGGTGGAGGTGGCGGCCGGCCGGGCGCTGCCGAAGATCGAGCGGCGGCTGGGCGTGTCGCCCGGGCCGGTGGGCTGGAAGGGCCCGGTGACGGACAGCTGGTACAGCGCCGGCGCCGTCCG
>JBKPRZ010000130.1:0-3502 GCA_046734815.1 Myxococcota bacterium | reverse complement strand
CACCGAGGACAACGCGCTCGATTACGCCCACTCCCTGCCGGCCACCAGCACGCCGCTTTACCTCGGCAACAACAAGAACCCGTCCGACGGCGAGCCCATGGTGGGCCGCCTGGACGACCTGCTGCTGTACGACCGGGCCCTGCCCGCCGCCGCCATCGCCGCCCTGGCGCAGGGCCAGCTGCCGCCGGGCCTGTGACCGCCCGGAGCCCGGAACGTCACCGCCCCTCGCGCCTGCGACCGCCCGCCCGTCAGGCGCCGGTGACGACGCGCTGGCGCGAGCGGGCCAGGCCGTCGATGCCCAGCTCGACCACGTCGCCGGCCTTCAGGTAGCGCGGCGGTTTCATGAAGCAGCCGACCCCGGACGGTGTGCCGGTGCTGATGACGTCGCCCGGGAGCAGGGTCATGAAGCGGCTGATGTAGCTGACCAGGGTGGGCACGTCGAAGATCAGGTCCGAGGTGTTGCCCCGCTGCACCCGCTCGCCGTTGACGTCCAGCCACATGTCCAGCGCCGAGGCGTCGATCTCGTCGCCGGTCACCAGCTCGGGCCCCAGCGGGGCGAAGGTGTCGCAGCCCTTGCCCTTGTCCCACTGCCCGCCGCGCTCCAGCTGGTATTCGCGCTCGGAGTAATCGTTGTGGAGCACGTACCCGGCCACGTATTGCAGGGCCTGTCCCTTCTCGACGTAGGCGGCGCGCTTGCCGATCACGACCGCCAGCTCGACCTCCCAGTCGGTCTTGACCGAGCCGCGCGGTAACAGCAGGTCGTCGTTGGGGCCACACAGCGCGGTGGTCGCCTTCATGAACAGCACCGGTTCTTTGGGCGGCTCCTGGCCCTGCTCGCGGGCGTGTCCGTGGAAGTTCATGCCCACGCAGACGATCTTGCTCGGCCGGCGGACCACCGGGCCCAGCCGCTCGCCCGCGGCCACCTGCGGGCAGCGCGAGCCCTGCTCGGCGACCCAGGTCCGCAGCCGGTCGAGCCCGCCGCTGGCGAAGAAGTCCTCGTCGTAGTCGGCCCCGATCGCGCTGACGTCGATGCGCGCGCCCCCCGGCAGCACCACCCCGGGGCGTTCACGGCCGGCTGGCCCGAAACGAAAGAGTCTCATGCCCGACGTCCTATCACGGACCGCCCACGCCCCATCCGGTCCAAACCTTGCCGCGGCGATCGCGGTCCCGGCCGTTCGAACCGGCCGTCTCCAGCGTCAGGTCTCACGCGCCGATGAAAACGTTTGGCGCGCTAACCTGTACGGTGGGCGCCGTGTCCTCATCGAGCGCCGGGGTCCGGGCAAAAAAAAACTGGGTCAGCCCGTATAACGCGTCCTCAGGGGGTCCAAGGGGACGGGCTGACCCAGTCAGGAGGGTCATCTTCGGTTTCGAAACCCTAACCGGCCGAGTGATGGATCCCTCTTTTTCGCTGAGCCGTAACCGCGGGGTTTTCCTTGGTTACTGCGGCGTGTCCGAGGGGTTTACTCGCCCGACGAGGGCTTCTGAAGGGGAGTTCTGCACGAAGCGGGCCGGGTCGGGTGGGTGACGAGGCCACTGGCATCGTGGGCGCCAAGCCGGGTAAAACGACGCTGTGAAACGAATCGTCCAGGGTCTGGCGGCGACCGGTCTGCTTCTCGCGCTGTGGGCCTGCGGCCGCAAGATCGGCGACGAGTGCAAGACGCAGCTCGACTGCAACGAGGAAGACGACAGCCGCACCTGCGACATCTCGCAACCGGGCGGCTACTGCACCATCGAGGGCTGCGACGAGACCTCCTGCCCCAAGGAATCGGCCTGCATTCGCTTCTTCCCGGCCGAGGAGTTCCTGTCCGACCGCTGCGACCCGGCCGCCAGCACCTGCGACTCGCACGAGCTCTGCCTGGAATCGGGCTGGTGCGCCCCGCTCGCCGCCGAGCAGCGCCGCTGCCTGCTCCGCTGCAAGAACAACGGCGACTGCCGGGACGAATACGAATGCCGCGGAACCCCCCAGCACAGCAGCATGGCCCTGACCACCACGCCGGGCGCCCAGGTCGGCTTCTGCGCCCCCCGCTCCCGCTGACCGGGATCGCGCGGCTGTCATCGCCCGGCGGTTCATCCGCCATCATGGTCTGACGGCGACGGTCCGCCGGGCGGCGGACGATGTGGTCTCTACTGGGCGGTGACCTTGACCACCTTGCAGCCGGCGTTGCTGTTCTCGCGGTTCATGGCGGTGGCCTTGTCCTTGGCGGCGTACATGCCGATCAGCCAGGTCGAGCCGTCGATCGGATCCATGGCGCCGGCGAAGTAGTCGCCGAAGCGGATGGCGCCGTTGCCGGGGATGGCCGCCTCGCCGGCGACGACCTCGGTGGCGGGGAAGACCATCCCGTTGGCGGACTTGCCCGCGATGGCCAGACCGGAGAAGCCGTCCTTCTTGGCCGAGGCCATCCACAGCCAGCGGTTGCCGGCCGAGTCGAAGCCGCTGCCGCCCCAGAACAGCTGGGTGCCGGCCAGCTGGTAGTCGGTGTGCGTGACCGTGTTGGCGGCGGTGTCGACGTCGTAGTTGCGGATGCAGCTGACGTCGCCGCAGTGGAAGGTCTTGGACCAGGTGATGTGGCCCTTGTGCCACATCGCCTTGACCTCGCCGCTCTCGAAGCCGCCCTTGCCGGCCTGGAAGGCGTCGAAGGTGCCCACCTCCATGATGGCGGGCGTGGGCAGGCGGTGCTCGGTCGTCTTGGCCATCGCCGCCGGGCCCTCGGTCGACAGCCAGTTGATGGTGCTGCCGTTGGCCATGGTGATCGCGTAGGCGGTCTCGGGCGGCTCGGGCCCGAACTTGATGGCCGCCACCTGATCGTTCTGGGCCACAGTGCAGGTCGTCGGCTCGACCATGGCGGCGCCGCCGTTGATCAGCGCCATCTTGTCGATGGCCCACACGCACTTGCCGCTCTCGGTGATGACCACCTTGTCCTTGGTGACGGTGGGCTGCGGATCATCGATCAGACGCGGCTGCCGGATCGGGATCGAGAACTTCCAGTCCTTGGCGTTCTCGTCGCTGGTCATGATCTGCACGCCGGTGGCGCCGCCGCTGAAGCTGGCGATGATGGTGACGAACCAGTGAGCGGTCGGGGCGTCGTAGACGACGTGGCTGTCCGAGATCAGCCCGGCCGGCGGCTGCGACGGGATCTTGAAGGTGTGGTCCAGCTTCCCGTCGCGGGTGAAGAAGTTGATCGTCCACTGGGTGGCGGTGGCAAAGAAGGTCTTGCCGGCCGCGACGTCCGGATCGGCGGTGCCCAGGCACGGCGAATCGAACAGGGTGAGGCCCTTGCCGGGCATCGGCAGGCTGGTGGCGGGCGGGATCGTGCCGGCCGGCCCCGGCGGAGGCATGGGAGGCGGCGTGGGCGGCATGGGCATGGGCGGTGGCGGCATCGGCGCGGGCGGCATGCCCGGCTGGCCTTCGGGAGCGGGGGGAACCGGCGGCATGCCCGGCCCGGGCGGAGGCATGGCGGGTGGCTGCGCCGGCCCGCCGGTGGGCGGCGCGGGCGGCTTCGCA
>JBKPRZ010000129.1:0-11951 GCA_046734815.1 Myxococcota bacterium | reverse complement strand
TGGGCCCGCGCGTTCTGCGGCTCGACCTCGCACAGCTTGGTCAGCTCCCAGCGGGCGTCTTCGGTCCGGTCCAGCCGGAGCAACACGTCGCCCAGCCCCTGGCGGGCGGCCCCGAAGCCTGGGTCGATGGCCAGCGCCCGGCGGAAGCTGTCCATCGCCTCGTTGTAATCGCCCCGATCGGTGTAGAGGATGCCGAGGTTGTGGTGGGCCTCGGCCAGGTCCTCGTTCAGCTTCAAGGCCTCCTTGAACTGCGCCTCGGCCGCCGCCTTGTCGCCCCGGGAGAAGGCCACCAGCCCCAGCCCGGTACGCGCCTCCGCCATCCGCGGGTCGTACTCCAGCGACAGCGAGAACAGGCCAGCCGCCCGATCGAGCTCGCCGCGCGCGTAGGCGCGCATGCCCTCGGCCTGGTACTGGACCGCTTTCAGGTTCGGATTGGCCTTGGCGTGCCCGCAGGCAAATCCACCGGTGGCCAGCGCGCCGATCAGGAGGATCGGCGCCAGCCGGCGGGCAACGCGATCATGGAGCGGGAGGTGTTTCGGCATGGCTGGTTATCGGCAAGTCCGGGCGCAAGTTACGTCCAGCTGGGATCGGGATGTGACCTGCACCGCCACTGCACCGTGAAGATCGGTGCGCAGCAGTTCTATGCCCCGGCCCGCGTAGCGTGCAAGGACTTCGGGCCGCGGAAAGCCGAACCGATTGCGCCGGCCCAGCGAGGCAACCGCCAATCCGGGCGCGACCGCCTCCAGCAGACCGTCGGAGGAAGAGGTCCGGCTGCCATGGTGCGGCACCTTCAGGATGTCGCTCTTCAGCGGACGGTCCGGCGACGACTCGGCGACCAGCTCCGCCTCGCCCTGCTCCTCGACGTCGCCCGCGAACAGCAGGGACCGGCCCGCGTACCCGACCCGGACCACCAGGGAGGCGTCGTTCACGCTGACCCCGGGCGGTGCCCCGATCGCGTCGCCCAGCATGGGCCCGCGCGCCTCGATCACCAGCGGCCCGCGGCGGAAGGTGCGTGGCGGGCTCAGGTCGACGCCGCGGGCCCGGGCCAGGGCGATCAGCCGGTCGTATTCCGGATTGCCGCCGCCGTCTCCGCCGGTCCACAGCGCCCGCACCTCGAACCGCGACAGCAGGTGGAACAGGCCGCCCATGTGATCGGGATGGGGATGGGACAGGACCATCAGATCGATCCGGTCGATTCCCTTGCGTCGCAACACCGGTCCCACCACCCGCGCGCCGGGGTCGAACGAGCCCGTCACCGCGCCTCCTCCGTCGATCAACATGACGAACCCATCCGGCCCCTCGACCAGGGCCGCGTCCCCCTGCCCCACGTCCAGGAAGGTCACCCGCAGGTCACCGTTCAGGCGGCGCAGCAGCACCCGGGTGGACATCGCCCCCGCGCCGCAGACCAGCGCCAGACTCGCGGCCAGCAGCAGCCGCGGGCGCGGCGGGCGTCCGGCCGCCACCGGCAGCACCAGCGCGCCCAGCAGCAGCAGCACGGTCTCGATCATGTTCGGGCTCATGACCGACCACACCGGCGCCAGACGGCCGAACCCATCGGCCAGCCACAGCGCCGCCGAGGACAACCAGTCGGCCAGACGCAGGAACGGCAGCCCCAGCAGAGGGTGGAATGCGCCCAGCACACCACCCAGCAACCCCAGCGGCAACGCGCCCATCTCCAGCGGCGGCACCAGCAGCAGGTTGCCGATCGGGGCGGCTGGCACCAGCTCGGCGAAGTGGTGTGCGCACAGAGGCGCGGTGGCGACCGCCGCCGCCGTGCTGGCCAGGGTTCCGGCCAGCAGCCAGCTGCGGAGGCGCGGCCACAGCCCCGTTTGCGGCGGGCGGCGGCGCTTCCACCCGCGCGCCACCACGGCCAGCGACAGGACGCCGGTGAAGGACAGCTGGAACGAGACATCGAGCAGCAGCAGCGGCGAGGTGACGAGCAACGCGATCCCCGCCGCGGCGATGGCGCTGGCGGCGGAGGGCGGGCGGCGCATGATCAGGGCGCCGAAACCCAGACCGCCCATCATCGCCGCCCGGGCGGTGGCCACCGCCTCGCCGGTCAACAACGTGTAAAAGCCGACCGCCGGCAGGCAGAGCAGCCCCGCCACCACCTCCGGCCGCACCCGCAGCGCCAGCGCCGGAAAAAATAGAATCGCCCGCCTGATCACGAAGAACAGGAACCCGGCAAGCACGGTCAGGTGCAGGCCCGACACGGATAGCACATGGAGCGCGCCCGCCGCCTTGAACCCGGCCTCGCTCGGCGCCGCGACCGCGAAACGTTCGCCCAGCACCAGCGCGCGCAGCAGTCCCCGCGCCCGGCCCGAGACGGCGGCGTCGATCGCGGCGCCCATCCGCAGGTGGGCCCGGTGGGCCAGTCGCCGACCGCCCAGCGCCCAGCCCGGCTGGATCACCGAGATGGACGCGCCCCGCGCCAGGGTCCCCACAACCTCTGCTCCCGAGGGGTTCCGGGTGAGCATCTGCTCGGCGAGCTCGAAGTTGGCCAGGGTGGCCGGCTCGGCCAGGCGCGCCCGGAACGAGACCAGGTCGCCGGGCAACGGCGCGGCTGTGCCGGTCCCCAGGGACAGCAGCAGGCGCGCGCGGGCCGCGGCCTGGTCGACGCTGGTCAGATCCAGCAGCCCCTGCTCGCCGATCTGCGCATCCGGCACCTCGAAGCGGACCGTGCGCAGCCAGCGCGCGGTGAGGGTCACCTCGCGGCCGGAGCGCACCGCTTCGGCCAGCGGCGGATCCAGCGCGTCCGCCGAGCGCGCGTGGTGCCCGAGCAGCAGCCCCACCGCCACGGCGGCCGCCGCCCCGCCGAGCACGATGCGCCGCGAGAGCACCAGTCCCACCGCCGCCAGGGCCACCAGCACGGCCGGCCAGGGCCCGGGCCCGGAGGGCCAGAGGCCCAGCCCGATGCCGAGCGCCAGCGCGACGGACCAAAAAGGAAGCAGCATCGGCCGGGGTTGTCGGTCGGCGGGGGGCGTGCGTTGTGGGTGTTGGTGGGAAGTGGGATGAGCTAATCTTCAGCACCCTTGAGAGCGCTTCGCCCCGAGATGTCCCCCGCGCCCTCCGAAACGCACCGCAACGAGGTGATTCGGCAGAAGATCGCGGTGCCGTTCGAATATCCCGTGGTGTTCACGCGGGCGGTCTTCGACCCGGCCAACCGCGCCCTGCTGGACGTGTTCACCGAACGGGACCCGCAGCGCCGTCACCGCGTGCTGGCGGTGATGGACGCCGGCTTCCGGCAAGCCTGGCCGGAGGTGCCGGCGCAGCTGGAGGCGTATTTCGAGCGCCACCGCCACCATCTCGAGCTGGTGGGCGCGCCCATCGAGGTCCCGGGCGGAGAAGCCGCCAAGACCGACCCGGCGGTCATCGATCACCTGCACGAACTGTTCTACCGGCACCGCATCGATCGCCACTCCTTCGTGCTGATCCTGGGCGGCGGCGCGGTGATCGACGCCGCCGGATACGCAGCCGCAACCTGTCACCGCGGGTTGCGCACCATCCGGATGCCGACCACCGTGCTCAGCCAGAACGATTCGGGCGTGGGCGTGAAGAACGGCATCAACGCGTTCGGCGCCAAGAACTTCCTCGGGACCTTCGTGCCGCCGTTCGCGGTGGTCAGCGACGCCACCTTCCTGGAACGGCTGCCCCGCCGCGAGGCGGTGGCCGGCCTGGCCGAAGCGGTCAAGGTCGCCTTGATCCGCGATCCGGCCTTCTTCGAGTGGATCGAGGCCAGCGCCGCCGAGCTGGCGGCCTGCGAACTGGAGGCGCTGGACCGGGCCATCCGCCGCTGCGCCCAGCTGCATCTGCGCCACATCGCCACGGGCGGAGATCCGTTCGAGCACGGCAGCGCCCGCCCGCTGGACTTCGGGCACTGGGCCGCGCACAAGCTGGAGGGACTGAGCCGCCACGAGGTCCGCCACGGCGAGGCGGTCGGGCTGGGCATCCTGCTCGACAGCCGCTACAGCCTGGAGCTCGGGCTGCTGGGCGAGGCGGACTTCAACCGCATCCACCGCACGCTCGCCCGCCTGGGTCTTCCCCGCTGGGACGACCGGCTGCTCACCTCCGAGCGCGGGCGGCTGGCGGTCCTCGGGGGACTCGACGACTTCCGCGAGCACCTGGGCGGGGACCTGACCGTCACCCTGCTGCGCGGGATCGGGCGCGCGGTGGAGGTGCACCAGATGGACGAGACCGCCATCGCGCGCGCCCTGGATTGGATGCGCGCGCACCGGCAGCATGTTCCGGCATGAAGCTCGGCCAGGGCGCCGCGCACCTCACCTACTGCACCAACATCCACCCGGGTGAAAGCTGGGCCGAGGTCCGCGCCAACCTCGAAACGCAGGTGCTGGCGGTCAAGCGCCGCCTGTGCCCCGATCGCCCCTTCGGCGTGGGCCTGCGGCTGAGCGCGGCCGCAGCCGCCGGGCTGGCCCGGCCCGAGGAGTTGGCGCGCTTGCGCGCCTTCTTGCGCGACAACGGCCTTTACGTCTTCACCATCAACGCCTTCCCCTACGGCACCTTCCACGGCGCCGTGGTCAAGGAGATGGTCTATCGCCCCGACTGGCTGGAGGACGAGCGCCTGACCTACACCGATCAGGTCGCTGGCCTCCTGCACACGCTGGTCGCCGATCACCGCGACGAATTCCCGGATCTCACCGGATCCATCAGCACCGTGCCCGGCTGCTTCCGCCCCCGCGTCCAGCCCGGCAGCGAAGCGCAGATAGCCCGCCAGATCGCCCGGCAGGCGTTGACCCTGTGGCGGACGGCGGGATCGGGCGGGCCGCCCCTCGGGCTGGCGCTGGAGCCCGAGCCCGAGTGCCTGCTCGAGACCACCGCCCAGGCCATCTCGTTCCTGGAGGAGCAGGTCTTTTCCGGTGCCGGCCGCGAGGCGTTCGCCGCCGCCAGCGGCCTGCCCGCCGCCGCCGCCGAGGAGGCCCTGCGCCGGCACGTCGGCCTGTGCCTGGACGCGTGCCACGCGGCAGTCGAGTTCGAGGAACCCGCCGCCGCGGTGGCCGCTCCGCGATCGGCCGGCGTCACGATCTTCAAGATGCAGGTCAGCGCGGGCCTGCGGGTGCTGCGCCCCGATGGCGCCGCCCTGGCCGCGCTCCGCCCGTTCGCCGAGGGCGTGTACCTGCATCAGGTGGTGATCCGGCGCGGGTCGGAGCTGCAGCGGGTGCTCGATCTGCCGGCTGCCCTGGATGCCGTCGGCGATCCCGGCGAGGAGTGGCGCATCCATTTTCACGTGCCGATCTTCCGCGAATCGCTGGGGCCCTTCGCGAGCACGCAGCGGTTCCTGGCCGATCTGCTGGCCTTGCAGGCGCGCGACCCCTTCACCCGTCACCTCGAGGTCGAGACTTACACCTGGGACGTGTTGCCCGAGAGCTTCCGCGCCGAACCGGTGGCCGAAGCGGTGGCGCGGGAGCTAAGCTGGGCGCTCGACCAGCTGGGAGAGTGCGTCGCATGAACGAGCCGTCGCCCCTGCAGATCGCCCTGCGCCTCGGTCGCGTGTCCAACGTTCCCACCGTCTGGACCAACGTCGCCGCCGGGATCGCCCTGGCCGGGGCGGGCCTGCAGCCGGGGCTGGTGTTCGTGCTGGGACTGGCGGTCTCGCTGTTTTACGTCGGGGGCATGTATCTGAACGACGCCTTCGACGCGGCCTGGGACCGCGAGCACCGCCCCGAGCGCCCCATCCCCTCCGGGCAGGTGCAGGCGCGCACGGTCTACCTGGCGGGTTTCGGCATGCTGCTCGCCGGGCTGGTGCTGGTGGGCTGCACCGCCGCCCCGACCCGCGCGCCCCTTTACGCATCGGCGGTGCTGTGCAGCCTGATCGTGCTCTACGACTATTCGCACAAGTCCAACCCGCTCGGCCCGCTGGTGATGGCGCTGTGCCGGGTGTCGGTGTACGCGCTGGCCGCGCTGGCCGTGCGCCAGCCTCCCCTGCCGACGGCGGTGTACCTGGGCTCTTTCGCCCTGCTGCTGTACCTGGTGTTCCTCAGCACCCTGGCACGCAAGGAGACCCTGCACCCGCGCCTGCCGCGCATGATCGGCAGCCTGGTGGCAGGCATCTCCCTGCTCGACGGCGCCATGCTGCTGTTCACCGGCCACGAGATGGCCAGCGCGCTCGCGGTGGGCGCGTTTTTCCTCACCCGCCGGCTGCAGCGCTCGGTGCCGGGGAGCTGACCCCGTCGCTCTGTCTAAGGCCGCCCGAACAGATGCGCCAGGATCAGGTTCTTGACCTCGGTGGCCTGCACCTCGGGGCCGGCCGGCAGCAGATCGGCCTCGCTGCTGATGAACAGCGGGCCCTCGTCGGTGTCGTCGGTGGGGCGGCCGTGTGAGCCCTTGACCAGGCTGGCGTCCAGCCCGATCACGTCGAGCAGCGAACGGAAGCCCAGCTTGCGCTTCAGCAGGGTCCAGGCCACCTTCAGCCCGGGCCAGGGGATGGTCGGGTCCACGAACAGCTCCACCGGGTCGTAGCCCGGCTTGCGGTGGATGTCGACCGTGCGGGCGTAGTCAGGCGCGCAGGCGTCGTCCAGCCAGTAGTAGTAGGTGAACCAGCGGTCGGCCCGGCTGACCGCGACGATCTCGCCCGAGCGCGGGTGATCCAGCCCGTGCGCCTTGCGCTCGGCGCCCGCCCACACCGACTCGACCCCGTCCAGCCCCCGCACCAGCGCCGCCACCTCCGCCACCCGCTCGGGTCGGCGCACGTACACATGGGCTATCTGGTGATCCGCCACCGCGAACGCCTCGGAGGCGCCGGCGTCCAGCTGCTCGCCCATCCGCTCGGGCCGCACCCGCAGGAGGCCCGCCTCGCGCAGCGCCCGGTTGATGTGCACGGCCCCGGACACCTCGGTGATCCCGTACTCCGACAGCGCGATCACCGCCGCCCCCGCCTTCTCGGCGGCGGCCAGCAACGGTTCGCAGGCCGCGTCCACCGCCGCCACTTCCTCGATGATCTTCGGGTGCTCGGGTCCCAGACGCTGCAGGTCGTAGTCCAGGTGGGGCAGGTAGACCAGGGTCAAGCTGGGCCGGCGGGTCTCCCAGATGTGCAGCGCCGACCGGGCGATCCAGTCGGTGCATACGATGCTGGCGCGCGGACCCCAAAAATTGAAGAGGGGGAAGGTCCCCAGCAGGTCCTGCAGCTCGTCCCGAAGCTCGGGCGGTTCGGCGTGCACGTCGGGCAGCTTGCGCCCGTCGGCCGGGTATTGCGGCCGCGGCGTCACCGCGAAGTCCGCGCTGGAGTACATGTTGTACCACCAGAACAGCTTGGCGCAGGTGAAGCCCGGGTCCCGCTTCTTCGCCGCCTCCCAGACCTTTTCCCCCTCGACCAGCCGGTTCGACTGCCGCCACAGCCAGACCTCGGACAGGTCGCGGAAATACCAGCCGTTGGCCACGCAGCCGTGCCCGGAGGGCGGAAGCCCGGTGACGAAGGTCGACTGCACCGAACAGGTGACCGCAGGTGTGATGGTGCGCAGCGGGCGCATTCCCCCGCGCGCGGCCAGCGCGGCCAGGTTGGGGGCGTAGGGCAGCAGCCGGGGAGCGAGCCCGACCACGTCGAGCACCAGCGTCGGGCGCATCGGCATCCGGCCGGGCTACGAGTCGACCCGGGGCTGCTGTCCCCGCAGCACCGAGTTGCCTTCCCACAGCTCGCGCTGGTCGACCTTCGGCTGCTCGGGCGCCTCGGCCAGGTCCAGCCGCTCGCTCTGGGCGAAAAAGCGGATCGGGTTGCGCCACACGATCTGCTCGATGTCGGTCTCCGAGACCCCGGCCTCGCGCAAGGCCGCCGCGGTCTTGGGCACCTTCAGCGGATCGCTGACGCCCCAGTCGGCGGCGCTGTTGACGATGATGCGCTCGCTGCCGTAGCGCTTGACCAGCGTGACCATGCGCCCCTCGTCCATCTTGGTGAACGGGTAGATCGAGTGCCCGGCCCAGCAACCCGCGTCCAGAGTCACCGGCAGGGTCTCCTCGTTGTTGTGATCGACCAGGGTCAGCTCGGGAGGAAAGCCCATCTCCTTGATCAACGCCACCGTGCGCTCGGTGCCGCGCTTCTTGTCCCGGTGGGGCGTGTGGATCAGGATCGGCAGCTGGTATTCGCGGGCCAGCTCGATCTGCTGGCGGAAGACCTTGTCCTCGGCCTCGGTCTGGTCGTCGTAGCCTATCTCGCCCACCGCCACCACGCCGTCCTTCTCCAGGTACCGGCGCAACAGCGCGATCACGCCGTCGGCCAGCTTCGGGTTGTTGGCCTCCTTCGGGTTCAGGGCCAGGGTGCAGAAGTGGCGGATGCCGAACTGCTGGGCCCGGAAGCGCTCCCATCCCAGCAACGACAGGAAGTAGTCCTCGAACGTCCCCACGTGGGTGCGCGGCTGCCCGACCCAGAAGGCCGGCTCGACGATGGCGGCGATGCCCGCGGCGGCCATGGCCTGGTAGTCGTCGGTGGTCCGCGAAGTCATGTGGATGTGCGGGTCAAACAGGCGCATTCGGGGTTCCTCCGAGAATGAGATCCGCGTCCGCCGGGACCGGACGTCCGGCCGCCCGCCGTTCGCTGGCGTGGGCACCGACCATCCGCCGCAGCTCCGCGTTCGTCCGCTCGCCCAGGCCCACCACCCGGCGCAAGGGAAGTCCGTTGAAGATTGCCTTCATGATCATCTGGTTGAAAGCCAGATCCGGCATGTGCCGGGCCGGGAACGGGTTGTCGCAGACGAGCGCCTCCAGCACGGTCAGCGCGTTGCTGCGCACCGCGTCCGCCGCCAGGGCGGCGTAGCGCTCGGGCTCGGGCAGATACGCCAGCGCGCGCACCAGGGCCTGCTGCTCGCGCAGCTCGCTGCGGGCGTAGAGGTCGGTCACGCTGTCGGCGACCTGGGCCGCGCCGGCCTGGCCTGCGCGCGCCGCGGTCAGCAGCAGCGCCGCCCGGCCCGCCTCGTCAGCGCACCAGCCGGCCGGCACCACTTCCAGGCCGCCCGCCCGCAGGCGCTCGACGTCGACGTCGCCGATCGCGAGGGCGGCCTTGCCCAGACGGCGGCTGCAGCCGCTCCAGGCGATCGCGAAGGCATCGCTGCCGATGCCGCCTTCGCGGGCGGACGCCAGGGCGCGCTCGAACCAGTCACGGCTCTCGCCGCTCAGGCGTTCCGCCAGCCAGGTTGCAACAGGCGCTGGGTCCACAGCGCCTATTACTTACTACGACACGGTCAGGACGGCTCGAGCTTCGACATCGCCCGGCGCATCTTACCGAGCGCCTGCTCCTGCAGCTGGCGCACCCGCTCGCGAGACAGGTGGTACTCGTCCCCGATCTCCTTGAGGGTCCGCTCGCGGTCGTTCACCAGACCGAACCGCTTGCGCAAGATGTCGGCCTCGATCGGCTTGAGCCCACCCAGCAGCTTGAGCATCTCGCGCTGGGTCTCGCTGCTGACCATCTGCTCGGGCGGGCTGGGGGCCTCGTTCGGGTCCACCAGCACATCGATCAGACGGCGGCCGTCCTCGTCCGAGATCGGCTTGTCCAGCGACACCGGCGTCTCGGCCAGGAAGGTCTTCATCTTCTCCAGCTTGTCGGTCTCGATGCCCGTGGCCGACGCGATCTCCTCCATGGTCGCCGGACGCTCGAGCTTGGACTGCAGCTCGCGCTCGCTCTTGGCGATCTTGTGGTAGGCGTCGATCATGTGCACCGGCAGGCGCACCGCCCGACCCTTGTCGGCCAGCGCACGGCTGATGGCATGCCGGATCCACCAGCTGGCGTAGGTGGAGAAGCGGAAGCCGCGACGGTAGTCGTAGCGCTCGACCGCCTTCATCAGGCCGATGTTGCCCTCCTGGATCAGATCCGGGAGGGGCAGGCGGCCGTGGTTGAAGCGGCGGGCGATGGAGACCACCAGGCGCAGGTTCGCCTTGACGAACTCGTTCTTGGCCTGCTTGATGCGGACCATCTTCTCGGCCGCCGCGCGGGCGTAGGTCTCGAACCCCTTGCTCTTGGCGAAGGGCGGAAGCGCATCCAGGTGGGGCTCACCCCGGGCGGCCTTGGCCACCCTCTGCACCTCGCTCATCACGAACTCGACGAACAGGCGGTCGATGTCCAGCTCCTTGAGCTTGGCTGCCACCTCGGTCACGACCTTGTCGAGCTTGCTGCGCGCGGAGATCGCGATCCGGCGCGAGGCCTTCTCGGCCAGGGCCAGGTAGGGCTTCAGCTCGGGGACCGGATGGGTCACCGCCTTCTCGATGTTCCCGGCCACCCACAGCGAGGTCGCCGGCAGGCTGAGCAGGTGCCGCCACAGGTCCAGCTCCAGCTCCTCGATGTGGCGGGCGGTCTCGAACTCCTGCTCCGGTCGGAGCACGTCCAGCTCCGCCATGTCGCGGAAGTACATCGCCAGGAAGCTCTGCGGCTCCTCGCCTTCCTTTTCGGTCTGCTCGGTCTGCTCACCCTGCGCTTCGACTTCGGGCGGCTCTTCACCGGACGCCTCGGCCTCCTCGGCGGGCTCAGCCTCTTCCTCGTCGTCCTGGGCCGCACCGGTGACAACCGTCACCTCGACGTCCTCGGCGACATCCAGCTCCGGATGGTCAAAAGCGCCCGGACGCGGTTCCTCGAACCCGGCGGCCGCTGCCAGGGTCTCGTCGTCGGGACCGGCGACATCCACCGCGGGCGGCGGCGTCACATCGGTGTCGTTCGCGGGACGCACCGCATCCAGGGCCTTGGATGCTTTGCGGCCCTCGCCCGCTGTCCGACGGGACGTGCGTTCCCGCTTCTCGCCGGGAACTCGTTGTTTTCGGTTCGTTTTCACCTTTGCCACTGCGCTTCTGTCCATTCCTTTTTCTTTGAGCTCCGGAGCACTTTCTGTGCCCGCATACCTACTACGGTCGGCGGGCCCGAAATATTCCTAACGGCTCCATTGAGATAGATGCCCAGAACCTCTCATCGGTCACACGCCTCCACTCATTGAGCCCGCGACTGCCCTCCCCCGTTAGACACCCTCGAAAATAGTTCTGGTGCCGAACGGGTTGAGGCAAAAGCCGGGTAGAGCCGTAAAAGCTCCTGCGGCGCGTCCGCCCGCCCCCGTCCACCCTCAGTTAGACGCCGATTCAGTCCGCAGGTTTCTCACAAAGCATGATGACGCTGCGCGAAGTGGACCCGAAGAAGTAACCCTGGGTCGCCACACCGCCGGAGACCTCGAGTACCCGGAACCCCGCCTGTCGCAGCAGCTTGCCCAGCTCGTGGAGGCTGTAGGCTCGTATCGACATGTCGTGCTCCACCTGACGTCCGTCCTGGAACACGACAGAGCGGCGCACGGTCAGGCGGCTGGTCTGGAAGTTGAAGTCCACCTCCTCCAGCACCACGCAGCCATCGCCCTCCCACCAGACCCGGGTGGGCAACCCGGAGACGATGTAGTCGCGGTTGACGGCGTCGACCAGGAAGCGACCGCCCGGCCTCAGCGCGCGGAAGATGCTCGCGGCGACCTTCAGGTTGGCCTCCTCGTCGAAGTACCCGAAGGAGGTGAGAAAGTTGTACGCCCCGTCGAACTGGTTCTCGAAGGCCATCTCCCGCATGTCGGCGTGCACGAAGTTGACCGACAGCGACCTCCGCTGAGACTCGTCGGCCGCCCGGATCAGCAGCGGCAGCGACAGGTCGATTCCCGTGACCCGGTAGCCGCCCTGCCCGAGCTCGATGGCATGGCGTCCATAGCCGCAGGCAACGTCCAGCAGCTCGCCCTCGGCCGGCGGCTTGAGCGAGGCCTTGATGAAGGCGACCTCGCGCAGGGTCTGCTCGGGCGTCATGAACGGCAACGTCCGCAGGTAGTCCTCGTCGAATGCCTCCTCGAACCACGGCTTGAGACGTTTTCGTCGCGGTCGCTGCGACAGCGCCTCGGCCCAGGTGGCGCCCGGCTGCAGGAACGGATGGACCGAACCGGCGGCCGCGGGCCCGGCCGCGGCGGGGGCAGGCGGCGGCACCGGCGTGCCCCCGATCGGCGTGGGTG
>JBKPRZ010000128.1:0-18003 GCA_046734815.1 Myxococcota bacterium | reverse complement strand
GTCAAGGGGCTCCGCGCCGCTGGCGCCGCAACGGCGGCAGAGGCCGCGGAGGCGCGGGCCGCCGCTGCCCGCGCGCAGACCGCCCGCGAGATGAAGGCCGCGCTCTCGCCGGCCGAACGCGAGGCCCACGTCCGCGCGCTGGGCAGCGACCCCGCGACCAACCGATTCCGCGCCAACGAGGCCGCCACGGCCAACCGCCTCGAGGACTCGCGCGGCGTGTTCCTCGAGCGATACCAGCCCGCACCCGGACAAAAGGGGGACTGGTACGATGTCCTGACCAACCAGGTCTATGATGGCTGCAGCCCGCCCCCCTCCAACTATTTCGATCGCCAGATGGTCGCCGGAGGTCCCTACGAAGCCTCGCTGCGCGAGCACCTGGCACACCCCACCGTCGACCGGGTCGTCGTCGATACCTCCGGCCTGAACCTCACCCCGACGCAGCAGCAGGCCCTGGACGACCTCATCACCCGGATCGCTGGTCCCAACAACCCCAAGATCGTACGGCTACCGTAGGCGAACAGGACAGAACCATGGGATCGACTCACATCGACTATCGCGGCAAGGGCTTCGAGGCCAGCGACTCGGCGATCGAGATCTGGCTGGCGCTGCTGGTGCAGGAGATCGATGCGCTGCCGGCGATGCCCGACTGGCTGCGCGAGGTGCGCGAAGAGTGGGACATCCAGGCCAGGGCCGGCTTCGGCTACGGCGTCATGCCCCAGCTCGATCGCTTCGCCACCGATGACAGCCGGCGCGACCAGCTGGTGCAGCTGGGCCGGCGCGCGCTGGTCCGCCTGCGCGACCTCGGCGAGGTCATCCCCCGAGACGTCCTGAACGGCTTTCAGACTGGCGGCCCCGACGCCACGTTCACCGAAGACGCCGGCGCCGCGCCTTTCCGCCGCACCGGCGAATACTTCCTGAAGCTGCTCGAAGGCACCTTGACCCCCGCGGAGCTGGACGCCCGCTTCCCCGCGACCTGAGCGGGCCCTGTCCCTGCACCGCAACTCGCATCGCGGGGCCGGGCTATCGGGCTGTGTGGTCGCCGAGCCCGGGGGCAGAGACAGCTCGGGGATCGCGAGCGCCGGACTGTTCGCAGCAGCAATTGGGCGGCAGAACGCCGTCGGGTCGCAGCTGGCAGCTCATGGGAGCGCCGCGGGCGTCCAGAGCGATCTCGCAGCAGCGTTCGAGCATCTGGCGCAGATGCTGGCGGCCGCGCTGGACCCGGGACTTCACCGCCGAGACCGACAGACCCAGTCGTGCCGCGATGGCGGCATGTGAGAGACCGTCGAGCTCGCTCAGCGCCAGCGTTTCCCGATACGGCTCCGGGCAGGCGGCGATGAAAGGCCGGAGCACGACGGCGATGAGCGCTTTCGCCTCGGGACCGTCATCGCCGGGCGGCGGCTCGCCAGCGTCGTGGGCGTCAGCTACCTCGCCGGTCTCGTATCGAACGAGCTGGAACCGGCGGCGCTCGCGCATGTGGTCCGCCGCGGCCGTGTAGGCAACCCGCGATAGCCAGGCTCCGAAACGCTCGTCGTCCCGGACGCTGGCGCCATGCTTCCACACCCGGAGCAAGACCTCCTGGACGACGTCTTCGACGTCCGCCCGGGTCGGGAGCCGGTGCGCCACCAGCCGGCTCACGTCCGACCGGAGTCGGCCCCAGTTTTCTGGTGACGCCTGGAATGTCACGCCCGCGTTCCTCCCGATGGCCGCCGTGCTTCGATGCTGGCCGATCCGCCCAGCGAGCTGAGATCGTGCTCCGGGAACAGATTGGCGATGGCCTGGGTCGCGTTCGGGTTGATGGTGATCTTCACGTCGACGAACCCGGCCTCGGCCAGCATCGCCTTGGTCTCTTCCACGGTGGCGGCCCCTGCCACGCAGCCGGTGTACAGAGAGAGATCCCGCTTGATTGATTCAGGCACCGGTCCAAAGGCCACCACGTCACTGAT
Source organism: Myxococcota bacterium (assembly GCA_046734815.1). Lineage (GTDB taxonomy): Bacteria > Myxococcota_A > Polyangia > Fen-1088 > Fen-1088 > CAVYGB01. Next base: position 16,060 of record JBKPRZ010000128.1, on the reverse strand, counting down.
GGCCAGCCTTCCGGCCGGCCGCAGGACGCGGAAGGCCTCCCGAAAGACGGCGGCCTTGTCCGGCGACAGGTTGATCACGCAGTTGGAGATGATGACGTCGGCGGTCTGGTCGGCCAGTGGCAGATGCTCGATCTCTCCCAGCCTGAACTCGACGTTGGCCAGGTTCGTCTTCTCCTTGTTCCGGCGCGCCCGGTTGATCATGTCGGGCGTCATGTCGACGCCGATCACGCGTCCACCCGGCCCCACCTGACGAGCCGCCAGAAAGCAGTCGAAGCCGCCCCCGCTGCCCAGGTCGACGACGGTCTCGCCAGCTCGCAGGTTGGCGATGGCCTGGGGGTTTCCGCACCCGAGGCCCAGGTTGGCCCCCTCGGGCGCGGCAGCCTGCTCCTCCGGGCTGTAGCCGATCCGGCTGGCCGCCTGCGACGCATCGGAAGCCGGGTCCTCGGGCCCGCAGCAGGTGGGCCCACAGCAGCTCCGGCCGCTGCGGGCGACCTCCGCGTAGTGGGTTCGAACCTCGTTTCGGAGCTCGTCCTTGTTGTCTGGTGTCATCGATCCAACCTCCGGCTTACAAGACGGAGCCAGATCCAGAAGGACGCAGGAAATCGACCGGCCCTCGGGGGCTTCATCGAAGCGCCATTCGCATGAATGCTGCCGAGCTGGGGCACAGGCTCGAGAACTCGGGCGTATTCCGGATCGGTGCGGGCGCGGAATCCCGAGGGGCACGGGCGAATCCCCAGCAGGCGAAGATGGGCTCTGCCGTCGTCGTCAACAGGAAGACCTCCCGGGCTCCCGACATCACAGCGCATTCCCGTGCCCGCTCCCACAGCCGTCGCGCGACTCCCCGTCCCCGCCAGGCCTCCGCCACGGCCAGGGAGCGCAGCAAGGCAATGTCCCCGAACGTCTCGAGCCCGACGGTTCCGACCAGGTCCTCGCTGCGCCGGGCGACGAAGAAGGTCGGCAGAACCTCCGGCAGATCCTCCACTGGCAGCGCGCAGGCGCGCAGCAGCTCCACGATTGCATGCCGGTCAGCGGGGACGGCTCGCTCGCAAGAAATCTCCCTGGCGTCCATATTTTCTGATTTTAGAAAATTAGCGAAGACGGTCAAGCGGCGCTTGACTGACCCGCTTATATTTTCGTAAGTAAGAAAATGTGACGAAACGGCTGCCCCTGGCGACTCTGAGCGCCAATCCCGAGCATGTCGATGCATTCAAGGCTCTGGCCCATCCCGGTCGGCTGGACGTGTTCTTCTCCCTGGTCAAGGCCAGGAGGGAGATGCCCGCCGGCGAGATCCAGGAGGCGCTGGACATCCCCGGGCCCACGCTGTCGCATCACCTGGATCAGCTGCGCCGCGCCGGACTCATCAAGGCGCGACGGCAGGAGAGGTACATCTACTACTCGGTGGGCGCGCCGATGGTCACCGATCTCGTCCGCCTCTTGACCGCCTGCTGCTGAGGGAAGGTATCGATGACCACCACTCTGTCTCGCCGCCTCACCGCCGAAGCCGTCGGAACGGCACTGCTTCTGGCGACAGTTGTTGGCTCGGGGATCATGGCCGGGCGGCTCGCGGGCGGGAACCTGGCGATCGCCCTCCTGGCGAACACCATCGCGACCGGCGCCGGCCTGATCGCCCTGATCCTGGCCTTCGGTCCGATCTCGGGTGCTCATCTGAACCCGGTGGTCACGCTGGCGGACGCCTGGCAGGGCGGCCTGCGTTGGCGAGACGTTCCCGGTTACTTGCTCGCGCAGTTCCTGGGCGCGCCGATCGGAACCGTACTCGCGCATGTCATGTTTGGCGAAGCGTTGGTGACGCCCTCGACCCACGCCCGGAGCGGCTCTGGGCAGCTGGTCAGCGAGGCGGTCGCTACCTTCGGTCTGCTCGCCGTGATCTGGGCCTGCGCCCGGCGCCGGCCGGCAGCGGCTCCGTTCGCGGTCGGCGCTTACATAACTGCCGCCTACTGGTTCACGGCTTCGACTTCATTCGCGAATCCCGCGGTCACGTTCGCCCGTACCCTGACCGACAGCTTCGCCGGCATTCGCCCGGCCGACGCGCCGGCCTTCATCGGTGCCCAGCTGGTCGGCGCGGCGTCAGCAACCATTCTTTTCCGCTGGCTTCTCCCCATCGAACCCGCCGCTGCCCGGAACGTGGTAGCGCCCCACCTCGAGGCCATCGAGAACACGAGATGAAGACCTACGTATTCGCCTGCGTCCACAACGCCGGCCGTTCGCAGATGGCGGCGGCCTGGCTCAATCGGCTCGCCGACCCCGAAAAGGCCCGCGCTGTGTCGGCGGGTACCGAACCCAGCACCCGGGTCCATCCCGAGGTCGTGGAGGCGATGCGCGAAGTGGGCATCGATCTCGCGGGTGCCCAGCCCCGCAAGCTCACCGACGATCTCGCGCGCGCGGCGAGCATGCTGGTCACCATGGGCTGCGGTGAAGCGTGCCCGGTCATTCCGGGTTTACGCCGCGAAGACTGGCCGCTGGAGGATCCGAAGGCCAAATCGCTGCAGCGGGTTCGTGAAATCCGGGACGACGTACGAGGCCGGATCGAGGACCTGATCCGGCGTGAGGGACTTCGCTAGACCGAGTCGCCCCAGGCGCTCTGCCTGTCGCGATTGTCGATCATCACCGGCGAGTTGAGAAAGTCGATCGTTGGCGGCGAACCGAACTTCTTCTCGACGAACGCCCTCCACTCCCCATTGTAGAGCCGGTCCGCATCCGCGCGCGAGGCCCACACGTAGACGCCGCCGGCACGGCGGCCGTCCTCGCTCACGTAGAAGTACTTCATCAACAGGCCGGCGACGCTCTGGAACATCGGCACCGCTGCCTGGAACGGAGCAGACATCTCCTCCGCCGTGGTGGCCTTGGGCAGCTGGAACGTGACGATGGCGACGAGCATGGTGGTTTGCTTGTGGTTCATCGGATCGAAAGCGGGTTGGGTCGTCATGCCCTCATTGCGTTCCGGTTGCCGGAACACCCGTTCCGGGCGTCATTTCGCGGAGTTGTACGCGCAGTAGGTGCCGGTCTTGATCGCCTTGTCGAGCGAGGCGGCAAGCTCGGGCTCGATCTCGCCAATCTTCTTGATCGCCTCGCGGATGCGGCGCTGGGCGGTGATGCGAGCGCGCTCTGCGGCGGCGCCAGACCGGCGCACGCGACCGCCGAGGCCGACGCCACGCGCGAGCTCCTTGTGGAGCGCCTCGAGCTCGGCTTGCGCGGTTTCGGCGAGGCGCACGTCGCCCCGCGCCTCGGCCTGTTCCACCAGCTCGGCCAGCTCCGCGGTGCGTTTGCGATAGGTCGCGATCGCCTTGGCGTCGAGCACCTCGCCGGCGTCGCCGCCGTCGCTCGGCTCTGCGCTGCCGGAGACCAGCTCGAGTGCGTGGATCTCGACGTCGGGGCGCGCGAGCAGCTGCGCGAGCATCGCCATACCGCGGACGTTCGGGACGAGGAACGTGTTGCGTGCCGACTGGACGAGCCAGGCGTCGCCTTGCGGCCTGAGCGCGAACGTGTCGTGGGGTGCGGCGGTCGCAGTGGTCGCAAGAGAGCCGAGCGCGCGCTCGCGCCAGCTCTGGCAACGGGCCGACAGGGCGGGGACATCGGCGGCGCGGGTCATAGCCAGCGCGGCCGCAAAGTGCTGCTCGGCGCGCGCGCGATCGCCGAGCGAGGCGGCGAGCAGGCCCAGCGAGGCGGCGATCGGGGCGTCGCAGGTGAAGGCGCCCGGGCCCCACACCGCGTAGGTATCGGCGTGGGGCGCGAGGCGATCGTACAGTCGCTGGAGCTGGTCCGGCGCGCCGAGCGCGGCGGCTGGCTCCGAGAGCGTGGCGATCCAGCTGGTGGGGCCGTAGAAGGACGAATCGGCAAGCGCAAGGTCGAGCTCGGCGCGCGCGGCATCGAGCTCGCCGGCGCGAAACCGCACGAGGGCGCGGACGATCACGGTAAACCACGCCGGCATCGTCCGGATGGTGGCGAGGGTGGCGGCCTCGGCGGCGCGGAGCTCGTCGGCGGTGCCGAACACGAGCAGCAGATGAAACCGGTGCATGGCGACGGCACGCGATACGTTCGGATCGTCGAGCTCGGCGTCGAGCGCCGTTGCTTCTGCAACGGCTGCATCGCAGGTCGCGCGATCGCCGCGGGTCATCGCACGCATCGACCGGAATAGCGGCGCCTGCCAGGCGAACCGCGCCACGACCAGGGTTCGCGCGAGGGCGTCGCGTTCGGCGATCACCGTGTCGGCGCGCCCGAACTCGCCGGCCTCGACGTGATCGGTCGCCAGTCGCGTCAGGCCGCGCAGCTCGAGCGCGCGATCGCCGCACGCGCGCGCGAGGCGGACCAGCTCTTCGTTGACGGGGATGCGCTCGCGCGGGTGCGCGAAGTCGGCGAAGGCCGAACCGGCGGCAACCGCTACCTCGAGGCGCGCGCCGGCATCCGGCGAATCCGCGACCAGGTCGACGGCATCGCGTGCCATGTCGAGCACCTCGGCGGCGTTCGCGGCTGGAGTCAGCGCGGCCGCCTTGCGCGCCAGCAGGCGGGCGTGCAATTCGCGCGCGGCCTCAGGCAACGCGGCGGTCGCGCGATCGATCTCCGCGATCAGCTCGCGCTGGATGTCGCCGAGCACGTAACGTGCGCCGAGGGCGAGTACCCCGCGCGCCGCGAGCTCGGTGTCGCCGGCCGAGCGCGCGAGCGCCAGTGCGGCATACAGGTGATCGCGCGCGGTGCGCGGATGGCCGACATCATCGTGGGCCCGCCCGAGCGCTAGCAGGAACGTCGCGCTGGTGCGCGCGCCGGCGCCGAGGGCAGCGCCCGCGCGCTCGAGGATCGCGAGCGCCTCCTCGTACGCGCACTGCGCGCGCGCGTGCTCGCCGGCTTTGACTGCCCACGCGAGAGCGGTCGCGGCGTCCACATCTGCGAGCAGCGCGTGGTGCGCGCGCGCTTCGATCGCGGATCGATCTCCAGCGCGCACGTCGGCGTCGAGTGCGAGCGCGAGCCGCCGGTGGGCGCCGACGACCAGCTCGCGTGGTGCATCGCGGGCGATCGCCTCGCGCACGAGATCGTGGCTGAATCGCCAGCGATCGATGCCGATGCCTTCGAGGATGCCGGTCGCGCGGATCTCCTGCGTGCGCTCGCGCACCAGCTCGGCCGGAACATCGGCGGCGGTCGCCCAGCGAGATGCTTCGACATCGCGCCCGATCAGCGCTGCTGCTTCGAGCAGGCGACGCACCGCCGGCGATAGCGGTGCGATGCGCTCCCGCACGACCGCACCGATCCCCTGCGCCAGCGGCAACCGCGCGACATCGAGGGTCTCGTGCATGCCCAGGCACGCGAGCGTCTCGAGCAGGAACAGCGGATTGCCGGCGGTCGCGCTCACGATCGCGTCGCGAACCGCGACCGGCGTATCCGAGCGCGCGTCGCGTGCGAGCTGCGTCGCTTCGACCGCCGACAGGCGGCCGAGCGGGATGAGCTCGGCTTCGCGCGCGACCCGCGCGATCAGATCGCAGACCGGCGCGCGCTGGGCCTCGGCGTCGCGCCAGGTGAGGAGCCACGCGACCCGGCTGGTTCGCAGATCGCGCGTCGCGAACGCGGCAAGCTCGAGCGAGGGGACGTCGGCGGCGTGCAGATCGTCGAGCACGCAGAGCAGTGGCGCCGACGCCGAGGCCCGGCGGATCGCGGCGGCGACTGCCTCGAACAGCGCGAACCTCGCTTGATCGCGATCGGCGGCCGCGACGTTGCCGCGGCCCCACAGCTGCGCGAGCGCGCCATTGCGGTCGATGCCGGCCAGCGCGTCGAGCAACTGCCGCCACGGCCAGTACGGTGGCGCGCCGCCGGCTTCCCACGCGCGGCCCCAGCAGGCGACGAACCCGAGCTCGCCTGCGCGCGCGGCGGCCTCGACAGTCAGGCGTGTCTTGCCGATGCCCGGCTCGCCGACGAGCGCGACCGCGCGTGCCTGTCCCGAGCCCGCGGATTCGATCGCGCGCACGATCGCCGCGAGCTCCGAGCTCCGACCGAACAGACCGCGCGCCACCTCCGCATCATGCCCAATCGTTCCGCAGATCGGAACACGTGGGCGGGATGCGAAGCTCCCCCAGCGCCCCCCCGGATCGGAGAGGAAAGTGGCGAGAGGACGAACGCGGCGGCCGCAGCCGTGCCGTTCTAGCCTGTCGTGGTTGCGAGGGTGGGCCAGTGGGGCGTCGAGATTGCGTCCCTCCGGGAGCGGCCCCAAGTTCCTGCTGGGGACGAGGTTGTCCCGGATAGCGAGGATTGACATGTCCAGAGCGGCTCTCTTGTTCATCCCCCTGGTAGCCACCGTGGCGTGTGCCCACCGCCACCCGGAGCGGGCCCCGGTCCGGCACGCGCAGGCGGTCGCGTCCCGGAGCGACTGGCAGAAGCTCGGCGAACAGCGGGTCGACGGCACCCACGATCGCGATGTCATCGCGGTGGGGGCCCGGGAGGGTGCCTTCCAGAAGCTGATGATCGTCGTCGAGAACAGCGCGGTCGAGCTCCGGGATCTGGAGGTCAACTTTGCCGACGGCAGCCATTTCTCGCCCCGGACGCAGCTGGTCTTCGGTCCCAACAGCCGATCGGGCATGATCGATCTACCCGGCAGCAAGCGCACCATCCGCAGCGTCGCGTTCCGCTACGGCAATCTGCCTGGTGGCGGGCGCGCGCAGGTGGAGCTCTGGGCGAAATAAGTCGAGCGCGATCGAGGCTCGAGGACCGCCCGGCTATGCCGCAATGCGCCTGGGTCGGGTCATCAATCCGTGGTTTCTGCTTCCAGGGCCTTAGACCTGTACCCGATCGCGATTGACCGCTGCGGTCGCTCAGCTTCACTGCACCTCGAGCAGCCATCGACACTTCCAGATCCCTGGTGACATCGAAGTTTGCGGTTGCGGGCACGACGCGTGAAAGTCCGGCCGTGCAGCCACCAGAGTTCCTGCCTGACGAAATGACGGCGCCCCGGATCGGGGAGGAGTCCGCCCGGATGGCGGCAGAGCGCATGGCGTTCTTGGCCAACGCCTTGCCCGCGCTCGTCGCCTACCTCGACACCAGCCTGCGGTATGTCTGGGTCAACGACAATTACAGCCGGTGGTTCGGCCGCCCTCGCGAGCAGATCCTGGGCGGGCGCCCCAGTGAGCTGCTCGACGCCGCCGCCTGGACCGCCGTCAAGCCTTACACGGAGCGGGCGCTTGCCGGCGAGGAAGTCGCGTTCGACAACAGGTTGCTCCTCAAGGAGGGCGACACCCGCGACGTGCGGGTGTCGTACGTCCCCCACCGCGACGATGGCGGACGGATCTGTGGCTTCGTGGTGCTGGTCACCGACGTCACCGAGACGAAAGCGGTCGAACGGGCGCTGCGGCGAAGCGAGCGCCTGCTGAAGCAGTCCCAGTCTGCCGCGCAGGTGGGCAGCTGGGAGGTGACCTTCGACCGGAGTCAGGCGGTGGTGCCAGGGAGCTATTTCTGGTCGAGCGAGACCTACCGCATATTCGGGGTCGACCCCAGCACTCCGGTTACCCTGTCGCTGTTTTACTCGCGCGTGCACCCGGACGAGAGCCCGGCGATGCAGGCCCAGCGCGGCCACTACCTCGAGCGCGCCGAAACGTTCGAGTCGGAGTATCGCATCGTGCGCCCCGATGGAAGTGTGCGGTTGCTTCATGGATGGCTCAACTTCGAGCCCGGGCCCGACGCCCAGACGCACGTATTCGGAACTGTCCAGGACATCACCGAGCGCAAGCGCGCCGAGATGGAGATCCACCGAGCCCGCGAGCAACTGCAGCTCGTCGCCGACACGACGCCCGCCCTCATCGCCCGCTACGACCGCGACCGGAGGCTGGTCTGGGCCAACAAGAGCTACGCCGCGCGCTTCGGCAAGACGCCCGACGTGCTGGTGGGATCGCGCCTCGTCGATCTCGTCGGCGAGGGCGTGTTCCGGGTGATCGATCCGGTCTGCGCCTGCGCGCTCGCGGGGGAGTCGGTCCAGCTGGAGCTGGAGCTGCCGTTTGACAGCGGGCCCCGGTGGGTCCACATGGCGACGGCGCCCACCCTGGACGCGGCCGGCACCGCGGACGGCTTCGTCGTGGTGCTCACCGACGTGACGGACGGCCGCCGTCTGGAGCAAGAGCGCGAGCGCGCGCTGAATGAGCTCCGGGAGGTCGACCGCCGCAAGGACGAGTTCCTGGCGATGCTTTCGCACGAGCTGCGCAACCCGCTGGCACCCATCCTGAACGCGGTGGAGGTGCTCGAGCATCTCGGGTCGGGCCACGAACATCTCGCCGTCCAGAACCGCGAGATCATTGCCCGACAGGCGAAGCACATGAAGCGCCTGCTCGACGATCTCCTGGACGTGTCGCGCGTGAGCCGGGGCAAAATTCAACTCCAGAAGCAGCGCCTGGATCTGAATGTGCTTCTAGGGCAAGCGGTGGAGGTCAGCCGCCCGATGATGATCGAGAAGCGGCACGAGTTATCGATTGTACTGGCGCCGCAGCCCATGGAGCTGGAGGCCGACCCCACCCGTCTGCTCCAGGTGTTCGACAACCTGCTCAACAACGCCGCCAAGTACACCGACCCCGGTGGACACATCGCGATCGTGGTGGCCGTCGAGGACGGCGAGGCGGTGGTGACGGTGCGAGACGACGGCATCGGAATGACACCGGACCTGCTGGCGCGGGCCTTCGACCTGTTCGTTCAGGGTACGCGCTCTCTCGATCGCGCCAAGGGCGGTCTGGGGATCGGCCTCACCCTGGTGCAAACGCTGGTCAGCTTGCACGGCGGGTCGGTGCGGGCGGCCAGTGAGGGGCCGGGGCGCGGTAGCCAGCTGGTGGTGAGGCTGCCGCTGGCGCCTCCGACCGAACGGCGCGCAGCCGCCCCTCCAGCGGCGGCGCCGCGCGCCGGGGCGGGCGCTCCACTGCGCGTGCTTGTCGTCGACGACAATGTCGACGCCGCGAAGGCGCTCGGGCTGCTCCTGAGGCTGGCCGGCCACGAGGTGTCGCTGGCGCACGACGGCCCCGCCGCCGTGGCCGCGGCGGCCGCGGCGCCGCCGGACCTGGTGCTGCTGGACATAGGGCTGCCGGGGATGGACTGCAACGCGGTCGCCGCGCGGCTGCGTGCCGCGGGCCACACAGACACGGCGCTGGCGGCGCTGACCGGGTATGGCCGCGAGGATGATCTCCGCCGCTCCCGCGACGCCGGCTTCGACCACCACCTGGTCAAGCCCATCGGCTTCGGGCAACTACAGAGGCTCCTCCTCGAGGTCCGCGGTCGCGGAGCTGGCGGTAGTTCTTGATCGACCGCTCTGCCGTCTCGAGCGGGGTGAATCGACTGCCCTCCTGCTCGATCAGATAGTACTCGACCCCGCCGGTGGTCTCGGCGGCCTTGAACAGCTCGGGCCACGGCACGTCGCCCTCGCCGATGAGCAGCCCACGACGGCTGCGGTCCGCCGACCAGTCCTTCAGGTGGTAGGACCGGACGCGGCCGGGGTTCGCCTTGACGAAGGCGATCGGATCTCCCCGTTCGCCGAACGCGGTGCCCAGGTCGAGCTGGAAGCCGAACCCGGGCGGCGTGTTCTTGGCCAGGTAGTCGATCGGGCGCACGCCCTCGCACAACCGCCACTCCGTGGTCCAGTTGTGCAGGGCGGCCTTGATGCCGACGGGCTTCAGCCTTTCGTAGCCCTTCGTCAGCAGCTCGGCGTTCCTCTTCCAGCCATCCAGGGTCGGCGACTCCGGCGCGTGGTCCATGACCACGTAACGGCTGCCGAGGATGTGGTTGATCTCGATGACGCCGGGGAAACGCTCGTCGGACCAGTGCGATGCCGGGGTATGGGCCGAGTAGCAGCTGAGGCCGAGGTCGTCGAGCTGCTTGCGGACGTCCTTGGCGTACGCCGCCGTCCAGTCGACGTACGGCCCCCAGAACTCCACACCCTCGTAGCCCATCTTGGCAACCGCGCGCAGCGTGGCCAGGCGGTCCTTCCGTTCCTCGTCCTTGAGGGTGTACATCTCGAGGCCCACCGGGATCTTCTTGCGGGGCGCGGCCGTGACAGCGCGGGACGCTCCGACCGCGGCCGGCAGGGCAGCCAGGGCGAGGAACCCGCGGCGGGACCAGACGTGTGGGGTGTTTGCCGGCCTCTCCGCCAATGAAGCCTTGCCCCGGTGCTCTCGCGACATTTGTTTGCCCACGGTTCGGCACTATGCCAAAAAGGCGCGGTCGCCGCATCCTCGCTTTGCGCCCGACGCCGAAGCGGAAGGCCGAGATGGACGGGCTGTCTAGCGGCACGCCGTAGTATCGCGCGACAGCGACAGCGCCAGCAGCGCAGCGATGAGCCGCGGATCACGCCGTTGCCAGGAGCGCTGCGGATTTGCGCGCGCCAGATGTCCGACGGTCGATTTTCCTGGTCTACTGGATCGCATGCACTGTGCGTTTCGCATCTTGCTGGCGGGATCGATCGCTGTTTCCGGCTGCGGGCTCAGCGAAGGCGGCGTGCGCCCGACGGTGATCGACGACGGTCTGCCTGCCACCGGGCCGCTGGTCATCGACGGCAAGGAAGTACCCAGGGAGAAGGTGCTGGTGGTGCTCCACATCGGGCACTCCAACATGGCGGGTCGGTCGCTCGGGCCGGAGGACTTGAAGCCTTACTTCTACGAGCCGCACCCGCAGCTGTGGTCCTACAGCTGGGAGGACCCGGTGCGTGGCAGCGGACCGCTGCGTTTCCGCCCGGCGGTCGAGCCGCTGTCGCCCGACCCCTACACGCTGGGCGCGGCCGGGCCGGGCATGGCGCTGCTGCGGTCGACCCTGGCGCTGGCACCCGACGCGTACGTAGTGTCGATCGGGCGCGGACACTCCGGGCGGGACATCGGCGGATGTCCGGCCTTCCAGAAAGGGGGGCCGCTGCACGACCTGGTGATGCTGCCCGCCCAGCGACTGAAGGGGCGCGCCACCTTCGCCGCCGTGTTCACGATGTTCGGCGCCACCGAGTTCGAGGCCGGTCGCAGCCCCACCAACCTGGCCAGCTGCATGATCCAGGTCGCGGCCGACATCCGCGCCGAGCTGGGAGAGCCGGACCTGCCGTTCATGGTGGGCGACTACGAGGCCGCGGCGCTGGGGGACTGGTTGCCCAGCAACCCCGGACCGATGGAGGTGATCCAGCAACTGCAGCGGGTGATCGCCGAGGTCCCGCGTTCGGCGCTGATTCCCACCACCGACATCCCCATGCAGGACGACCACCACTTCAACCTGCTGGGCCACAAGATCTGGGCCGAGCGAGGGCTGGCCATCCTGAAAGAGAAGGGCTGGGCTCCCTGGGCCGCACCCTGAACGATCAGCGGCAGGCGATCTCGCGCTCCTGACATTTGCCTTCGAAGCAGACCGCCGGCGGGACGCAGCGAGACGCGTTGGCGACCGACCGGCAGGGCTCGCCCACGGCGAGGTCGGGCTCGCAGGTGCGGGTGAGCCCCTGCTTGTTCACGCAGCTGAACCCCGCCGGGCAGGAGATCGTGCCGGTCGAGCCGTCGACCAGGGTGCCACAGGGTTGCCCGGGCATCGCCAGCGGCAACATCGGCTCGCACGTGTTGGTCAGACGGTTGCAGTAGATACCGTCCTGGCGGGAATCGCAGGACACCCGGCTGCAGTCTTCGCCCAGGTTCGCGGGTCCCATCGGCGCGGGGGGCGGCATCTGCGGCGGCATGGGCGGGTCCACGCATTTGCCGGCGGCGCAGGTCGTCCCCGGCTCACATTGATCGAACGGGCCACAGCTCTGCCCGCGCATCTTCGCGGCACCCAGACACTGGCCCATGGACCCGATGGAGGTCACGCAGCGGCTGGGCGCCTCGCACTGGTCGGTGACCGTGCACTCGGCGCCGGCGGGCAGGGGCGGATGGCAGAGGCCGCAATCGGCGCCGGGGGCGACCCGGCAGTAGAGCGTCCGCTTGCACTGGGCGGTCTGGCGACAAGGGTTGCCCTCCTGAAGGTCGCCCCGCCCCATCGGACACGCGGGCGGCACCGACGGACGCGTCTGGCAAGTGAACATCTCCACCCCGCGCGTGCAGGAGCTGAGGCTGGCCGGGGTCATGATCTGCCCGGGCAAGGTCATGGTGTCCCGACAGGTGCGGGCGGTGTTCATTTCACACCTGGCGACCGTGCCGTGGTCGCGGGCGAACGTTCTGGGTGCGCAAGCGGCCAGCTTCGCGCACAAGGCGGCGCTGTACTGCTGGCAAGCCTGGTTGATGGCCTCGAGATCCAGCGGCGGCTGGTCGATCGGCACCTTCATCACCATCGACGTCCCCGCCGGCGGGGCATCCGGAATCGCGGCGTCGGGCGACACCGGCGCCGGCGCGCTGGCGCCCCGGTCGTCGCTGCAGGCCAGATCCACGAACGCCGCCAAAAGAACCATGTGCACCAACCCGCGGCCGGCACGCCGTCTTCGCATCGAGCCTCCTTGACCGGCCCATCAGAGCCAAGGCGGTCCTCGCTGTCAACGGCCGGGAACCTCGAGTGAGGTGGCTCTCACGCTCGCGCTCGCGCTCGCGCTCGACGGGTCCGTGCCGGTACCCAGCTTCTCGACCATCCGCGATTTCATGTTGTAGATGTCGCCGGGGCCGAGGACGTAGTAGGGCTTCTCCCAGGGCTGGTAGACCCGTTTGTTGTCGTGTACGGCCACTTTCCAGCGGCCCATCACCTCGAACCGGTCACCGGTGACGATGATCGCCGTACCCTCGGACAGGCCGAGGCCGAGCAGGTTGGGGAGCTTCTGGATGACCGGCACCAGATCGTCCCAGCGCCCCCGGGTGTTGATGTGCTGATCGATCGCGGATCGGCGAAGGAAGGAGAAACCGCGCTGGTGGGTCTTCTCCTCGGTCATGACCAGGTCGGGGCCGGAGGTGTCGCCGCGGACCAGGTAGTCGCCCTGGATCGTCGCCCCGGCCGAGCTGCCGCCGATGACCCCGCCGCGGGCGAGGACCTTGCGAAACTCCGCCAGGGTCCGCGTGTCCATGTACGAGTCGACGATGTTCCACTGCCGCCCGCCCTCGAACCAGACGCCGTTGGCGTCGAGCAGGGGCTTCACGAACTCGGCGGTGTGGGCCACCTTCGGGTCGGGGGTGTGAAGCATGCGCACGTTCTTGAGCCCGCGCCGCTGCCAGGGCGCGATCACCTGCTCTTCCCGGTAGGTCCGCGGGGTGCCGTCGCGATCCCGGTTCCCCTGCGCGGTCGGCACGATCACGAACTTCGCCTCGGGCCCGCCCGCCAGCTGGATGAACTTCTCGATGATCCCCGTGCCCTCCAGGTTCCCACCCCCGACGATGACGAGGGTGCCGCGGGCGGGACCGTAGTCGGTCACCTCCGCGGCGGCGTGGGCCGGCGCGGGCCCGAGAACCACGATCGAAACGACGAGCAGGATGGTCAGCTCAACACAGCGCATGACAGGTTCCCCCATTTAACTCCGATGGGGGCGCCACGTGTGAGGCCGTCCGGCAGTGCCGGGAATTCGCTTCAAAGGGGCTTGGGCATGAGCTGACAGCGCTTCGTCTCGGCGTTGCAGTCGGCCTCCTCGCAGTCCAGGTGCCCCCAGCACCCGAGCGGGTCTTTGCCATGGGATCGACACTGCACAGCAGGCGGAACTGATCGAGTACGTCAAAATCCGCCTGATCGGGGAGGACAGCGCTGGGCTGTTTCGGGGCCGGGCCTGCCCCTTTTTCCTACTTGCGGCCGGGCCCAACCCCGCCGTTAAGTGGGGGGTGAGGGGTCCTGAGTCAGGGAAAGGAACGGTGAAAGACGGGGATGCTGAGCGAAGCTGAGAAGGAGTCCATCAAGAGGTCCTGGCGGCTGGTGGTGCCGATTGCCGAGACGGCGGCGGACCTTTTTTACAAGAGGCTGTTCGAGCTTCAGCCTCGGTACCGCGACTACTTCAAGACCGACATGGCATCGCAGAAGCGCAAGCTCATCGCGATGCTGGCCTTCGTGGTGAAGTCGCTCGACTGGCCCGAGTCGGACTGGCGCGAGGAGGTAGCGGAGGAAAACGACCTGTTTCTGGTCGTGCTCGCCCTGGGGCGGCGCCACAGCGAGCTGTACAAGATCCCCGACGAAGCCTATCAAACGGTGGGCGAGGCGCTGATCTGGACCTTGAACTACGGCCTGGGCAGGGCCTTCGACGACGAGACCCAGGCAGCCTGGACCAAGGTCTACACGCTGCTCTCGACGACCATGAAGATGGGCCGCCTGAGCGCCCGACCGATGAAGGAAACCGACCACCTCGTCGAACGGATCGTGGCTCCCGCCGTTGCCGGCGCACAAACCTGACCTCGCCGTGGCGGCAAAGTCCCATCTGGTGTCCGGCAGCCTGGCCGAGCTCGACCTGCCGCAGGTCATGGAGGTCACCAGTCTGGGGCGCCAGATGGTGCGCGTCGAGGTGACGACGAAGATCGGGGCCCTGCTGGGGGCGGTGCTGGTCAAGGCGGGCCGCATCGTTTCGGCCTTCGCGGGAGGTAGCTCGGGCCACGCTGCCCTGCAGGCGCTGCTGGCGGCGCCCGTGGATTCGCGTTTTCGCGTCCTGCTCGAGGACGAGCCCCTCCCAGCCCGGGCTCCCCTGGCCCTGGTCTCCGATCTGCCTCGCCTGCGGTGGCCCGGTTCTGCCGCTGCGGCGGCCGCACCGGCTCGGGCCCGGACCGAGCGAATGTTGATCATGGAAGGGAGCCTGGACGACTTCGATCTGGCCACCTTGCTGCGGAGTGTGTCGCTGAACCGTCAATACACCGAGCTGGAGGTGTTCACTGACGACGGCGGACCGGTGGGCTGGGTGATGCTCAAGTCCGGCCATGTGCTACGGGCCGAGGCCAGGGGGCTCGACGGCCTGGGGGCCATCGAACGCCTGCTGCGTCTCGGGCGGAGCTTCCGGTTCGCTGTCTTTCGCATCGGGGCGAGCGAGCGCCTGGAGGCCGTCGGGCTCGACCCGATCGGCAGCGTCGAGGACGTCCTGTCGAACGTGCAGATCGACCCGCACGAGGAGGACACGCAGGTCGGGCGCGATCAAATGCCCATCATGGAGGGGGAGCTGTCGGAGCTCGACGTCCCCACCCTGCTGGGGAGTTTCAGCACCGGCCGACAGCATCTCGTGCTGGAGATCCTGGACGGCGTCCAGCTGGTCGGCAGCATCGACGTCAAGGGGGGCATGATCGTTGCGGCCCGGGCCGGCGGCCTCCTCGGCTTGCCGGCGGTGCGAAAGCTGGTGCGAAGTCCACCCCGGTTTCGGTTCGTTCTCGGACCCGCCAGCCAGCGGGTGCCGGCGACCGATCCCATCGGGCCGATCGACCAGGTGATGCTGAAGATCGGCGACCCTCATCCACCAGCCACGCCACCGCCGGGCGGGATGAGAGCTCACGAGCGCGTGCTGGTCATGCAGGGCTCGTTGACCGAGTTCGACATCGGTTCGCTCATCCAGGCGCTGAGCATCAGCCGCCATCTCATGGTGCTGGAGATCGACGTGTCCGGCGAGCTGATCGGGCGGTTCGCTCTGAAGGCAGGCATGCTGGTTCATGCACAGACGGCCTGGGAGGTCGGTTCGGCCGCGGTCCGGAAGCTGGCCAACGGATTGGCCCGGGGCGGGCGTTTCCGCGTGTACCAGGACAGAGGCGCGTTGTCCGCCGTCGAGCCGATAGGCCCGGTCTCCACCTTTCTCCAGAGCCTGTCGTGGGCCGCGTCCCTGCCTCCGGCGCCGCTGGCGTCGATGCTGGAACGGCCGGCCGCTGTTGTCCGTGCGCCGGCTCGGGCACTGCTGTCGGGGAACGGGCGCGTGGTCCGCTGGCTGGGTCTGGGCTCGGCCGTCGCGGTGGCCCTTGCGTATCTGGGCATGCGCGGATCGCTGAGCCGGCCGACCCGAACGCAAGAGGTGTACGGGCGCAACATCTCGATCGAGACGACGACGCGGCCACAGCCCGCCGGATCGGTGCCGTCCGCGGCGGTGGTCGAGACCCTGCCCGCCGCGGCGGCGCCGACGACCCCGGCGGAACCTGGCGCGCTCGCGGCGGGTGCGCGGCGCGACCGTGCGACCCGCGAACGCGCGGGCGGGCAGACCATGAGCACGGGCCAGGCG
>JBKPRZ010000127.1:0-3176 GCA_046734815.1 Myxococcota bacterium | reverse complement strand
GCCCGCGCCAGCACCACCTGCACGGTGGTGCTGGCCGCGGCGCCCGCGTTCGCCGGTGGGTTCTGGGCGATGATCGACCCCGGGGGCAGCGAAGCCTCGTCGCGCTCCTCGGAGATGGCGATCAGCAGCCCGCGCTGCTTCAGAAGCTCGCGCCCCTGCTCGAGCCGCAGGCCCACCAGGCTGGGCACCTGGATGTTGCCGGCCGCGCTGACTGCTGCCGAGCGCGCCTTCTGCCCTCCCAGGTACCCGCGCTGATCGAGCTCGCGCAGGCCGAAAAAGACCGCCACCGTTGTGATGATCGAAGTGATTATCGAAGCTATGACCGAGGGACCTCTCCGACCGCCGGACGGGTAGCCCTGGTAAAATTGGTCTTCCGCGTCGTCATACACGCGGGGGATCCTAGCGCGCTGGACGCGATTCCCTCAAGACCGGCGCCACACCTCACCTGCAATACAGACCCCGTAATCGACCGTCCGGAAAACCCCGACCATGAACCGATCACCCGCCTCCGCCCCCGAACCGACGCCCGCCGCCGCCCCATCCGCCCGCCGGGAACCCGCATGACGGCCGAGGAGAAGGTTCCCCCCGCGGGCGCCGCCCGCATCGCCACCCTGCTGGTCAGCTGTCAGGACCGGACCGGCCTGGTGGCCGCGCTGTCGGATTTCGTGTTCCGCCACAACGGCAACATCCTGGACGCCGACCAGCACGCCGAGCGGGACGGCGGCCAGTTCTTCATGCGGCTTCGCTGGGACCTCAGCCGGTTCGAGCTGGACCACGAGACCACCCTCAAGGCCATGGAGGTGCTGGCCAAGCGCTTCGACCTGACCTGGGAGCTGTCCATCGACGAGCGGCGCCCGCGGGTGGCCGTCTTCGTGAGCAAGACCCCGCACTGTCTGTACGACCTGCTGCTGTGCCAGCGGCTGGGCGAGCTGGGCGGCGAGATCGTCGCCGTCCTGTCGAATCACGCCGACCTCGCCGACGTCTGCCGGCACTTCGACGTGGCTTTCCACCACATCCCCGTGGACCCGGCCAACAAGCTGGGCGCCGAGGCCCAGCAGCTGGACCTCCTGGATCAGCTGGGCATCGACCTCCTGGTCCTCGCCCGCTACATGCAGATCCTCTCGCCCGCCTTCCTCGCCCGCCGGGCGGGCCCGGTGATCAACATCCACCACTCGTTCCTGCCGGCCTTCGTGGGAGCGCGCCCGTACCACCAGGCCAAGGAACGCGGCGTGAAGGTCATCGGCGCCACCGCCCACTACGTGACGTCCGAACTGGACCAGGGACCCATCATCGAGCAGGACGTCTGCCGCGTCAGCCACCGGGACGAGGTCGAGGATCTGGTCTCCAAGGGCCGCGAGCTGGAGCGCCAGGTGCTCACCCGCGCCGTCCGCCTGCACCTGCAGCGCCGCGTCCTGATCTTCCGCAACCGCACCATCGTTTTCACCTGATCCGAGTGCCCGGCCCGCCGCGTGCGATCGGCGTAGACTGCCCGGCCATGTGCAGCAACCGTCGTATCGTCGGGCACAGGACCGCTCTCGCCGTGGCATGCCTCGCCACCGCCTCCGGCGCGTGCCGTTCCGGACCGGTGCTGGAGTCCGCCTCCGCCCCCGCGGCACCGTCCGCGGGCATCCACGAGCTGACGATCCCGGGTCCCGGCGGAGCCGACCTGCGCTTCACGGTGTCGGTCCCCGCCGGCTACGACGGCGTGCACCCCGTCCCGCTGGTGCTGGCGCTGCATTACGGCGGCCGCAGCCCGTTCCCGCCGTATTACGGCCGCAACGTGCTCGAGCTGCTGGTGCAACCGGCCCTCGAGCCGCTGGGCGCGGTGATCGTGGCCCCCGACGCCGCCGACTCCGGGTGGAGCGACGAGGTGGACGACAAGCGCGTCCTCGCCCTGCTCGACCACGTCCTGGCCACCTACGCCATCGACCGCAAGCGTATCCTGTGCACCGGCTACAGCATGGGCGGCGCCGGCACCTGGCACTTCATCATCCACCATCCCGATCGCTTCACCGCCGCCATCCCCATCGCCGGCCGCCCGCCGACCGACACCACCGCCCCGCCGCGCGTCCCCGTCTACGCCATCCATTCCCGCGCCGACGAAGTCGTCCCGCTTCCCGCCACCGAAGCCTACGTCACCGCCCTGCGCACCTCCGGCGCCGACGTCCAGCTGACCATCGTCGAAGGTCTGACCCACTTCCAGACCGACCGCTTCGTCCCCGCCCTCCGCGCCGCGCTCCCCTGGCTCACCCGCATCTGGACCGCCCCTCCGCACGCCGCCGCCCGAACCGAAGCGACTCCGTGACCGCCCCGGCGCCGCGCGAGGGTCGAAGGCCGCATCACCGCCGCCGGCGCCGTGCGGTCGAGGCCTCATCACGACGACGAGCCGCCGCGCGACCTTGCGACGCCGCGCTGGCGTCGTGCCCGGGCGGTCCGCGCCCGGTGCTTGCGGAAGTTCATCAACACGTAAACCAGCGCGTTTCGCACCTCACGAGGCAGAACCAGAACCAGCACCAGAACCAGGCCAAAAACGCGTCGAAAGGGGGAGGCCGGCGTTTGGGCTCATACGTTCTTCCGGCGAACGGCACCACATGGTTTCGGCGGCAGGGTCGCGCTCGGTGAGTCGTAGCCGGAGCCGTCGCCGTCCGCGCGATCGTCGTCGGCGTCGCTGCGTCAGCGCGATATCAGGGCGGGCCGTTGCGGACGCCGTCGGTCCTGGACGGGGGGGTCAGCGGCAGCAGAAGACGGGGCGGGTGTCGGTTTCGGGGACGCAGTGGATGCCGCCGGGGGAGGTGATGGAGCCGTGGTGAAATTCGCTCTCGAATTTGATCAGGTATTTGCCGGCGGGGCAGACGGTGGAGTCCTGGCCGTTGACCAGGGTGCGGAGGTGGGGCTCGAAGTTGGGGAAGGCGCCGACGATCCAGCCCTGGTTGGGGAAGACGGGCTCGGCGGACAGGACGTCCAGGACCATCGCTTCCCAGGCGGTGCAGGGGTGGGCGCCGCCGGAGCAGACGTTGGTGCCGGCCAGGGTGGCGGTCACGAAGGCGGTGCCGGTCATCGCGGTGGTCTGGGTGACGCGGCCGCGCAGGTCGAAGGTGCCGTTGAAGCTGCCGGGTTCGCCGCGCGGGCCTTGCGGTCCCGGCGGGCCCGTTTCGCCGCGCGGGCCGGGGGAGCCC
>JBKPRZ010000126.1:0-7141 GCA_046734815.1 Myxococcota bacterium | reverse complement strand
GAGTTGCGCTTGGTGTAGAATGAGTCGACGTAGACCCGGGCCGCGCTGCCCAGTCGGTATTCACCGGTCAGGAAGATGTTGAACCGCTTCTGCGGGGTGATGAGGTAGTTGTAGGGCTGGTAGTTGAACCCGTCCTGGGTGAGCGCCGATCCGGCGAAGGGCCGCCACACCCCGTTGTCGTCGCGGGTGAAGCTGGTGGCCATCGGGTTGGCCCCCACCAGGCTGTTCCAGGCGGCGTTGCCGTTCTGCATCCCGGCCTGGCTGGGCGGCAGCACGATGCGGCCGTTGGGGATGGTGC
Source organism: Myxococcota bacterium (assembly GCA_046734815.1). Taxonomy (GTDB): domain Bacteria; phylum Myxococcota_A; class Polyangia; order Fen-1088; family Fen-1088; genus CAVYGB01. Next base: position 6,843 of record JBKPRZ010000126.1, on the reverse strand, counting down.
CGCTGCCCAGCGAGCTGACCATGCCGGTCTTGGAGTCGAAGATCTTCTGCTCCTCGGAGAAACCGCGGTCGCCGGCCATCACGGCCCCGGCGTTGTAGAAGTTGGCCGAGATCAGGAAGCTCCCCCGTTCGGAGGTGGCGCCCACCATGCCGCTCATGTCGACGGCGTTGCCGTCCAGGCGGCTGCTGGTCCCGCCCAAGATGCTGATGTCGCCGCCCTCCATCCGCTTGCGGGTGATGATGTTGATGACCCCGCCGATGGCGTCCGAGCCGTAGATGGCCGAGGCGCCGTCCTTGAGGATCTCGATCCGCTCGATGACGTTGGTGGGGATGGCGGTCAGATCCACCGAGTTGTCCGCGCCGGTGCCGCCGGGGGCCAGCCGGTGCCCGTTGAGCAGCACCAGGGTGGCCTGCGGCCCGATCCCGCGCAGGCTGACCCGGATCGCGCCGGTGCCGCCGTTGTTGGTGGCCCGGCCGATGGCGTTGGACTGTTCCGGGATGGTCTGCAGGAACTCACCGACGTTCACCCGACCGGTGGCCTGCACCTGCTCGCGGCTGTAGACCACCACCGGCGCCGGGCCGTTCAGGTCCTTGCGGCGGATGCGCGAGCCGGTGACGACGATCTCCTCCTCCACCGTACGCTTGTCCGGGTTCAACGCCTTCTCGGTCTGATCCCGCGGCGTGGTCTCACGCGTGGGCGACGGAGCCCCGACGACCTCTTCTTCCGGCGCGGGCGCGGGCGCGGGTTGCGCGGGTGCGGGCACCGGTTGCGTGGGTGCGGGTTCCGCCGGCGCGGCGGGTACCGGCACGGGCGCGGGTTCGGGAGGGGCACCGGGCCGCTGCCCGGTGGGATCCTGGCCGGCCCACGCCGGGGAGGCCGCAGCGACGATCAACGACAGAGACCAGAGCCGGACGCGCTTGCGCGCACTGAGGTTTGGCGATGCCACGTGACGACCTCCTGGTGAAAGGGGAAGCGCCCGCTCCTCACCCGCAGCGAGTGTGCCTCGGCGGATGAAGACCCACGACGACGCCCACATCGTCACTAACGTCCGAATCCCCGTTTCCACAAGCGTTCTTCGAATCACCGGCGGCGACATTTGGCCGCACAAATGATCGCGGTCACACGGACACCGGCGGGAACTCCCCGTGCCTATTGTCCGATCGTTCAATTGCGGCGGACAGACCTCACCGCCCACCCCTGAGCGCTGGCCGCGGAGGGGTGGACGGCTTGTCGCTGCTGCCAGGGAGTGATCAGTACGTGTACGTCAACCCCAGCTGCACGCGGAGCGGGTCCTGTCGGCCGGTGATCTGGCCGTACGTGGGCAGGTCGGTGCTGAAGAAGCCGACCGGCGTGCGCTGGTCGAAGGTGTTGAACACGTCCAGCACGAGGTTCAGGCTCTGCTCGCTGGCGCCACGCAACAGATTGGCGACCATCCTGAGGTCGAGCTGGGTGAAGGCGGGCGTCCGCAGCTCGGAGATGGCGTTGGGATCGTTGGGCGTGCTCGGTGCCGTGCCCGACGGCGAACGGGACAGGTTGCGGGCGTTGAACTCGCGGCTGTAGAACGCCTTCGTCGAAGGATCGCCCGTGCGGTAGACGAACACCGCGCCCACGTTCATCCAGGGGAAGACGTAGTAGGCAGCAGCGAGGCGGGTGAAGTGCCGGACGTCCGCGCCGCTCCAGCCCTGGTTGTAGATCGCCTGCCGCGGGTTGCTGGTCACCGGCCCGCGGTAGTAGTTCCACGAGAGGGTGTGGCTGACGTGGTAGTCGAGCCGTTCGCTGGGGCGCCCCTCCGACGAGAAGATCACGCCCTGGTAATAGCGGGTGTTGTCGGGCGTGGTCTGCATGAAGATGGCCCGCCCCCACTGGTCGGGGTTCATGTAGCCGGTCACGCGGCTGCCCGAGGGGTCCCAGATCCGGTTCATCTCGATCGAGTCCCACTCGTTGGTGAACCGCTTGAAGGTGTATTCGACGCCAACCATGGTGCCGGGGAGGAATTCGCGGCGGGCGCCGCCGGTCAGCTCGTCGGCGTGAGGCATCTTCGGGTGCTGATCGATCATCACCCCGCCGGGGCCGCCGGTCTGCTGGATCATGGTGCCGAACTGGCGGGTCATGGGATCCCACTGATAGACCTTGGTGCCACCGGCCTCGGCGTCGTCGAAGTTGGCAACCACCGCCAGCGGGATCGGCTCCTCGGTCCGACCGGCGAAGGCGAACAGGATGTTGCGGCCGTCTTTGGTCACGTCAGCGGTCATACCCAGGCGGGGCGCGAAGCCGAACAAGTTGGTGATCCGCTCGTTGCGGCGGTTGAAGGTCGCGCCGTAGTCGAAGCGCACGCCCGGGTTGATGGTCAGCCACTGGGCCGAGGTCCACCAGTGATCCTGCAGGTACAGACCACCGCCGTATCCGGTCTGGCGGGTCTCGAAGCTGGGGATGTCGGTCCGGCGATCGCAGTTGACCCCGGTAGCCTCGTTGCAGAGGCCGGCCTCGAGCAGGGCGCCGCTGGCCGGGGTGTCCTGGTAGACCCGCCCGCCCGGGGTTTCCTCGATCCGATGCCGCCAGACGTATTGACCCTGGACGCCGATCTTGGCGTTGTGCCGGCCCAGCAAGGATCCACGCAGCGAGACCGACGGATCCAGCTCCACCCGGTTGCGGTCGTGCAGCACGTATGTGGTGCCCTGGTACCAGGAGGTGCCATCGAGGGTGTTGACGTGGCGGGCCCGGGTCGGGTCATAGCTGCAGTTCGTGTTCGAGAACTGGTCGCAGCCGCCGGTGTCGATCTTGCCGAAGCGGCCCTGGGGCCCGTTCTCCAGCCGGCGCAGGTTCAGGCCCAGGAGGACCGTGCTGGTGAGGTTCTCCTTGGCCAGCCAGTCCCAGCGTAGCGAAGCGAACTTACCGCCCTGATTCTGGTGCTGCTCGGCCGCGCCCAGGTAGTTGTTGCTCTGGCCGACGTTGTCGATGATCGTCGGGTCGGTGAACAGCGACAGGCGGAAACGGTGCTTGCTGGTGGGGGCGAAGTCCATGCGCCCGCGGATGTAGTGGGCCACGAACAGGCGCTGGGCGTGTCGCAGATCGAAGGGCGCCACCCCCAGCGGCGGCCCCTTGGCCAGCGAGTTGCCCGCGTAGATGTACTGGTAGGACAGGCCGTACCACAGCTTGTGCTTGACCAGCGGACCGCCGACGTTGGCGGTGGCCTCGTAGCGCTGGGTGGGGCCGACGTCGGTGACGTTGAATGGCTGCTCGCCCTCCCACAGATTGGCGCCCTGGTTGCCCTGGCTGGACAGGCGGTAGTGGTTGACGTACGCAGCCGCCAGAGCGTGGAACTCGTCGCCGCCGCCCTTGGGGATGATGTTGATGACGCCGCCCATGGCGTTGTATTCGGCGTCTGTGCCGCCGGTCAGGATCTCGACCGACTGGATGGACTCGAAGGTCTGATTGCTGGTGAAGGTGTTCGACACCGGATCGGTGATGTCGATGTCGTCGAGCAAATACTTGTTCGAGCTGGCCAGACCGCCCTTGATGTTCGGGTTGCCGCCTCCGCTGGTGCCGGGAACCATCAGCGCGGTCGCCTGGTAGGAGCGGCCGGTGGGCAGCCGGGACAGTGTCTCGGCGTCGCGGGTCGACCCGGTGTGGGTCGAGTCGGGACGGGTCAGGCGCCGCTGCTCGGTGACCTGGATGGATTCCACCCCGGTCTGCACCAGGGTGTAGACGACGTTCAGGGTCTGCGCCTCGCCCTGACGGACCTGGGCGATCATCTTCATGGGCCGGAGGCCGGTGTACGCATATTCGAGGTTGTAACGGCCGGGCGGCAGATCGGAGAGCTCGTAGCGGCCGTGCTCGTCGGCGATCACCTCGCGCGGCTGCCCGATGAGCGCCGGGCTGGTGGCCACCACGCTGACGCCGGCCAAGACGTGGCCGGTGTCATCGGACACGACGCCGCGGATGCGGCCGGTCTGCTCGCCGGCGGCGCGGGCCTGGCCGGCCGCGAGGGCGGCGCCGGCCAGGGCCAGGGCCAGGGCGACGAAGATACGAACCCGTGACGTTCCCGACGTCGTGGTGGACGCTGTTGCTGACGCTGTTGCGGTCATGGCATCACCTCACCTGCAAGCAGAACACATGGGTGGCGGGGCTCGCGGGGGCCGCGTTCAGAGCGGCGTTGTTCACGATGGCGGCGGCGTTGCGGGGAAGGTCGCCGGGGGCCACCGGCGTGGCCATGGGGTCGCCGTAGTTCCAGACCTGACAGACGGGTGAATAGCCGGGGTCGCCACGCTTGAACTCCAGCACGTCGTACCCGGCTCCGGCCTTGCCGGCAGCCATCCCCATGCCGCTCTTGATCTGGCGCGGGACGAACAGCCGCTGGAACTTCATGCGTGTCGCCTTGATCATGGTGGGCATGTCGATGCTGGGCCCCGGCACCATGACCTCCTCGGTGGGGATGTAGCCTCCGTCCAGATAGGCGACGAGGTAGCGGTTGTACCAGCCCCAGCGCTGCAGCCCGACGCCCGCGTGCATCCGCCCGCCCTCGAGCACGCCGGTGGGCGTCTCGCGCGGGTACACCGGCGCAGCCGGATCGATGATCAACCAGGCCAGATAGCGACCGGTGGGCGGCGGCACCATGCCCATCACCTCCTGGATGCGCTTGGCGCTCTTGAGGCGCTGGCAGTCCATTCCGGTCGACAACATGCCGGCCTCGGACACCACCGGCAGCACGTATTTGTACGTGGGCAGCGCCCCCTCGGTGTAGGTCGCTTCCGGCAGCTTGGTGAAGACAGCCCCCTGCTGGCTGAAATCCACCATGTCTCGCCGCTGCTGGTACTGGTAACCGGGCGGCGGACGGCAGGGGTAACGGTCCTCCGGCGGGAAGGGAGAGTCGCCGGTGCCGTCGAAGACGTAGGCCAGCGGTGCGGGCACCGATGCGTAGGCCTTGCCGTCCTCGAGCACCCGCAGGGGATCGACGCCCATGCCCAGATCCGGCATGGCGTACGAGAAGTAGCCGACCGGCATGTCGCCGACGTAGGCCGTGATCTCGGAGAAGCGGCCTCGACCGGGGCGCTTGCGGTCCCCGCCGGTTCCCATGTTGGCCGGTGGGAAGAGCACCGGATCGACCGGGCCGAGCGTCTCGTCCGGATCGTTGAAGGTTCCATAGGGGTCGCAGCCGCTGCTGCCGAACCCGATCACGACAGCGAAGACAATGGCGACTCCGCTGGTCCAGCTCTGGAACGAGCCGGTGATTGATAGACGCCGCATACCAAGGCCTCCTCGCGCGCGCGTGGCGCTGCCACGGTAGAAAGACCCGCCCGTCCCCAACGCCCTCGGGGCCCTCGTCAGTCAATGGCACGCTACGAGCGCTGCGCGCTGCCGTCAAGGGCACGCACGCAGCACCCGTCGCGCAACCGATAGCCGGCCGGTTTCGAAGTCCTGGGTGCATCCAACGCCCCTCCCGGACGCCCGTCGATCGCCCGGCCCTGAGCGCGGAACGCCGACGTTGAACGGATTTTTAATAAGGTTCCCGTGACACCTTCGATTTTCGGCAACTACCGAAAGCCTTCTGGCGCAGGCGGGCAAAGCTGAGGTCTTTTTCTTTCGAGGTGTGTCGATTCGTTGGCTGCCTGGTCGTCGTCCCTTCGAAAGGAGAGACGACAATGAACACGGCACAGAATCGCAAGCGCCTCTGGACGGGACGGATCCTCAGCGGGCTGGTGATCGCATTCCTCGCTTTCGACGGGGTCCTGAAGCTGATCAAGCCGCCGCTGGTGGTCGAGGGCACCCGGCAGCTCGGCTATCCGGTGGAGTCGATCATCGGGATCGGCATCGTGCTGCTGGTCTGCCTGGCGGCCTACGTGGTGCCGCGCACCGCGATCCTGGGCGCGGTGCTGCTGACCGGTTACCTGGGCGGCGCCATCGCCACGCACGTGCGCGTCGGCGACCCGCTGCTCTCGCACACCCTGTTCCCCATCTACGTCGCGGCGCTCATCTGGGGTGGGCTGTACCTCCGCGACAACCGGTTGCGCGGAGTGCTGGGCCGCCGCGCATGACCACCCGCGGTTGCGTGGCCAGTCGCCCGCCAGGTGAAACGGTCGCCTGGCGGGCGACAGAGCCATGTCCGGAAGCCATGTCCGAAAAGTCGATGTAGAAAAGGACGTGCTCGCCTCGCGACCGTCACGCCGGGACACACGAATGCGGCGCCCGGACCGACCGCTCCCGACGATCCTGCTGGTGCTGCTCCTCGCCACCGCCGCCTCTGCCCGGGCCGCGCCGGTCGAGCCGGTCGCGCCCGACCCCGGGCGGAAGGCAGAGGCCGGGGCGCATTTGAAGCGGGGCGCCCAGCTGATCGACGCCGAGGACCTGATGGGCGCGCTGGGGGAGTTCGAGGCGGCCTACCGGCTGGTGCCCTCCCCGGCCATCCTCAACAACTTCGGCATCGTCTATCAGGGGCTGGGACGGAAGGCGGCGGCGCTGGACGCGTTCGAACGTTTCCTGGCCCAGGCGCCCCGGGCGCCGGCCGAAACCCGCACGCATGCGCAGGAAGCCGTCCAGTCGCTGCGCCCGCAAGTGGCCCAGCTGCAGGTACGCGCGGACGTGATCGGAGCGAGCATCTTCGTCGATGGGCGCGACGTGGGCCGCACGCCCCAGGACAGGCCCATCTACCTCGATCCGGGGCCGCACCAGCTGTCGGTGGAGGGAGCGGGAAAGACGCACGTCCAGCGGGTGGACGTCACCGCGGCCCAGCACCTGGAGATCCCGGCAGCCCTGTCGGCCGCGGTGGCTGCGCCGGCGCCGCCGGCGGTGCAGGCGGGTGAGCTGAAGCAGGCGCCCGCGGGCGAGCCCGGGCGGGCGGGCTGGCAG
>JBKPRZ010000125.1:0-10859 GCA_046734815.1 Myxococcota bacterium | reverse complement strand
CGGGCTTGCTTGGCGACTACTACGATGGGGTGGCTCTCGATGTGGGGGACACCTCGGTGCCCGACGGGCGTCGGGTGGACCCCACCGTCGACTTCGACTGGGGCTACGGCTCGCCGCTGGCCGGTGTGAACGCCGACCAGTTCTCCGTGCGCTGGACCGGACAGGTGATGCCTCTGTTCTCGGAGACCTACACCTTCAGCACGTTGACCGATGACGGCGTCCGGCTGTGGGTCGACGGCCAGCTGCTCATCGACAAGTGGGTGGACCAGGAGTCCACCTCCCATGCGGGCAGCATCGGTCTGACGGCCAATCAGAGGTACGCGATCCGGCTGGAGTACTACGACGCGACCGAGCAGGCGGTTGCCAGGCTCTCCTGGTCCAGCCGCTCGCAGCGCCAGGAGATCATCCCGCGCGCCTGTCTGTTTCCCCCCTGAGCTCAGCGCTGTCGATCACCGAGCTCGCAGATGCTGGATCACGATGTGGGCTCCCACGCCGATGAGGATCAGGCCGCCGAGCGCGTCGAGGGCGCCGCCGAAGCGGCCTCCCAGCTGGCGCGCGGCGAACAGGGCGGCGGCGCTGAGCAGCGCGGTCGTGAGACCGAAGACCAGGATCGACGTGGCCAGCGGGGCGCCGAGCATCGGGAGGGTGATGCCCACGCCGAATGCGTCGATGCTGGTGGCGAGGGCCAGCAGGAGCAACGGTCCCAGCCCGAACGGGTCGCGGCGGTGAGAGCGATTCCGGCCCTCGGGCCCGGTTGGACCCGTCCGGACGGCGCGCGCCTCCCACAACATCTTCGCGCCTATCCCGCCCAGCAGCGCGAACACCACCCAGTGGTCCCAGCGGGCAACCAGGGGGCCGACACGGTCGCCGACGGCCCACCCGAGCAGGGGCATCAGCGCCTGGGCCCCGCCGAACAGGCCGCCCACCAGCAAGGCGTGTCGGAGACGGACGCGTGGCGCAGCGAGCCCGCGCGCAGCCGCGACCGCGGTGGCATCCATGGCCACTGCCAGCGCGAGGCCCAGGATGCCGACGATGCTCACGGACGATCGTCCACCATCATGGCGCTGTCCCTCACGGGGCTCGCGTCGGCCCATCGATCGGCCGGGGCGGCGGGGACGAGCGGGCCAGCAGCGCGGCGCCGGTCAGGGCGGCGATGGCGGCGCCCGCGAACACCGGGCGCAGGCCGAACCGCTGGGCGACGATTCCGCCGCCCAGCCCGGACACCACGTTGGACAGCTGGAAGCTGATGCTGTACAGGCTCGCGCCCAGGGCGGGGCGGCCGGCGAACTGGTCCTGCATCAGCGACAGGCCCACCGACAGCACGCCGCCGGTGTAAGCGGCGTGCAGCAGCTGCAGGCCCAGCAGCTGCCAGCCGCTGGTGACCAGCGACGTGCCCAGCGCGGCCAGCGCCCCGATGCAGGCGCAGGCGACGACCACCGGCCGCGCGCCCACCCGATCCGCCAGCGCGCCGCTGACCGGCATGAAGGCCAGGTTCAGCGCCGACGAGGTCGTGAACACGAACGGGATCATCGCGCTGCTGGCGTGCAGCTCGCGATCGGCGAACACGGCCACGAACGCCGACCGCAGGCAGTCCACCGAGATGATCAGGATGAAGCCCACCACCAGCGGCAGCAGCGAAGGGCGCCAGAACGGCTCCTCGCGCGCTGGCCGCGGGGCCGGCGGTCGGCGGTCGGCGGCCAGCAGGGTCAGCGTGGCGGCGATGGTCCAGCAGCCGCTGATCAGCCACAGCGCCCGCCGGGGGCCGCCGGCGGTCAGGAAGGGGGCCACCAGCGCCGGGCCCAGGGCGAAGCCGACCGAGAAGCAGGCGCGCAAGGTGCTGAACATCAACCGGCTGCGCTCGCCGGTCAGGCGCAGGCGACCGACGCTGAGCAGCTGCGAGGTGGGCACGCCGGCGAATGCGAACACCAGCGGAGCGAACGGCAACAACGCCCCGAAGCTGCCGACCCGGGAGGCGGCGGCAAAGCCGATGGCCAGCCACACCGCCACGGCGGCGATGAACAGGAAGCGGCGGGCGAAGCGGTCCGAGCGGCGGCCGATGTTCAGCTCGATCACCATCGCCGTGGCGGTGGTCAGCCCCAGCAGCAGCCCCAGCTGGGCGGTGGACCCGCCGAGGTCCCGCGTGACGAACAGCGGGACGGCCACGGTGCGCATGGCCGCGGCGGCGCCGCAGAAACCGAGGGCGACCGCCAGGTGCGGCCAGCGCGAATAATTCTGGTTGCTCGCCAAGAGCCGCCGGTCTTATCACGGCGACGGCGGCGCAAGCACGGCACGCCCCGTCGTCGGTCTGGCGGGTGGATTGGCGATGGCGCGGGCCCTGGCTTCGCGCGACGGCAAAACCCGCGAGCCGCGGCGCGCGGGACGGTCCGGCGCCTACGGCACCGTCATCTTGGGGACGGTGGTGGCCCAGGGGACCAGGTTCTTGCCCCGCATGATCTCGAAGCCGCGCTCGGCCCACATCTTGTAGCCCACCAGGTTGAAGTGGTGGTCGTCGGACATGGGGATGCCGACCGTGTTGATCAGACCCGAGCGGGGGATCTTCTCCGAGGCGATACGCAGCTGCTCGCGCTCGGCCATCGAATACGGCTGGCTGGGGTCGAAGGGGCCGCGGGCGCCGTCTTCCAGGTCGCCCATCATGAAGGGGATGTTCGGGTCGCCCAGGTCGCCGCGCATGTCGGCGGCGATGCCGGCCATGCACTCGTTGAAGCGCGGGATGTTGTCGTTGTCCCGGCGGAACTCGTTGACCCCCAGCATGGTGAAGATGGCGGCGAAGGTGACCTTGCCCTTGAGCTCCATCGCCGGGCCCATCACGAAGTCGTACAGCAACGCGCCCTTGCGGAAGCTGCGGCAGAACCCACCGATCGACCCGTCGTGGCCGCGGCCGATGTGCACGAACACCAGGCCGCTGTCGGGCGCGTGCTCCAGCGCCGTGTGCAAGATGGCCATGCCCGGCCCGGCGTTGTTCATCCCGGTGAGCCGGTCCCCGGACAGCGGCTCCTTCGCCGGCGTGATCTTGCCGCCCTTGGCGTAGGCCCACAGCTTCGGATCGGTCTCGAAGTACATCGGGCGCATGTTCATCGGCACGTTCGTGCGGCCGGCGGCGTTCGAGTGGCCGAGGTGCAGGGTCACGATGACCTTGTCCTTCGGGTAAAACACCCCGCCCACCATCAGACCGGCGGCGCCCGGCGGCGGCGGCATGGCGGGTGGCGGGTTCATGTTGCCCGGCGGTCGCGGCGGCATCGTCCCGGGCATGCCCCCGCTGGCAGGCGGCGGGTTGCCGGCCGGGGGCGGCGTGGGGTTGTTGCCCGTCGGCGCGGGCGCCGGGTTCATCCCCGGGGGCGGCGGCGGGGTGGTGCCGGGCGGGTCGGTGGGCTGGCCAGCGCCGGGCGAGCCACCGGGCGTGGCCGCTCCCGGCTCGGGCATCTCGCTCAATCCGCACGCGAAACCGCAGACGACCAGCGACGCAATCAGGATCGCACGGGGAGGGTTGGGGAGCGCTTTGAGGGTTCGCATGACAGTCGGAGAGATACGCATGGCTGCTTCCTGATTAGAGTCGCCTCGGGCGGCCCGTCGTCACCCCGATGGCGCGCGCTGCGGCCGGGCGTCCTGGTCGGGTGCAGCCAGCAGTCCTGACGTCCCAAAGATGTGCAAGGGCGCGCCCTTATTTGGCTATGCTCAGGTCGTGAAGGGTGGCCGCAGCGGTGACGGGCCGGTGATGCAGGGGCATCCTGCAGGCCCGCCCCGGTCGCCCGCGATGCTGCTGGCCGTAGCCGCGGTGCTCGGCGCCAGCGGCGCGCGCGCGGACCAGCCGCCGCCCGAGGCCGCGCACCCTGCGAAGGCCCCGGAGGAGATCGACGAGAACCAGCTGATCGATCGGCTGGACCTGAACACCCTGCTGAACACCCCGGTGGACGTGTGGACACCGGCGCGCGCCGCCCAGCGCAGCTACGACGCACCGTCGATCGTCACCACCATCACACGCGAGCAGTTCTCGATCTGGGGCTACCGGACGGTGGCCGAGCTGCTGGCGCACCTGCTGGGCTTTTACGTCATCGACGATCACACCCTCCCCAACGTCGCCGTGCGCGGCAACACCGGTGGACTTTACGCGGACAGCAGCGTGATCAAGGTGCTGATCGACGGCCACCCGATCTCGTTCTTGCCCACCGGGGGCATCGGCCTGGGGCCCGAGCTGATCCCGCTGTCCGCGGTCGATCGCATCGAGGTGATCCGCGGCCCCGCCTCGGCACTTTACGGGGCCAACGCTTTTCTGGGGATGATCCACATCCGCACGCGTGCCCCCGAGGCCACCGGCGGCGGCGCCACCGTGGCGTTGGGGCGGGCGGGCGAGAAGCTGGCCACCGACGTCGACCTGTCGGCCACCGGCAAGCGCGGGATGTTCGAGGGGCTGCTCGCCTACCGACGCACGCGCCAGGACCTGTCGGGACTGGAGCTGCCGGCCAGCTCGCCCGCGCCCCGCCTGCCCCCGTACAACCGCGACGCGCGCGCCGCCACCGGCCTGGATCAGGCCTCCGACTCCGCCATCGCGAGCCTGAGCTTGCGGCCGGGCGCCGGCCGGCTGCTGCGTCTGTTCGGCCACTATTCGGGGATCTCGCGCGGCTCGGAGTTCGGGTCGCTGATCCAGCTGGCCCACGGCTACGACCGGCTGGGCACCTTCTCGGAGAACCGCGTGTCGCTGTGGCAGTTGCGCGCCGGCGTGCAGGGCGAGGCGCGGCTGACCGACGACCTCGAGACATCGCTGCGGGCGGCCGCGTTCCGCGGGGGCACCCGCGACGACAACCGCCTGGAGGTGGGCAGCGAGTTCTATTACGTGCAGCCCCGGCTGCAGTTCCGGGGGGCCGACGCCGACGCCGACCTGCGCTGGACGCCGGGCCGTCACTTCACCCTGGCGGGCGGCGGCAGTGTCCTGATCGACGACGAGCAGCTGCCCTCGCGCATCACCGTGGCCAAGCAGGCCACCGCCGGCGTGCAGCCGGGCGAGGTGATCCCCGACGCCAGCATCTATCAGGGGCGCAAGACCTTCTTCAACGCCGGGGCCTATCTGCAGGCCACCGGCCAGGCCTACGACGGGCGGCTGGGGTTGACGGCGGGCCTGCGCTACGACTGGCACAACATCTATGGCGATCAGCTGTCGCGCCGGGTGGGGCTGGTGGGCAGCCCGCGTCCCGACCTGCACGCCAAGCTGCTGCACGGCCGCGCCTTCGCCGCCCCCTCGCCCTACCTGCTGTACGCGGTGCCTGCCGCCGCGGGCGACGTGGTGGGCAACCCGAACCTGCGCCCGCAATACGTCAACACGTACGAAGCGCAGATCGAGTGGACGCCGGACGCCGCCGTCAACCTGTCGACCGACGTCGCCTACAACGTGCTCGACGACAAGACCGAGTTCATCCAGACCGGCATCAACAAGGTGGCGCGCAACGTGGCCCGCACCGCCACGCTGTCCTGGGAGAACCTGGTCCAGCTGAGGGTCGGCGACTGGCTGAACGGCCACCTCAGCTTCGAGCTGCAACACACGGTGCTCACCACCGGACAGGAGGGCTACGCCCGCCAGGTGATCGGCCGGGAGGGCACGATCTACCCGCGCTACATGCTGCACGCGGGGGTGGCGGTCCAGCCGCCGATGCTGCCGCTGCGGCTGGCGGTGCTGGGCTCGTACATCGGCCCGCGGCGGGCCAGCGAGACCAATATCCTGCTCAACCGCGGCCCGTACACCCTGTCGCCATACTTCCTGCTGGAGGCCAACCTGGCCACCCGCGGGATCCGCCTGCTGCGACGGCCGGGGCCAGAAGTGTCGTTCTCCCTGAGCGGCAAGAACCTGCTGGGAGCCACCGGGCCAGCCCCTGGCTTCAATGGGGTGGATTATCCGCTGGCTCCGCGGGCCATCTTCCTGCAGGCCAGCCTCTCCCGGTGACGCGATGTCTCGCCCGAGGTGCGCTCCTGCCCTGCTCGGTCGCTTGCTGGTGTTCGTCGCCGCCAGCACGCTGGCCGGTGGCGCGGAGACGGACGCGCTGGCCCAGGACCGCACCCCGGGCGCGCAGGTGGCCCGTCGCAAGGCGCTGTTCATCGAGCAGTTCACGCGCCTCATCGACTGGCCGGCGCACAAGCTGCCGCCCGATGGGCGGTTCGTGCTGTGCCTGCTGGGCAGCAGCGACACCGCCGCCGAGCTGATCAAGCTGGCAGGCGCCCGCCGGTTCAAGGACCACCCGGTGGAGGTGCGGCGCCTGCCGGCCGAAGGCGCGCCGGACCTGTCGGGCTGCCACCTCATCTACCTGGCCAGCAGCGCCGCGCCCCGTGTGGCCCAGGTGGCGGCGGCGGTGGCGGGCAAGCCCATCTTGACGGTCGGGGACACGGCCGGGTTCGCCGCGCGGGGGTTGTACTTCAATCTCTTCGAAGAGACACGCGGGCCCGACCAGGAACGTTTCGTGAACTTCGAGGTCAACGTGCCGGCGGTCAAGCGCAGCGTCCTGGCCTTCGACGCCCAGCTGCTGAACCACGGGCGCAAGGTGGACGGTGCCCCCACCCAGACACCGGCACCCGAGGAGCGGCGGCCATGAGGGCGGTGTTCTCGATCCGCGCCAAGCTGTTCGCCCTGGCGCTGTCGACCACCCTGCTGGCGTTGACCCTGGCGGGCGGCGCCCTGACCGTGTTCGAGATGCGCAGCCACCGCGACACCTTGACCCACGAGCTGCAGAGCACCGCCGACATCGTCGGCCAGAACCTGTCGGCCACGCTGATCTTCGAACGCGCCGACAGCGCCCGCAAGGCGCTGAGCGCGCTGGGCTCGCGCGCCGACGTGGTCTCGGCCTGCCTGTACGACAGCGAGGGGTTCCTCTTCGCCGACTACCGGCGGGCGGGCGAGGGCGGCGGCTGTCCGTCGGAGGCGGACGTCACCCAGGCGGGCATCCGGGGCGACCGGCTGGTGGTGTATCACCCGGTGCTGGTGGAGGGGCAGTCCGCCGGCGCCCTGCGGCTGGAGGCCACCCTGGCCGAGCTGCAGCGTCGCCTGCGGGTGTTCGCGCTGGTGCTGCTGATGGTGCTCAGCGGCGCCGGCCTGGCGGCGGTGCTGCTGACCGCCCAGCTGCAGCGGCTGGTCTCGGCGCCCATCCTCGAGCTGGCCGACACCGCGCAGAAGGTGTCCAGCAGCCACGATTACACGTTGCGGGTGCCCGAGCGCGGGCGGGACGAGGTGGGCCTGGCGCTGCAGGCCTTCAACCACATGCTCGAGCGGATCGAGGCGGCGGTGCTGGAGCGCAAGCGCGCCGAGGAGCAGCTGCTGGCCCTCAACGCCACCCTGGAGCAGCGGGTGGCCGAGCGGACCGCCATGGCCGAGCGGCGGGCCACCGAGCTCAAGCGGTCCAACGAGGAGCTGGAGCGCTTCGCCGCGGTGACCTCGCACGATCTGCAGGAGCCGCTGCGGGCGGTCTCCAGCTACGCGCAGCTGGTGCGGCGGCGGCTGGGCACCCAGCTGGACGCCGAGACCGAGGTCTACTTCGAGCACGTGCTGGCGGGGGTGCGGCGCATGAAGAACCTGATCGGCGATCTGCTGAACTACGCGCGGGTGGGCCGCGAGGCGCTGGCGGGCGCGCCCGTCGATCTGAACACGGTGGTCGACATGGCCCTGGCCGACGTGCACATGGCCGTGGCCGAGAGCGGCGCACAGATCACGCACGACCCCCTGCCCATCGTGCTGGGGGACCAGACCCGGCTGGCGCAGCTGATGCGCAACCTGCTGACCAACGCCATCAGCTACCGCGGCGGGCAGCCGTTGCGGGTCCACATCACCGCCGAATCGAAAGGCGCCGAGGGCTGGCAGATCGCGGTCCGGGACAACGGCATCGGCATCGACCCCCGTTACCGCGAGCGCATTTTCGTCATGTTCCAGCGGCTGCACGGGGCCGAGCGCCCCGGCACCGGCATCGGCCTGGCCATCTGCCGCAAGATCATCGAGCTGCACGGCGGTCGGATCTGGGTCGAATCGGCGCCCCAGACGGAGCCGGGGGCCACTTTTTACTTCACGTTGCCGGCGGCCCCCTTGGCGGCCGGGATGAAACAGGCGTAAAAAAGTAGCGGGTGCGCTGTGAAGCGGGTGCAGGGGCGACCTGGCTGGCGCAGGCACCGAGGGAGGGACGGAGATGTGGACATCGCGACGGTCCAGGCGCGGGACCTGGCTGTACGAGCGCGCACGTTCTTGCGCGCTGCTGACGGTGCTGGCGCTGGGGGGCTGCGGCGGGGGTGGCGGCGGGGGAGAGCCGACCACGCCGCCCACGGTCGTCATCAAATACCTGCGGCACGACAACCCCAATTACGTCACCGCGGACACGGCATTCTTCCAGGCGTACATGGCCGAGCATCCCAACGTGAAGATCGAGGACACCACCGTCCCGTTCAACACCCTGGAGGCCAGCCTGCTGGCCGACCTGACCCGGGATCAGTTCAGCTATGACCTGTTGATGATGCCGCCGTCGCGCATGTGCCAGTACACCAGCAATCTGACCGACGTGCCCGACGACGTCAGCACCCTGGCCGAGGCGCAGAACACCTTCTTCGAGGCGCCGCTGGCCGGGTCTACCTGCGACGGCAAGCTCAAGGGGCTGCCGGTGGAGTACAACCTCGAATACGGCGGGGTGGTGGTGAACATGGACAAGTGGGAGGCGCGTTTCCCCGGCCGCGCGCCCGGCTGGTCCAGCTGGGCCGCGTTCATCGACGACGCCTCGGCGCTGACCGAATACGACGCCGGCGGCACGCCCAAGGCCAACGGGCTGGACATCAGCACCGACTGGCCGATCAGCGTCTGGAGCATCTTCCAGGCCCAGATCCTCCAGCGCGGCGGCCAGTACCGCGACTCGAACACGGGGCTTTACAACTACCAGACGCCGGAGGCGCGCGCGTCGCTGGTCGAGATGGTCAGCTGGGTGCAGGACAAGAAGATCATGTTCCCCAGCCTGGTGCCCCCCCGGAACACCGGTGTGACCGAACGTCTGTCGGCGGGGGCCAGCGGCTACGGCTGGAACGATCCGGCCAAGCCGCTGAGCGTGATGGGTTACGTCGGCACCTGGGGCCTCAACAGCACCCAGGTGCGGGTCCCGGCCGGCAGCACCTGGCGGTACGAGTACCACGCGCTGCCGCCCATGGTGGGCACCGAGCACAAGTTCGCGCAGGACTCGGGCTGGTCGTACGCGGTCCCCAGGACCACCCGCAACCCCAAGGTGGCCTGGGACATCGCCCGCTCGCTGGCTTTGTCGGCGGAGAACATGCGCAAGTGGTCGCTGGTGACGGGCGCCTTGCCCGCGCTCAAGGCCAACGGCACCGCCAGCGTGGCGGCCGCCAACCCGTCGCTGGCCGAAGTGCAGCCGCTGCTCGAGCACGGCCGCTGGCAGGGCTTCATCCCGGTCCCGGCCCTGCAGCCGGTGGTCGGCGGGGTGCTCAACCAGTTCTGGGCAGTGGTGGCCGGCACCACCACGGTCGACAAGGCGCTCGAGGACATGCAGCAGATGGCCAACACCGCCATCGTGCAGAACACCAGCAAGTGATGCCAGGGCGGTCGAGCACAGTGGCGGTCTGCCTGGCTGGCCTGGCGCTGGCGTGTCTGGCGTGCAGCGAGGAGCCGGCCGAGCCGGCGGGGGCCATCCCGGTCGGGTTGCTGCTGTCGTATTCGGGGCCGCTGGCCGCCAACAGCGTGAACTCCGAGCGGGCGCTGATGATGGCGCTGGAGGCGGTCAACCGGGCCGGAGGGGTGGGCGGACGACCGCTGGCGCTGATGGCCCGCGACACCGGCAGCGATCCGCAGCTGGTGCGGGCACCCGCGCAGGAGCTGGTGGACGCGGGGGCGGCGGTGGTGATCGGACCCGACACCATCGACATGGGGGTGGCGCTGAAGTTCCTGCTGGCCGACCGCACCGTGATCATGCCCAGCTACGCCACCGCCGACTCGTCGATCTACAAGCCCCACGCCTGGTTCGTGATGGGCGCGCCGGCCAAGCGCATCGCCTGCGAGCTGGTGGCCGAGCTGCGCGCCGACGGGCGCGAGCGCGCGCTGGTCATCCGCGACACCAACGGCTACGACGCGCAGCTGGGGTATCAGCTGGCAGCGCTGTACGACCTGCCCACCCTGGTGGTGCCCACCGACGAGCTACCCGACCAGAGCACGGTGCAGGCGATCGCGGCGATGGCCCCCGATGCGCTGGTGCTGGCCACCCTGCCCTCCACCGCCTCGGCCCTGGTCTACACGCTGGCCGCCGCCGGCACCCTGCACGATCCGTTCGGCTGGTACCTGGCCCCCACCCTGCACACGCCCGCCCTGCTGGACACCATTCCCGCCGGCAGCATGGCGGGTGCGCACGGGGTGTCCAGCGGCACGGTGTCGGGAGCGGCCAGCTTCCGGAGCGCCTTCGCCGCCCGCTGGCAGGACCAGCCCCTGGACGACGCCTACTCCTTCTACGATGCCGCCGCCATCGCCGCGCTGGCTCTGCAGCGGGCGGTGGTGCAAGACAGGGCCATCCCCTCCGGCGACGCTCTGGGCACCCACATCCAGAAGGTCACGCATTCGGGCGGCGAGCCGGTGAGCTGGAACCAGCTGGACCGGGGCCTGGGTCTGCTGGCCGACGGCGTGGAGGTCGCCTACCAACCCCTGTCGGGCATGCTGGAGTTCGACACCACCGGCCAGACCCCGCTCAGCAGCACCAACTGGTGGACCATCGGCCCCGAGGGCTTTCACGACATCGAGAAGATGAGCGACTGCCGCTGACGGACACTGTTGCTAGCCTGGCTTCTCGGCGTGTTCTTTGCCGTCGTAGCGGAGGAGCTTTGGCTTGCCTTCCAGG
>JBKPRZ010000124.1:0-3643 GCA_046734815.1 Myxococcota bacterium | reverse complement strand
GGCCTGACCGCCGCCGCGACCGCCGCCCTCGGGCTGGCCGCCGGCGCCGGCTTGCCCGGAGCCCCCGCTGCCACCGGAGCCGCCCGTGCCACCGGGGTTTCCCCCGGGGCAGGCGCCGAAGATCGTGAGGGTGCCGGCGAGGGTGGCGATCGCCGCGAAAGTGAAGATGGACGTGCGGTTCATGTCTGGCTCCAGCTGGTGAAGATGCGGTCGGGGCAGACCGGATGAAGCAACACCCGTTCCACGGGCCCGGGTCTCTCCGAGGGTCCCGGAGATGGTTGACGGAGTGCGCCCCGAGCCGGTGCGGGATCGACAGACACCGCGTGCGCCCCATCTTGCAACGGCGTCGGCGCCACCGCGCGGGAACCACGGGCCTCAGGATCCTGAGGAACGTACGACACGGCAGGCGTTTCCTTTGTCAGATGCGTCGTCTTGCCGATACCGTTAAAGAGCCCCATGCCGACTGCTATGCGCGCGGGAACTTATTCATGAGTCCGGGTCGACAAAGGTCCCGGCCGTTCGAGAGCCTGTACCTGGCGACCCAGCCGCTGGTGCTGAACATCATCGGGCTGCCGGCGATGGTGTACATCTTCCGCAAGCAGGGTCAGATCAACGTCGGCCAGTGGCAGACCGCGGTGGCGCTGACCACCGCGCTGGGCGTGCTGAGCTACCTGGGCCTGCGGCCATACTTCGTTCGATCGATCGCGCAGGACCCCACCCATGCCACCGAACGACTGGGCGAGCAGCTGGTCCTGCGCACCTTGCTGGCCGTCCTGGGCGGCGTCATCGCCATCGCCGCCTGCGTGGTGCTGGGTTATTCGCGGGTGGTGCTGGCCTGCGCGGCCGTCGCCTCGCTGGGCAACATCCTCACCGCCGTCGCCTATTCGTTCGCCGACGTGCTGGAGGGTCAGGAGCGTTTCCTGGCCTACACGAACGCCACCTTCGCCGGCGGCCTGGCCGTCACCCTGGCCAGCGTGCTGGTATGCGCGGCCGGCTTCGGACCGGTGGTGCTGTCCCTCAGCTACCTGGCCAACCCGCTGTTCGGCGCGGTGGCCATGGGCCTGTCGGTGCACCGACACACGCCCGTGCGGCTGACCTGGCGGCCGGCCCGCTACCGCGAGCTGCTGCGCGAGTGCCGGATGCAATCGCGCGCGCGTCTGGTGGTGTCGTTCCAGGAGCGCGCCGAGGCGCTGGTGTTGCCCAAGGTGTCGGGCTACGGGGACAACGCTCTGTTCGTCGCCGGCAACATCCCCGCCAGCCGCCTGATCACCATCCCCTACGGCCTGGCGTCCTTCTACTTTCCCAAGATCGCCCGCCGCCAGCGCGAGAAGCGCGACCTGAACGAGACCGTCGGGCACATGTTGACCCTGCTGCTGCTGCTGACCCTGCCCGCCACCATGGGGATCTGCTTCCTGTCCGGCTGGGTATCCGGGATCCTCTTTCCCAGCGACCCCGGGCTGTGCGCCCAGGTCATGCGCTGGACCACCTGGTCGCTGCCGCTCGCCGCGATCGGCTCGGGGTTCACCTGCGCGCTGCAAGCCACCGGGCGCATCGAGGTGACCTCGCGGGTCGAGATGATCACCACTGTTGTCAGCTTCATCGTCACCCTGGTCTGCATCACCCAGCTGGGCGTGGTGGGCGCGATCATCTCGTGGCTGGTGCGCAACGCCCTCGAGACCGTGCTGCTGCTGGTCCCGATCCTGCGCACCTTCGCGGCCGGTCTGCGGCGCGTGCCCTGGCTCCGTCTGGCCCTGGCCTGCGCGGGCATGCAGGTGGCCTTCTGGCTCAGCGGCCGCCTGCCCGTCGGCGCCGGCCTGCAGCTGCTGGCCGGCGCCGGCGCCGGCACCGTCGCCTTCCTGGGCCTGCTGGCCGCCACCGGCGTCCTGGTCCCCAGCCGCGTCTCCGCCATGCTGGCCGGCGACTCCGAGCCCGCCGGCGAGCCCCCCTTGCAAGCGGCCGAGTGACGGCCTACCCCGGCTCGGGCCCGATTCATCTGCGGGGAAGGAAGGCGAAGTTGACCACCTTGGACAGCTTGACCGACGGTCCCTGAGGCTGGAGCCGGCCGCTGGCGGCGTTGATGGCAAACACCATCACGTCGTCGGAGGCCTGGTGGCCCACAAGCAGGAACTTGCCGGTCGGATCGATCTTGAAGTCGCGCGGGATGCGCCCACCGGTGGGCATGTTTTCCACGAACTGCAGCTTCCCCGTCGCGGGGTCGATGGAGAAGGTGGTGATGCTGTTGTGGTCGCCTCGGTTCGAGACATACGCGAACCGACCGTCGGGCGAGATCTGCATCTCGGCGTTGTCGCTGGCGCCGCTGTAAGGCAGCGCGATGGTGCTGATGGTCTGCGCCGCCGCGGCCTCCAGGGCGCCGCTCGAGGGATTGCGCGCGAACACCGAGGCGGAGGTGCCCAGCTCGTTGTTGGTGTAGAGGAAGCGCTGGTTCGGGTGGATGGCGATGTGGCGCGGCCCGCTGCCGGGTGGCGTGACCATCACGAAGGGCTGGGCGGTGTGGGGCGAGAGCTTGCCGGCCGCCGGATCCAGGTCGTAGAGGAGCACCTTGTCCAGACCGAGGTCGGCCACGTAGACCAGGTTCGCGGTCGGCCCCTCGACGATGAAGTGCGCGTGGGCAGAGTCCTGGTTCATGTGCGGCCCGTGGTCGCCCGGGTTCGCCAGGGTGTTGCCCTCGCTGAGCTCGCCGCCGGGCCCGATGTGGTAGCTGGAGACGTTGCCGCCGGTGTAGTTGGCCACCAGCAGACTGCCGCCGCCGCCGGCGATCGACAGGTGGCAGGGGTCGGCCCCGTGCGACGACAGCTGGTTGATCAGGGTCAGCGCGCCTGCGCTGTCGATCGCGAAAGCGCTGACCGCCCCACTCTTTTCGCCCTTGTAGTCGTCGACCTCGTTGACCGCATAAAGATGGCGCCCGTCGGCGCTGATGGCGAGGTACGAGGGGTTGTCGCTCTCCGCGGCCAGAGCTGGCTCGCCGAGCGTCCCGGTCCGGGGGTCGAAGCTGGCGCGGTAGATGCCCTTGCTGGTGCAGGGGCCACCGGCGGTCTCCGGTGGCGGACAGGCCCAGCCCCGCGTGTACGTGCCGAAGTAAACGGTGACCGGCTGGTTGCTGGCCGTGTTGCCGCCGGTGGTGGCGCCGTCGTCCTTCCCGCCGCAGGCGGAGCCAGCCAGCGCAAGAACGGCACAGAACACGGATCGTACGGAGAGCTGTCGCATCGGGTCTCCTCGGGTGCGGGTGAGGTGTGGTGAGTGCCACCCTCAAACCATCGAGGTCCCGATTATTCCCGGCCCGGGCCGGGCCCGCCGGGCGCGGTTTTACGGTTGTTTTACGTGAGGGCCGATCCGCGGAACGCGGGCACGTCAGGGTGTCCGGGCGGCCACCAGCCAGCAGGCGGCGTCGAAGCGGGCTTTGCCCTGGCCAACGAAGGGGGCGAAGGCGGCGCTCAACCTCTCGACCACCGCGCTTCGCGTGCGATCGTCGGCCTCCTGGAGGGCGCGGCCGACCGGGCCGAGGCGGGTCAAGTAGGGGAGCAGATCCTTTTCCGGGAAGGTGCAGGTTCGATCGATCTTCTGGATGTCGATCTCCGCCCAGCCCGCGTCGAGCAGGATGGCCTGGACGCGACCTGGATCCGCG
>JBKPRZ010000123.1:0-10889 GCA_046734815.1 Myxococcota bacterium | reverse complement strand
GCCGGCGTCCCGGTCCTGCTCGTGCTGCTGGCTGTTGAGGAAACCGATCAGCGACTCGCGGAGCTCATCGTAGCGGGGGTCGTCCGTCATCGAAGCGCGGTCGCGGGGGCGGGGGAAGGGGATCGACAGGACGCCGCCCAGCCGGGCGCGCGGGCCGCTGGTCATCATGGCGACCCGATCCGAGAGGAACAGCGCTTCGTCGACGTCGTGCGTGACCATCAGCGCGGTCTTGCGATCCTGGGCCCACAGCTCGATCAGCACCTGCTGCAGCTCGAAGCGGGTCAATGAATCCAGCATGCCGAACGGCTCGTCCAGCAGCAGCACCTTGGGGGAGAGGGCAAAGGCCCGGGCAATGCCCACCCGCTGTCGCATGCCCGCCGACAGTTCGGACGGCTTCTTGTCCAGCGCCTCCCCCAGTCCCACCAGCTGGAGGTAATGCGCGGCGATCTCCCGCCGCTGCCGGCGGGGCCGGGCGGCGAACACCTGATCCACCCCCAGCGAGACGTTTTCCAGCGCGCTCAACCAGGGCAGCAGGCAGGGCGACTGGAACACGACCCCGCGGTCGGGGCCGGGCTGGGTCACCTCGCGTCCGTCGAGCAGCACGCCGCCCAGAGTGGCGTCGGCCAGACCGGCAGCGATGGACAGGACCGTCGACTTGCCACAGCCCGAGTGACCGATCAGGCAGACGAACTCGCCCTTCTCGATCGGCAGGTCGAAGTCCTCGACCACCGGCACGGGGCGCCCATCGGCGCTCGGGAAGGCCTTGGACAGCCGGGAGAACTCGAGGTATCGCGCGTCGGACGCTGGATCGCGCACCGGCGCGGGCAGGTCGTCGGGGACCGCCGTCAGTCGCTTGCGGGTCGCCATCAGGCCGCTACCTCCTGCGCGGGTGCGGGGGCACGGGCGGCGCGGGCGCGGCGGCTGCCGGGGCCCAGCAGGTAGGCCAGCACCTCGGCGCGGACGGCGCGCAGGCGCGGGTCCTTGTTCAGGGTCTTGCGGTCGCGGGGCCGGGGCACGTCGACCCTGACCTCTGGCCCCAGCTCGGCGCCCGGCCCCGCGCTCAGCGGGATGATCCGGTCCGCCAGCAGGATGGCCTCGTCGACGTCGTTGGTGATCAGCAAGATGGTCTTGCGCCCGACCGCGCCCTCGCCCGAGCCGAGGAAGATGCGCTCGATCTCGTCCTGCAAGGTGGCGCGGGTCAGGGCGTCCAGCGCGCCCAGCGGCTCGTCCATCAACATGACCCGCGGGTTGGTGGCCAGCGCGCGCGCCAGCGCCACCCGCTGGCGCATGCCGCCCGACAGCTCGTGCGGGCGCTTGTCGCGCGCGTGGCCCAGCTTGACCAGGTCGAGGAAACGTTCGGCGCAGGCCCGCTTCTGCGTCGGGGTCCAGTCGCCGTACACCTGATCGACCGCCAGGTGGATGTTCTGGTAGGCGCTCAGCCAGGGTAAGAGCGAATAGTTCTGGAACACCACCCCGCGCTCGGGGCCCGGGCCGGTGATGGGCCGGCCCTCCATGGTGATGGTGCCCGCGTCGGGCGCCAGCAGCCCCGCCACCATCGAGATGAGCGTGGTCTTGCCCGCGCCCGAATACCCGACCACCGCCACGAGCTCGCCCTCCTCCACGCTCAAGCTGAGGTTGCGCAGCACCTCGGTGCGGGCGTTGCCCTCGCCGTAGCCCTTGCAGACCCGGTCCAGCACCAGGAAGCCCACTTCAGCGGGCCTCCGCCACGCGCAGCCGGTCCTCGACCATCTTCATCATGCGGTCGAGCAGGATGCCCACCAGGCCGATGGACAGGATGCACAGGATGATGTGCTCGTAGATCAGGCTGTTGTACTCCTGCCAGAGGAAGCCGCCGATGCCGGGTGTGCCGGTCAACATCTCGACCGCCACGATCACCAGCCAGGCGATGCCCAGGCTCAGCCGGAAGCCGGTGAACATGTAGGGCAGGGCGGCCGGCAGCAGCACCTTGCGGAAGGTCATCCAGGGCGACAGCTGCAGCACCCGGGCGACGTTGAGGTAGTCCCTGGGGATCGATCGGACCCCCAGCGCGGTGTTGAGCACGGTGGGCCACATCGCGCAGACCGCAATGGTGAACAGCGCGGCGGGGTGCGACTTGCCGAACAGCACCAGGCCCAGCGGCAGCCAGGCCAGCGGCGACACCGGCCGCAGCACCTGGATCACCGGGTCGAAGCTGCGGGCAAACAGCTTCGAGCGGCCCAGCACGAACCCCAGCGGCGTCCCGACCAGCAGGGCGATGGCGTAGCCCTTGGCCACCAGCACCAGGGAATACCAGGCGAAGCGCAAGATCCCCTGGTCCAGCTCGCCCCGCTTGGCCAGCGGCTCGAGCACGTAGGTCTTGCTGACCTCCCAGGTCTTGGCGGGCGAGGGCAGGTTCTTCGACCAGGTGGCGCTGGAGAAGGCCCACAGGGCCAGCAGGGCCGCGAAGCCGAGCAGCGGGAGCAGGTAACTGGACAGTCGCGATTTCATGTTTGGTTCACCGCCGGGCGAGGCTCTCAGGCCTTCAGGTTGTTGATGTCGTGAGCCGAGGCGAACTTGTCCGGGTCCTTGGGATCGAAGGTCTTGCCGTCGAACAGCGTCTCGGGGCTGTCATCGCGCCCGCCGTGCTTGTAACCGATCTCCTTCATCGCCTCTTCGTAGATGTCGGGGCGCATCACCTGGGACACCACGCCCTTGTAGTCGGGAGCTCCGGGGATCATGCCCCAGCGCTTGAACTGGGTGAGCCACCAGGTGGCGTATTTGGGCTGCGGGTAATTGCAGTTGCGGGAGCTGAAGATCATGTAGTTCGGATCCTGCTTGGTGCGTCCGTCGCCGAAGTCGTATTTGCCCAGCATGCGACCCAGGATCAGCTCCTTGGGACAGTTGATGTAGGTGGCGCGCGAGACGATGTCCGCCTGCTCGGGGCGGTTCTTCAGATCGTCCAGCCAGACGCTGGCCTCGTGCAGGGCCTTGAGCACCGCCTTGACCGTCTTCGGGTTCTTGTCGGCGAACTCGGCGGTGAAGGCGCAGACCTTCTCGGGGTGATCCTTCCAGATGTCCTGGGTGTTGAGGGCGGTGAAGCCGATGCCGTCGGCGATGGTGCGGGCATTCCAGGGCTCGCCCACGCAGAACCCGTCCATCTTCCCGACCTTCATGTTGGCCACCATCTGCGCCGGCGGCACCACGATGAGCGCGACATCTTTGTCGGGGTTGATCCCGCCGGCCCCCAGCCAGTAGCGGGTCCACATCGCGTGCGTGCCCGGCGGGAAGGTCATGGCGAAGGTCATGGGCGAGCCCTTCTTCTTGGCGTCCATGACCAGCGGTAACAGCGCCTTGGGATCGGCCTGCACCTTGCCTTTCAGCTCGGCCTTGAGGGTGATCGACTGACCGTTGCGGTTGAGCAGCCAGGGGATGACCATCGGCTTCTTGGGCGACCCCAGCAGGCCCATCGTCGACGCGATCGGCATCCCGATCAGCATGTGGGTGGCCTGGATGTCCCCGTTCGAGAGCGCATCGCGCACCGCCGCCCAGCTGGCCTGCTTGGCCACGGTCGAGTTGATGCCGTATTTCTTGAACAACCCCTTCTCGTGCGCGATCACGATGGGCGAGTTGTCGGTCAGCGCGATGATCCCGAACCGCAGGTTGGGGGTCTCGGGCGCGTCGCTGGCCCAGGTAGCGCGACAGCTGATCAGCTCGGCGGTGGTGAGGGCGGCGGCGCCGGTGCCGGCCGCCTTCAACAGGCGGCGTCGCGAAAATCCTTTGCCGGTCGTGCGCTTGCGGGGGCTCCCATTTTCCATGGGATCGCTTGTACTGTCGCCCCCATTTCGCCTGTTCGGCACGCCGGTAAATCTCTGGTAACCGGCGTGGTCATCTTCATGTCTATTCGGTTTCCTGGCGGCTACCTGTCGCCGGCCAGCTGCGCGTCGACGGCGACGGGCTTCAGTCCCCAGATCTCCTGGCTGTACTGGCGGATGGTCTCGTCGCTGGAAAAGCGGCTGGCGCCCGCGATGTTGAACAGGGAGCGGCGCGTCCATTCCAGCGGGTCGCGGAACAGCTGGGCGGCGCGCGCCTCGGCGGCCACGTAATCGTCGAAATCCGCGCAGATCAGGTAGGGGTCGTGGTTTCGCAGGCTGTCGAGGATCGGGCGGAAACGGTCGGGCTCGCCGAAGCTGAAGAAGCCGGACTCGATCAGGGCCAGGGCCTCGGCCAGGGCCGGGCTGCGCTGGATGTGAACCTGCGGGTCGTAGCCCTGCCGCCACACCTCCGCCACCTGGTCGGTTCGCAGGCCGAACAGGAAGAAGTTGTCCGGCCCCACCTCCTGCCGGATCTCGACGTTGGCCCCGTCGAGGGTGCCCAGGGTCAGCGCACCGTTGAGGGCGAACTTCATGTTGCTGGTGCCCGAGGCCTCGGTGCCGGCGGTGGAGATCTGGACCGACAGATCGGCGGCCGGGATGATGGCCTGGGCCAGCGACACGCCGTAGTTGGGCAGGAAGGCCATGGCCAGCCGCCCCTGCATCACCGGGTCGCTGTTGATCACCGCGGCCACGTCGTTGATCAGCTTGATGTGCAGCTTGGCCATGGCGTACCCGGCCGCAGCCTTGCCAGCGAACAGGTAAACGCGCGGTACCGTGTCCAGGTCGGGCTGGTGCTTGATCGCGAGGTAGTGGGCGATCACCTGCAGGCAGGCCAGCAGCTGGCGCTTGTATTCGTGGATGCGCTTGACCTGCACCACGAACATCGCCTCGGGCGGCAGCTCGATGGCGGTCCGCCGCTGGACGAACACCGCCAGGTCGCGCTTGTTGGCCTGCTTGACCGCGCCCAGCGCCTCCAGGAACGGCTGGTCGTCGGCCAGCCGGGCGATCTGCCGCAGCTCGCGCAGGTCGCGGTCGATCCAGTTGCTGCCCAGGCGCGAGCTGACCAGCCGGGTGAGGCGCGGGTTCGAATACAGCAGCCAGCGGCGCGGCGACACCCCGTTGGTCTTGTTGCTGAACCGCTCGGGCCACAGGTCGTGGAAGTCGGACAGCAGGTGGCGCTCGACCAGGTCGGTGTGCAGCTGGGCCACCCCGTTCACGCTGTGCGAGCCCACCGTGGCCAGGTGGGACATGCGCACCTGCTTGGGGGACGACTCCTCGATGATCGACAGGCGGGCCAGCCGCTCGGGCTCGCCCGGCCACTGGGTGTGCACCCGCCGCAGGAAGCGCTGGTTGATCTCGAAGATGATCTGCAGGTGGCGGGGCAGCAGCCGCTCGAGCAGCGGCACCGGCCACTTCTCCAGCGCCTCGGGCATCAAGGTGTGGTTGGTGTAACCGAAGGTCTGCTCGGTCAGGGCCCAGGCCTGGTCCCAGTCCAGCCCCTCCTCGTCGAGGAACAGGCGCATCAGCTCGGCGATGGCGATGGAGGGGTGGGTGTCGTTCAGCTGGATGGCCACCCGCCGGGGGAACAGGTCGAAGCTGCGGTGGACGCGCTTGAACTGGCGGACGATGTCCCCCACCGAGCAGGCCACGAAGAAATATTGCTGCTTGAGCCGCAGGGCCTTGCCTTCTTCGGTCTGGTCGTTGGGGTAAAGGACCTTGGAGATGTTCTCGGAGTCGATCTTCTCTTCCACCGCCCGGCGGTAGTCGCCCTCGTTGAAGAACTTCAGATTGAAGTCCTGGGTGGCGCGCGCCGCCCACAGCCGCAGCGTGTTCACGGTGTCGGTCTTGTGGCCGACGATGAACGAGTCGTAGGGCACGCCCAGGATGGTGCGGTCGGCCATCCAGTCGACCCGCAGGCGGCCGTCGGGGTCATGGCGCATCTCGGTCCGTCCGCCCAGCCGCACGGTGAGCGCGTCTTCGAGGCGGGGCAGCTCCCAGGGGTTGCCGGCGTGCAGCCAGTTGTCGTGCAACTCGACCTGGCGGCCGTCCTCGATCCGCTGCTCGAAGATCCCGAAGTCGTAGCGGATCCCGCAGCCGACCGCGGGCAGCGCCAGGGTGGCCAGCGAGTCCATGAAACAGGCCGCCAGCCGCCCCAGGCCGCCGTTGCCCAGCCCGGGGTCACCCTCCTGATCCAGGACCTGTTCCAGGTCGAAGCTGCGCTCGGCGGCCAGGGCCTCGGCGGTCTCGTACAGGCCCAGGTTCAGCAGGCACAGGCCCAGGCTGCGGCCGGTCAGAAACTCCGACGAGAGGTAGTGCACCCGCTTGACGTCGCGTTCCTGGTAGGTGCGCTGGGTGGCCAGCCAGCGGTGCACCAGGCGGTCGCGCACGGTGTGGGCCAGCGCCTGGTAGAGATCGCGGCCGGAGGCCTCGCGCAGCTCGCGCGCGCAGGTGTACAGCAGGTGGTCGAGCACCGACCGCTTGAAGGTGCCGGGGTCCATGCCCACCCGGGTGAAGGAGGCGCCGTTGCGCTTGGCCACCGCGCGTTCGAGGGTGGTGCTGCTGGTGCTGCTGCTGGGGCCGGGGGACGGTTCGGGCACGGCTGACTCCTGTTACTGGGTCTGGCTCTGGGACTGCACCGCCGCGGTCTGGGGACCGCAGATCTCCTCGCCGATGCTGGAGCAGATGTGGCCGGTCTCGTCGACGACGTGGGTCAGAAGCTGGTGCACGCCGGCCGGCTCGAGCGAGCTGGCCCGGCCGTCCAGCCAGGCGCCCAGGTCGTCCAGCCGAGTCTGCGAGCGGCGCCCGATCCCGCCGGTGGCGGTGGGCGGCCAGATGTCCTGCAGGATCTTGCGCGCCGAGCGCAGGCAATAGCGCAGCGAGCGCGGGAACTGGGTGTCGAACAGCAGGAACGACACCACCGCCTGGGCGGAGACACGGCCGCGGTTCTTCTTGACGAACGCCTCGTAGCCCGAGCTGGCCCGCAGCAGCGACAGCCACAGCGCCACCTCGACGATCTGGTGAGCCCGCGGCGTCGCCTCCACGGTCGGCTCCAGGGTCATGGTGTGGTGGTGCATGTCCAGGATGCGCGCGGTCTGACCCATCCGTTCCAGCATCGCCCCCATCCAGAGAAAGCTCATGGGCGTGTCGTGCAACATCGTGCTGCGCACCAGCCCCAGCACCAGCTGGGTGGCCTTGCGCACCCGCCGATAGAATTGCTCCCGGTTCTCCCGGTACAGCTTCTGCGCCTCGGTGCCCCCCAGCCAGAGGTAGAGCTCGTTGACCTCCTCCCACACTTCCAGGGACAGCACGTCGCGGATCACGCGCGCGCTCTCGCGGGCCCCGTGCACGCTGCTGCGCAGGCTGACCTGGTTGTCCGGGTCCCAGGTCATGTAGTGCTGCACCGACTCGCCGTTGCCGGTCGCCTCGGGGCCGTGGCGCTGGAGGAAGGCGGCGTGTTCGCCCGACACGATCACCAGCGGCTGCCAGCACTGGGTCACCGGGATGTCGGCGTCGAAGACCAGGGTGCGGGTCGCCTGCAGCAGGCGGGCGGTGCTCTCGGCGCGGTCCATGTACCGCCCGAACCAGAAGCAGTGGTCGGCCACCCGGGAGATCACGAGGCCTCGCTCCGCTGGACCCAGGTGTCCTTCGAGCCGCCGCCCTGGCTGGAGTTGACCACGTACGAGCCCTCCACCAGCGCCACCCGGGTCAGGCCCCCGGGCAGCACCCAGGAGCCAGAGGGCCGGGTCAAGATGAACGGGCGCAGGTCCACCCGGCGGGGGGCCAGCTGGGCGCGGTCGGGATCCCAGGTGGGGCAGGTGGACAGCTCGACCCGGTGCTGGGCGATGTAACGGCGGGGCTCGGCCAGCACCCGGCGCCGGAACTCGTCCCGCTCGGCGGCGGTGGCCTGCGGGCCCATCAACATCCCGTAGCCGCCCGCCTCGTCGACCGCCTTGACCACCAGCCGGGGCAGATTCTCGATTACGTAGTGCAGGTCGTCCGCGCGCGCGCAGACGAAGGTGTCGACCTGAGCCAGGATGGGCTCTTCGCCCAGGTAGTAACGGATCATGTCGGGCACGAAGGGGTAGACCGCCTTGTCGTCGGCGCAGCCGTTGCCGGGGGCGTTGACCAGGGCGACGTTGCCGGCGGCGTAGGCCCGCATCAGCCCGGGCACCCCCAGCAGGCTGTCGGGGCGGAAGAACTCGGGGTCCAGGTACGCGTCGTCCACCCGCCGGTAGATCACGTCCACCCGCTGGGGGCCGTAGGTCGTGCGCACGAAGACGGTGTCGTGCTCGACGAACAGGTCGGTGGGCTCGACCAGCTCGATCCCCATCGTGCGGGCCAGGAAGGTGTGCTCGAAATAGGCCGAGTTGAACGGGCCGGGGGTCAGAAGCACCACCCGGGCGTCGCCGGCGTCGACCGGCGACAGCGCCCGCAGGGTCTCGGCCAGCTGCAGCGGGTATTGCTCGACCGGGCGGACCGCGCTCTCGTCGACCGCCCCCTGGAAGATGCGCTTGGTGACCAGCCGGTTCTCGACCACGTACGAGACGCCCGAGGGCGTGCGCACGTTGTCCTCCAGCACCCGGAATTCGCCGTCGGGCCCGCGGATCAGGTCGATGCCGGCGATGGGGATGCGCACGCCGCCCGGGGGGCGCATCCCGCGCAGCTTGGGCAGGTAGAACTTGGCCCCCAGGATCAGGTCGGCGGGGAAGGAATGGTGGCGGGCGCCGTTGCCGGTCCTGAACAGCAGCTGGTCGCCGTAGACGTCGTCCAGGAACGCGCACAGGGCGGCGATCCGCTGTGCCAGCCCGCGCTCGACCCGGGTCCACTCCTGCGCGGCGATCACGCGCGGGCAGAGGCAGATGGGGAAGATCTTCTCGGTGCCGCGCTTGTCGGAGTAGACCGAGAAGGTCACGCCCTGGTTGTACAGGGACAGCTCGGCCAGCGACTGCGCCTGGCCGAACTCGCCGGGACTCAGCCGGTCGAGGATGCGCACCGCCCGCCGCGCCGCCGGGCGGGCGCTGCCGTCGGCGTCGATCAGCTCGTCGTAGGAACCGTCTATCGGTCTGTAGCTTCGAAACAGCACGGGGCGAGCACCGCCTTTGCCCACATGTAATCAGAACCAGCGGCGCCGTGTACGGTGCGGGACGCGTGTTTACGCGGTTTTGTCGCTCTGGAAATCTCCCGTTTACAGCCGCCTTCCTAAGCTGGAACCAGCGTCGCCAGGGGCCGTGGTGTACCCGCGGTCACGACCCAACCATGCCCATCCGAGTCGCCGTCAATCACGTCACCACCTACCGTTACGACCGCCCGGTGCAGCTCTCGCCGCATGTCATCCGGCTGCGGCCGGCCCCGCATTGCCGGACGCCCGTGGTGGCCTATTCGCTGCGGGTCTCGCCCGGCGAACACTTCCTCAACTGGCAACAGGACCCCTTCGGCAACCACCAGGCCCGCCTGGTGTTCCACAGGCCGGCCCGCGAGCTGCGGGTGGAGGTGGACCTGGTCGCCGACCTGAACACGGTCAACCCGTTCGACTTCTTCCTGGAGGAGCGGGCCGAGACGGTCCCCTTCGGGTACGAGGAGCCGGAAGCCACCGAGCTGGCCCCCTACCTGGTCACCACCTCCGGCGGCCCGCATTTTTCCGCTTTCCTGGCCCGGGTGCGCGAGGCCATCGCCCTGCCGGGCCGGCGCAGCGTCGACGTGCTGGTGGACATCAACCAGCTGGTGCAGCGGTCGCTCCGCTACGACGTGCGGCTGGAGCCGGGGGTGTTCTCGCCCGAGGAGACGCTGGTGCGGGGCCACGGCTCCTGCCGCGACTTCGCCTGGCTACTGGTGCAGCTGCTGCGACGGCTGGGGATCGCCGCCCGCTTCGTCTCGGGGTATTCGATCCAGCTGCGCCCCGATCAGCGCGCCACCGACGGGGCGCCAGGGGTGGCCGAAGACGTGACCGACCTGCATGCCTGGGCCGAGGCCTACCTGCCGGGCGCCGGCTGGGTGGGGCTGGATGCCACCAGCGGCCTTCTGTGCGGCGAGGGGCACATCCCGCTGGCCTGCACCGCCGACCCGACCAGCGCCGCGCCCATCACCGGGTCGTTCGCCTGGGACAAGCGCCACAACGAGGAGACGCTGGGCGAGTCCTTCGACTTTCGCATGGCGGTGCGCCGCCTGGACGATCCGCCCCGGCCCACCAGACCCTACGATGACCGCACCTGGCAGGCAATCTTGACCTGCGGAGACGCCGTCGAGGAGGCCCTGCGCGCCCAGGACGTGCGCCTGACCATGGGGGGCGAGCCGACCTTCGTGTCGATCGACGACCGCGACGGCGAGGAGTGGAACACCGCCGCGCTGGGGCCCAACAAGCTCGCGCTGGCCGGCGCGCTGGCCCGGCGGCTGCACCGGCGGTTCGCGCCCGGCGGGCTGCTGCACCACGGGCAGGGCAAGTGGTACCCGGGCGAGCCGCTGCCCCGCTGGGCCATCTCCTGCTACTTCCGCAAGGACGGCCAGCCCGTCTGGCACGACCCCGCGCTGATCGCCGACCCGGCCGTCGGGCCCGCCGCCGGCGAGCGCGAGGCGCGCGCCTTCGCCGAGGCGCTGTGCCGGCGGCTGGAGCTGCCCGCCTCCTTCCTGGTGCCGGGGTACGAGGACGTCCTTTATTACCTGTGGCGCGAGCGGCGCCTGCCGGTGAACGTCGATCCCTTCGAGTCACGCCTGGAGGACGAGCAGGAGCGGACCCGCCTGCGCCGCGTGTTCGAGCAGGGCCTGCGCCAGGTGATCGGCTTCGCCCTGCCGCTGGGCGCGGACCCGGATCCGGCTCCCGACGCGGCGGTGCGCTTCGTCAGCGGCCCCTGGTTCCTGCGCGACCAGCGGCTGTACCTGCTGCCGGGCGATTCGCCCATGGGCTTCCGCCTGCCGCTGGATTCGTTGCCCTGGGGCCTGCCCGAAGAAAGCGGTTTCCCCTTCGAGCGCGATCCCATGGCGCCGCGCCGCCCGCTGAGCGCGCGGGTGGCCTTCGCCCGCGGACCGCAGCCGCCCGACGAACCG
>JBKPRZ010000122.1:0-4323 GCA_046734815.1 Myxococcota bacterium | reverse complement strand
TGCCGATCGAGCCCGGCTATTTGCTAGGCGTCAGCGCGACTGGCCTGCGCATCAGCCGTGATGATGGCCAGTCGTGGACACAAAGGCTGAGCTCGCCCCATCGAGACAAGGTGCTCACGACGACGGCCGGAGGGACCAGTCGCATGTATGCAGTGGATTCCCAGTCGATCATCCATTCAGATGACGGCGGGCGGACCTGGGTGGGAGCGAACCGAAGCGCCCTCAGGTTCTATGATGTCGAGCCTGATCCCAGCAACGCGGCGGTGCTCTACGGCGTGGTTACCGAGTACGGCAGCGGCACTCGCCGAGGACTGTGGCGCAGCGAGGACGCGGGCACGAGCTGGACGCGGATCGATGTGGGTGAGGGTTCCTCGACGGAGGTGCTGTCCGTACTCCCGCTGGCGACAACCCCGCCAACCCTGCTCGTTTCGGTTCCGGTGAAGATTCTCCGCTCCGAGGATGGCGGCCGTACGTGGCAAATCGCCTTCGAGGGGAGCGGCGTCGAGGCGCTGCGTTCGGCGCCCAACGCGCCGGGCACTGTGGTGACCGCCGGCGGTCGGTTCATCTGGAGTCTCGATGCCGGCAGAACCTGGAGCGAACGCGCTGACGACTCGGAAGATGTCCAGTTTCATCCGAAGGACGCGGACGTTGTATTCGTGCTGACGCGATTTGGGCTCGGGACCATCTCTCTCTCCAAGCCCGGACCCATTGTGACCTCCCGCGCGTTCTCGGTGAGGCGGCCGCTGGTGTATCCGCGTCCCAACCTCCTGGCCATCACCGCGGCAGGCAGCATCTACGCACTCGACGGATTGGGCGGTCTGCAGCGCAGTCCCGATCTGGGTGTCACCTGGGACAAACCGGTGGCGGGCGGCGGAGACATCGATTTCGTTTCCGTCGCGGTGGACCCGAGCGGATCGGACCGCGTCTTCATGAGCACGGACAGTGGCCTGCTTCGCAGCAGCCCCGAGTAACCGCAGGGCGGTGTCCTGCGCTCGGGACGGGGGGGGCAGTGAGTACAAGGTCAGCGCATCGCGTCACGCGCGGGCGGCTCGGCCGGCCGGCCCGGCGATACCCATATGGTATTCGATGCCTGCGCCGACCCTCCCGGACAGCGACACCGACCGAGACAGCGCGAGCCCCTTCCAGGGCGTCGGAGACATCCGACCCGGGGTGGTCCTGCGCGACACCTACCGCGTCGTTCGCCACCTCAGCACCGGGGGGGTGGGCAGTGTGTTCGTGGCCGCGCACGAGCGGCTGCCGGGGGTGGTGGCGCTCAAGGCGCTGCATGGGGATCGGATCGTGGACGCCGAGAGCCTCGTTCGATTCCGCGCGGAGGCGGAGGTGACTGCCCTGCTGAGGCATCCGCACATCGTGCAGGTTCTGGATTTCGACGTCAGCCCCGCAGGGGTGCCGTATTTCGTGATGGAGTACCTGGACGGAGTGGACCTGCGCGCGGCGAGCGCGGCGGGCCCGCTGGATGTCCAGCGAGTCGCGCGCCTGAGTCGTCAGATCGCCGGCGCTCTCGAGACGGCCCACGAAGCCGGGGTGGTCCACCGGGATCTGAAGCCCGAGAACATCATGCTGATCGACGCGGCGGGGGTGAGTGACTTCGTCAAGGTCCTCGACTTCGGGCTCCTCAAGGTGATGCACCAGGAGGGACCTCCGGTCACGAGGCCGGACCAGATCCTGGGCACTCCGGGCTACATGCCGCCCGAACAGATGCTCGGTGGAATGATCGACCATCGATCGGATCAGTTTGCGCTGGCGGTGATGGCCTACGAGCTGCTGGCCGGGCGCCCGGCGTTCACGGGCACCGACGCGGGTGCGCTGCTGCGAGCGATAGTCGACCTGGATCCGCCTCCGCTTTCGAGCGTCGTGACCTGGCAAGCGGCCCACGTGTCGGCGGTCCTTTCGCGAGGCATGGCGAAGGCGCCCGACGATCGCTACCCGAACGTCACCGCCTTCGAACACGCATTCCGCGCGGCGGTCGATCTGGATGCGCACGTGCCCACGGCAGCGGCCGGGCTGACGACCGATTCCCCCTGAAGTGAACGCTGAACGCCGGTCTCCTCGGTTCGCGGTCCGATCGGGCGCGGGGCGGACCCGGATCACCGGTCCGCCCGCGCCGCCAGATCGCAGATCAGGGTCGGCGAACGAAGATGTTGCTGAAGTTGTCGTCTGGCCAGCGTATGAAAAGCGACGAAGCGACCGTCGGGCGACAGCGACGGATCTTCGCTCGAGTCGTTGGCCCCCGCCCCATTCTGGCCATCGGCGCGGCTCACCAGCCGGGTCTTCTTGTTCTTGAGATCCCGCGCGAAGACATTGGTGAATGTTGTCGTCGTCCGCTCCGCTGAGGTTGTCGGCTTCCGACAGGAAGGCGACGAATCGACCATCGGCCGAGATGCTGGGGTCGCAGCGGTCGGCGTCGGCGGCGGCTCCGTTGATCCCGTCGTCGCGGCTGACGAGGGTCGTCGTGCCGTTCTTGAGATCGCGCACGAAGATGTTCTCCTGCCCGTCGATGTCGTCGGCGCTCAGGTTCTTCGCCCTCGACTGAAACACGACGAATCGGCCGGCGCCCGCGATCCAGGCTTGTGACGAGCTGTCATCGGCCGCGATGCCGCTGACGCCCGTGGCGCGGCTCGCGAGCACGATGGTGTTGTTCTTCGTGTCGCGCACGAAGATGTTCTCGTCCACGTTCTCGTCGTCGTCGCTGCTCAGGTTGTTGGCGTTGGACTGGAACGCCACGAAACGGCCGTCGTAGGTGATCGATGGCAGGACGAGTTGTCGCCGGCCGCCGCCCCCGCCGCGCCCGCTGCGCGGTTGACGAGCACCGTCACGTTCGAGGCGGCGATACCTGCCTCCTCCGCGTCCTCGAGGGCCCGGGACGTGAGGCTCTCCTGCTCGTCGGGCAGGCCCTCGACGCCCTCCCCATCGTAACCGCCGCAACCGGCCAGGCTCGCGACGAGGGCGAGCTTCTTTGCAATCCGCTGTGCATGCATTGATCCGTCTCCTGGTTGTTGGTCAGAGCATCGGCGCTCCGATCAGGGACGGCGTGATTTGGTTTCCCTTGCACGGAAAAAGCGACGAAAGCATCGGCGACGGGTGGCTCACCTTTCCGGCGCCAGAAGTGACGTTCGTCCGAGATCCGGGCTCATATCCGCACGAGCCACGATCGGATGGATGAATTTGCTGCGGAGCGGGGCGCGGACGGACGTAGAGTCCGCCGTATGCCGCTCCCCAGAAACCGGCCGGCTCTGCCGTTCTTTCCGCCGCTTTTCCTCGTGCTCGCGCTCGGCCTGCCAGCCTGCGCTGCCAGGCAGGTTCCGGCGTCCTCGAGCTCGCCGCCATCCGGTCCGCCCGCTTCCGCGAGGGTGGCAAGCAACGAGGCCGAGATCGGGCCTGTTCGGGCCTTCGGGTTCGAGGCCGCGCTCCAACCCGAACCACGGCCGGATGACCCGATGAAGGTGACGATTCATCGGCTGTCCAACGGCCTCACCGTCTACATCAGCCCCGACCACAGCGAACCTCGGATCTCGGCCAACGTGGTCGTTCGCGCCGGCAGCCGGACGGATCCATCCGACTCCACCGGCCTGGCGCACTACCTCGAGCACATGCTGTTCAAGGGCACCGCCCAGCTCGGGACCCTGGACGCCGCCGCCGAACGCCCCCACGTCGAGAGGATCGCGCGCCTGTACGATCAGCTGTACCTGGAAACCGATCCGACCAGGCGGCTCGGGCTGCTCAAGTCGATCGACGACGAGACCCAGACGAGCAGCCAGTGGC
This sequence comes from Myxococcota bacterium, assembly GCA_046734815.1. Lineage (GTDB taxonomy): Bacteria > Myxococcota_A > Polyangia > Fen-1088 > Fen-1088 > CAVYGB01. The sequence continues at coordinate 540 of JBKPRZ010000122.1, read as the reverse complement.
TGGTGCCCAACGAGTTCGACACCCTGACGGCGGCCCTGGGATTCAGCGGGCTCAATGCCTTCACGTCGGACGACCGGACCGGGTACGTCGTGAACATTCCCAGCAACCGGCTCGAGCAGTGGGCGAGGTTGGAGGCCGAGCGCTTCGCCCACCCGGTATTTCGCCTGTTCTTGCAGGAGCTGGAGGCCGTCTACGAGGAGAAGAATTCCTCGATCGATTCGCCCGAGCGCCGGGCGCTCGAAGCGCTCGATGCGCTGCTGTACCCACGGCACCCGTACGGCACCCAGACCACCATCGGCCGGGTCGAACACCTCAAGAACCCCGCCTACCGGAAGATGGTGGAGTACTTCCAGCGCTGGTATCGCCCCAACAACATGGCCGTCGTCCTGGCGGGTGACGTCGACCCCGCGACCGCTTTGCCGGTGCTCGAGCGGCATCTGTCCGCGCTCGAGGCCAGGCCGCTGCCTCCGTTGCCGCCCGCCGAGCTGCCGCCCCTGCACGGCCGCGCCCACGCCGAGGTCGAGGCCGAGGGTCAAGAGG
>JBKPRZ010000121.1:0-3369 GCA_046734815.1 Myxococcota bacterium | reverse complement strand
GCCTGCCCGATCAACTGGCTGCACCCCGGCAGCTACCAGGGGGTCGAGGACAGCGCCCACCGCAAGCCGGTTCCGAAACCGGACCCGCCGCTGTGCTGGATCTCCAAGGGCTACGACAACTCGGGCGGCTCGCAGGTCTGGGTGACCAGCGACCGCTGGGGGCCGTTCAAGGGCGAGCTCCTGCACCTCAGCTACGGCCGCGCCTCCATCTACCTGGTGCTCAAGCAAGCGGTGGACAGCATCATGCAGGGGGGCATCGTCCGTCTGGTCGGTGGCCCCGACGCCGCCCAGATCACCGGCGCGCCGGTCAAGCTGACCTCCTCGGCGATGCGGGCGCGCTTCAACCCCGCCGACGGGCAGCTGTACGTGGCCGGGCTGTCGGGCTGGCAGAGCGACGCGGTGGCGCTGACCGGCTTCGACCGCATCCGCTACACCGGCAAGGAGGTCCACACCGTGCGGGGCCTGGCCGCCACCACCGCCGGCGTCGAGCTGACGTTCAGCCACCCGCTCGATCCCACCTCCGTCGACCCGCAGAGCTTCTCGGTGCAGCGCTGGAACTACCAGCGCACCTCGAACTACGGCTCACCCGAGCTGTCGCTGGACAACCCGGGCAAGCGCGGGCACGACCGGGTCGAGGTGCTGGCCACCCGGCTGTCCGACGACCGCAAGGCGGTGCTGCTCGAGCTGGCCGACATCCGCCCGGTCGATCAGATGTTGATCCAGTTCCGGGTCAAGGCCGCCGACGGCGCCCCCATCCGCCAGAGCGTCATGCACACCATCCACAAGCTGCCCCGCGATCCGCGCGCGCCCGGCGGCCCGCGGGTGGCGGCCCGCCCGCGCGGCGAGCCCGGCCTGCTGCTGCGGTTCCAGCCCCCCGGCAAGGCCGCCAGCTTCACCGAGGTGGCGCCCGGGGTGAAGCTGAACGTCGCCGCCGGCACCAGCCCCAGCCCGTTCCTTCCGCCCGGGCCCTTCACCGCCATCTGGCAGGGCGCGCTGTGGCCCGAGATGCGCGGCAGCTACTTGCTGTCCGCCGATTTCGCCGGCGATCTGCGGGTGACCCTGAATGGCCAGGTGGTCCTCACCGGCAAGGGCAGATCGCCGGTGCAATCGGCCCCGCTCAAGCTCGACCGGAAGGCGAACGGGATCGAGGTGCGCCTCACCGGCGCGGACGCCACCTCGTTGCGCCTGTCCTGGGCGCGCCTGGAAGAGGGCGCCGATCCGAAGAAGGTGCGCTTCGATCCCATCCCCCCCACCGCGCTCCGTTACGAGCGCACGCCGGATCTGACCGCCTCGCTGGCGGCGCGCGCCGGCCGCGAGCTGTTCCTCGATCACCGCTGCGGGGCCTGCCACCTGCCCGAATCGCAGCGGCAACAGGCGCCCGAGATGGCCGCTCGCGCCCCCGACTTCGCCGGCATCGGCTCGCGGCTGGACTGGCGCTGGGTGCGCGAGTGGGTCCTCGACCCGAAGGCGGTGCGCACCGGCGCGCGCATGCCCGCGCTGCTGCACGGCCCGCAGGCCCGCCCGGACGCAGAGGCCATCGCCGCCTACCTCGCCACCCTCACCGACGGCAAGCCCGTCCCCGCGCCCGCGCCCGACCCGCGCGAGCCGGGCGACCAGCCGGGCAGCCGGCAGTCGCCGCTGGTGGCGAAGCTGCTGTGCGCCGGCTGCCACATCGATCAGGACAACGCCGCCGACGACGGACGGCTGCCCCTGGACGGCGCCGCCCGCAAGTTCCAGCGCGGCCGCCTGGCCGCCTACCTGCTGGCTCCGACCGCGCACTACCCCTGGAACCCGATGCCCAGCTTCCGGCTGACCGCCGAGGAAGCGCGCGAGATCGAGACCTCCCTGCGCGGGGGTGGAGGCGGCCGCCGGCGCGACCTGGCCCCGCCGCCCGCCGACCCGCAGCTGATCGCCCGCGGCCGCACCCTGGTGGAGACCAGCGGTTGCCTGCACTGCCACGAGGCCCCCGGCGCCGGTCTGCAGAACCGCGCCGCCATCGCCGCGCTGAACGCCGGCGCGAAGACCAGCTGTCTGCTGGGAACCGGCCCCGCCCGGCACCCGTTCACGAAGGACGAGACCGCCCAGTTGCAGACCTTCCTGGCCAGCGGCGTGGAGGCCGCGACCCGCCACAGCCCGGCCGAGTTCGCCGAGCGCCAGCTGCGCCAGCTGCGCTGCACCGGCTGCCACGGCAACTTCGAGGGCCTGCCCGACCTGGACCTGGTGGGCGAGAAGCTGCGTCCGGAGTGGATGGCCGCCTTCATCGGCGGCCGGGTCCCCTACAAGCCGCGCGGCGAGACCCACCCCGACGGGCAGCCCTGGATGCCCGCCCGCATGCCCACCTTCGCCGCCCAGGCGCCGCTGCTGGCCACCGGCCTGGCCGCCCTGGCCGGCCACCCGGGCCGCACCGCCGAGGACACGCGCATCGACCCGAATCTGGCCCAGGCCGGAGCGACCCTGGTCTCGGCCACCGGCGGTTTCTCGTGCGTCGCCTGCCACGGCGTGGGCGGCAAGCCCCCCACCCAGGTGTTCGAGGCCGAGGGCATCAACCTGCTGTATTCTGCCGATCGCCTGCGGCCCGACTTCTTCCGCCGCTGGCTGCATGACCCCATGAAGGTGGACCCCAGCACCCGCATGCCCACCTACTTCGACGACACCGGACGCAGCCCGCTGGCCGCGATCCTGGGCGGCGACGCCGAGGCCCAGATCGAGGCCATCTGGCACTACCTGCGCAAGCTGTCCCAGGACAGCGCCCCACCGGCCAGCGCCAGTCTTCTTCCCGGACGCCGCCGCCGCTGAGCCGGTCAGCGCGGGGGGCGTCGGGCGTCGCGGAACCAGCTGCGGTATTCCTCCATGCGGGCGCGCTGGTCGGCCGGCGACTGGCGCTTGCAGGTGGTGGACTCGGGCTCGCCCGCGCGGGCCCCCCAGCGCGTCTCCACGCAGTCGTTGGGGTTGTAGGCCACCTCGAACGCGGACTTGCGGGCCATCAGCTCGGCCACGGTGAGGCGCTGGGGCGTGCCGTCGGTGCGCTTGTATTCGATGGTCCGTTCCCTGGTGCGCGTCGCCGCCAGCGCCTCGATCTCCTTACGCGCCTCCTCCGGCTTGCGCCCCTCCAGCCGGAACAGCGCCGGACGCTTGACGATCCGTTCGGGCAGCCCCTGCAGGACGTTCATCGCGATGATGAGCCGCATGTCCCGCGACGGGGTGGCGTAATCCTCCCAGGGCCCGACCGTCTCGAAGATCTTCGGCCCCTCGGGCATCGGCACCACGGCGTCCTTGCTCTGCTTCATGTACACCTCGCCGTTGTCCACCGACCCCACCCGCGTCTCCAGCTGCTCGACCAGCGCGGCCAGCATCTCCTCGTAGGCCACC
>JBKPRZ010000120.1:0-2925 GCA_046734815.1 Myxococcota bacterium | reverse complement strand
CGTCGAGAGCGACCGCGCTCCGCCGCTGCTGCACGAGCGGGCGCAAGGCCAGCGGCGAATCGCCCGCGGAAAGGGAATGGTTGGTGGAGGTGGGCGCCTCCCAGGCGGTGGCGAGCATCGGTGAGGTCTTGCGGGTGGCGGTGGCCACCTCGTCGATCACGAGCCAGTGCTGCCCATGTTCGGGGCTGAGGCGGTTGGCGGCGCCCTGCCACGTCATCGGCCAGCGCCCCAGCTCGCCCAGGGTGAATGCGCGCTGCTGCTCGAGTGGAAAGACCACGTCCTGTGGGCAGAGCGCGAGCAGGCAATCGGCATCCTCGGCCTCGGATCCACTCTGACCGTCGACTCCCAGCAGACGCGCCAGCTCGCCGTCGGTCACACCCTCCAGCAAACGCGCCTCCCAGCCGAGCGCGGCGGCGGCCACCGCCACGGCACCCAGGGCGTGTCCCAGGTCGTGGTGGCAATAGCGGAACGCGCGCTCGCCGTACTTCCAGGCCTCGCGCCAGTGGATGGAGGTGAGACCCACCAGCACGCTGCCCGCCGGTAGCTGCCCGGCCAGCGCGGCCCAGGCCTCGCCGGCGAGATCCGCCCGCCTCTCCAGCGCGTGTTCGCGGGGCGCGTAGTGGTAGACCGCCGGCCGGTCGTGCAGGCCCTCCACGGGGCCGGCGATGAGGTAGCCCTCGGTGGGATGAAGGTTCCCGCTGGAGGGGTTGACCCGCAGGGACCAGCGCGCGTCGCCCGCCTGTTTCCACCCCGACAGCGCCAGCGAATCGTGAAAGAGCTGCGATACCCACCTCCGACCGAGCGGCTCGGGTGGGATGCTCCCCCGAAAAAAAGCGCGCTCGTACCCAGGCTGGTCGCCCGGCGGCACCAGGTCCAGGGGCAAGAGGGGCGCGCCCGCGAACCGCCGGAAAGGATCCGGCTGGGTCGCCCAGTCCATGTGGCCCAGGGACCGGGCGTAGCGGCCCGGGAAGTGCTTCGTGCGCTGGTGGTAGGCGAGCGTGGTCTCGAGAGATCCGGCCGCACCACCCATGCAGTCGTTCAACACCGAAAAACGGTGCTCCGGCGAACGCGGGCGCGAGCGGTGCTCATGGGTACCCGCGGAATACTACAACCTGATCGGCGTGGGGGCCGGCACCGTCGCCCCCGCTGCCGCCAGCTCTGCCAGCAGACCAGCCACAGCGCCGGCCAGCGCCTCGACGGGCAGGTGCGCGAGCGCAGCGGGCACGCCCTGGGAGACCTTCTCCAGACCCTTGCGCAGAAGACCGGCCGCCGGCAGCGGCCGGCGCTGCTGCAGGTGGTGGAGTCCGGCCGCGATCTGGATCAGCCCCTGCACAAAGATACGTTCGGCGCCCGCGAGCTCGCGCCATGTTTCCTCCCAGAGCTCGTGGGCTTCGAAGTACTCGCCGCGGTTGAAGGCAACCCGCCCCTGCTCGAGGCGTTGAGGAAGAGCCATCACGGTCGGGGCCGCAGCGGTGCGGGCGCCTGGCAGAGCGGACAGCCGTCGGTCAGCTCCGCGACGGTGCCGCAGTCGACGCAATCGACTCGGTAACCGTGGAAGCCGGGATCGTGCAGCTCGGTCGATGTGCGCGCCCGGTCGGCGCGTTTGCCCTGGTAGGCGACACGGGCCGGTACCATCGCAACGTACTGGACCTGCTCCCCCTGACAGCCGGGGCACGCCGCCGGCACCGGCCAGCGATTGTGGGTGGCAAGAGCGCCAGGCAACGCCCCCGCGGCGTTGCAGCGGGGGCAGACGTCGCTGCTGAACAACGAGCGCTGGCAGTCGGCGCAGGCCACCTCGAAGACACCGTCGACGAACCTCTCGCCGTCGTAGACCCAGGTGAGCGCCCCCACAGGCTCACCGCCGATGAGCGGCAGACGGGCATCGACATACGTGCGGAACACGAGCCGGCCCGCGCTGCACGCCGAGCAGCCGGCAGCGACCAGATGCTCCAGCCCGGCCTCGGTCAACGCGCCCATCTATCGGACCATAGCAGCAAGGTGATGGTGATGAGTTGCACGGGCCTGCGCGCGTGCAGGGGCGAAGCCGCCGCCACATCAGGACCGATCGTTCTGCAGGTATTCGACCCGTGAGCGACCTCCCGCCACGGCCTGCGCGCGGCACCCGGCGAAGCGGATGATGGTCGCATACCGATTTGGTCGCTGCTGCACCCCGGCGGCGACAGATCTTTTTCTGCACATTCCTGCTTGCTCCGGCGTTTGAAAGGGGCGATGCCGAAGCTCGTGCGAACCTGCGCATGCACGACGACGGTCTGACCATCCTGTACCGAACCTACGGCGCGATCATCTACGGCCGCTGCCGCGACCTTCTCAAGGACGATGCCGAAGCCGAAGACGCCACCCACGAAACCTTCCTGCGTGTGCGGCGCTACCTCCAGCGCCTGGCCAGCCCTCAGGAAGCCGTCTTTCTCATCTATCGTATCGCCACCAACTACTGCCTCAGCGAGCTGCGCACCCGCAAGCACCGCCCGGCACCAGACAGTGAGACCCTGGAACAGCTTCCGGCCACCGTGGGGGCCGACCCCGAACACCGGCTCGCCGACCGGGACCTGGTCCAGCACATGGTCGACCTCGTGCCCAGCCACCTGAAATCGGTCGCCTGGCTCTATCACGTCGACGGCTTCGACCAGGCCGAGGTCGCTTCGATCCTGGGCATCTCGCGCCGCACCGTCATCAAGCAGCTGCAGCTCTTCGTCCGCAACGCACGCAAGTTCGCCCGGAGGAACGGCCTTTGACCCGCGCCGAGCGCCACCTGTCGCCCGCCGACCTGGACGTCCTGCTGCTGGCGGGCACCGCCGCGGGGGATCACCTGGCTGGCTGTCCGGAGTGCCAGGCGCGCGCTGCCGCACATCGCGAGCAGGCCGAGGCGTTCCAGCGCCACCGCCTGCCGCGGCTGCTGGCCCGGGC
>JBKPRZ010000119.1:0-24265 GCA_046734815.1 Myxococcota bacterium | reverse complement strand
CCCGCCCCGGAGACCCACGCCGCCGCTGTTCCGCCCGACGATGCACCCGCCCCGGAACCGGCGGCTCCGCCGGAGCGCCCCCGCGCGCGGCGCGGGCACCCGGTCGATGACGCTCTCACCTCGGCGCTGGCCCAGGAACCGGAGGTGGACACCCCGGGGCCCGGGCCGCGCGAGGTCGACTCGGAAGCCAGTGCCATCCTGAACGAGCCGGCGAGCCCCCCGTCGGACAAGACCCGGCCGCGTCGCAAGCGCGCGCCCCTGGTGACGGAGAACAGGCGTGTCCCGCTGCTGGAATAGTCCGTTGTGGTCCGCGTTGCTGGTGACCGCCGCTCTCGCCCTGGGGTCGCCGGCCGCCGCCGCCGAACGCCGCGACGGCCCGCCCGCGATCAGCTTCGACGCCCTGGTCGAGCAAGGGCTGGTCGCTTACCGCGCGCGCGACTACCGCGTGGCCGCGGAGAAGTTCCTGCAGGCCAACGCCATGCAGCCCGATCCCAACCTGCTGTTCAACGTCGCCCGCTGCTACGAGGCGCTGGGCGATACCCGGGGCGCGGTCGAGAAATACCGCCTGTTCCTGGCCAGCCCGGACATCGAGCCGGGCGGCCGACAGCGGGCCGAGGAGCGCCTGCGCATCCTCCGACGGGCAGCCGCCCCGGGAACCACCGCCGCCGATTCGCCGGAGGCGACGACCGAGACCGAGGCTGCGCCCCGCCGGAGCGCCCTGCCGGTCTTCGGCGCGGTGGTGGGCGCCGCCGGCGTGCTCGCGGGCGGGCTGGCCTACGCTCTGGGCGTTCGGGACCAGCGGCAGGTGACCGGCGTTCCCGAATACGGCACCCCGGGCGCGGTCCACCCGCTGACCGAGGTGCAGGCCCACCAGCTGATCGACGCCGGTCAGCGCAAGAAGACCATCGGCGCCGTGCTGGTGGGCGCGAGCGGGGCCATCCTGGCCGCCTCGCTGGCCGCGCTCGTCCGGACGTCGCCGGCGGCGGTCGAATCCGGCAGCCTGGCCGTGGCGGTCACGCCCGGAGGCCTTTCCCTGGGAGGGAGGTTCTGATGCGCGCCTCCGCCGTCGCCCTGCTGCTGGCCCCGCTGCTCGCGTGCACCGCTCCGGACCTCCGCGGCTCGACCTTCTCCTGCCGCAGCGACGACGATTGCTTGCCCGGGAACGTCTGTGCGACGGCCCAGCAGCGCACGGTCTGCATGGAGGCCTCCGAGGCCCCCATCCAGGTGGGCATGAGCGCGCCGCTGCAGGGCCCTAGCCAGGACCTGGGCGTGGAGATGCGCCGGGGCATCGGGGCGCTGTTCGAGAACGTCAACCGCCAGGGCGGCATCCGTGGCCGACCGCTGCGGCTGACCGCGATGAACGACTATTACGACCCGGCCACCGCCCTGGCCAACATGAAGCAGCTGCTGGACATCCAGGGCGAGGTGGCCGATCCCGACCAGCCCGACGTCCGCGGTCCCAACGGCGTGCTCGCGCTGCTGGGCAATGTGGGGACCCCCACCATGCTGGTGACCGCGCCGGTGGCCAACAAGAACGGGGTGGTCTTCTTCGCCCCCTTCACCGGCTCCCAGAAGTACCTGCGCGACGGGACCAATTCGCCCTACGTCTTCAATTACCGGGCCGGCTATTACGAGGAAGCCGAGGCCATGGTCGATTACATGGCCACCTTCCGCACCCCGCGGATCATCGACGGCTCCGATTCCTACCGGCGCCTGCTGGTCTTCAGCCAGAACGACTCGTTCGGCGACGCGGGCTACAACGGCCTGGTCACCGCCTACAACCGTCGCGTCGGTCCGCTGCCGCAGCCCGATCCCTACGCCGCCGGGGCCTCCATCGCGCGCGTGACCTACGAGCGGGAGAACGTGGCCAGCGTCGATCCCGCCATCACCTCCACCCAGCAGTGGCTGGCCGGGCTGCTGACCGGCGCCACCGGCAAGGTCTCGGTCGGCGTCATGATGGTGGACACCTACCAGCCGGGCAACAAGTACATCCGCGCGATCAAGGACTGGATCAACGCCGACGCCAATCGCGCCAGCCGTCTGGACGTCCTGTTCGTGCACCTGTCCTTCGTCGGTCCCGACGCCCTGGCCCGGGCGCTGACCAGCGCCCCCGACGGCTACCTGGACGTCACCGACCCCACCGGCAAGCGTCGTCTGTCCTACGCCGAGGGGGTGATGGTCACCCAGGTGGTGCCCTACTACCACGCCCAGGCCGCCGGCATCACCGAATACCGCAGCGACATGGCCCGCCTGGACGGGGGCACCCTCGGCTTCACCTCGCTGGAGGGCTACGTGGCCGCCCGCCTGTTCGTCGAGGCGCTGAAGGCGACCCCCTCGCCGATCACCTCGGCCTCCCTGGCCCACACCCTGAACACGCGCATCAGCAACCTGGACATCGGCATAGGCACGTTGCTCAGCTTCTCCGCCACCAGCCACCAGGCCTCACACACCGTATGGGGCAGCCGCCTGACCGCCGACGGCACCTTCACGGTTCCGTTCATCTGGGACCCGGTGAACCGGATCGTTCCCGGGCTGTGATCGCCGCTCAGATGCCGGTGTCGAACAGCACCTTCCAGGTGCCGATCTCCTGGCGGCGCCAGATGGTGACGTACGATCCACGGTGGGTCTCCACCCGGCCGCCGCCTGGATCGGCAGCGGTGAAGCGCGACCGCCCCACCGTGTAACCCAGGTCCCCGGCCGGCGACAGCCCCGAGGCGATGGGGGTCCACTCGATCTGCATGCCGCTGTCGAACAGCGGGGCCATGGCCTGCCGGATCGCCTCGCCACCCAGCGCCTGCCGCCGCCCGCGGTTCCACATGACGCCAGCCGAATCGAAAGCCGCCACCCAGCCGGCCACCCCGCGGCGGGCGGTGTCCTCGGCAAACACCAGGTCGGACTTCTCCAGCGACTGGTCGCGCCCGGGACCGGCCAGCCGCCAGCGAAACTCCTGTGCCGGCTGATCCCCCTCCACCCGGGCGAACAGCTCGTCGCCCTGCCGGCGGTAGCGGATCACCTTGGGGAAGTCGTGCTCCGGGTTGGCGAACACGACCTCGTTGGGCCCCATCTGCACCGCCGGGAAGCGTACTTCCGGATTGCCCTGGGGCATGGCCACGTAACGCAGGCCGCGCTCGCCGGGCTCGATCACCAGCACCTCGAACTCGGAGGTCCGGCTGTCCTTCACCGACAAGCCCACCCCCCACAGCACCTCGCCCGCCCCGATCCAGTGCTCGACCCCCTGGCCCCGGTCCCAGCGCCCGACGATCCAGGACAGGGCCGACACGCCCGCGGCCGCCGGTGCCGGGTCGAGCGCTCCCCAGGGCGCCGGGCTGGCCGGATGGGCACAGCTGCCCACCAGCAAGGTCAAAGCGAACCAGCGTCCCATCGGTCCTCCCGGTGATTGCGGCGGCACAGGCCAGCGTACCGCGCCGGCGCCGGTCCTGTCACCGTGCGCCCCGCGCGCACATTGGTTCATCGATGATGTCGATATTGGACTGATTGGCGTGCCATCTTTGTCTGCCGTGGCTCTCGGTGTGAGATGATGGGTCATCTATCATGGGTCCAATCAAGAGGCAGAAGATGGTCCAATCTCTGGGGCTCTCGCTCGATCCGCGCGCGGCTGCGCCGCTGTACCAGCAGATCTTCGATCAGCTGGTCGAGCGCATCCGCGGCGGTGTCTTCCCGGCCGGTTTCCGGCTGCCGCCCTCGCGGCTGCTGGCCAGCGCCCTGCACACCAACCGCAACACGGTGGTGCGGGCTTACGAGGACCTGCTGGCGGCCGGCTTCGTCGAGTCGACGGTGGGGCGGGGCACCTTCGTGGCCGCGACGCAGCCGGCGGCCGCGCCGGCACCCGCGCCCGCCCCGGGCGGCGCCATGCCCTGGACCACCCTGCTGGCGCGCACGGCCTTCGCCGAGCCGCTGTCGCGCATCGAACGGCTGCAAAGGAGCCTGCCACCCATGTCCACCGACATCATCAACCTGGCCCGTCTCGAGCCGCCCGCCGACCTGATCCCGGACGAGCTCATCCGCCGCTGCAGCGAGCACGTGCTGCGCACGCAGGGGGGCAAGGTCCTGCGCTACTCCGCGCGGGAGGGCCTGCTGCGGCTGCGCGCGCTGCTCGCCGCCGATCTGGCCCGCCAGGGCGTGCCCGCCACCGCCGAGGACATCGTGATCACCTCCGGCAGCCAGCAGGCGCTGGACCTGGTGGCCCGGGCGCTGGTGAACCCGGGCGACACGTTCCTGGTGGACGAGGCCACCTACGCCGGGGCGCTGGGCATCTTCGCCGCCTGCGGCGCGCGCCTGCTCCCCATCCCGTCCGACGACGAGGGGCCCAGCCTGCCCGCGCTCGAGCGGGCCGGACAGAGCGGGGCCAAGGGCTTTTACCTGATGCCCGGCTGCCACAACCCCACCGGGGCCAGCATCTCGCAGCGGCGGCGCGAGGCGCTGGTGGCCTGGTCGCGCCGCTGCGGCATCCCGCTGATCGAGGACGACTACGTCGCCCAGCTGAACGTGGACGGCTCCTCGATCGCCCCGCCGATGCGGGTGCTGGACGCCGACGTCATCTACATGGGCACCTTCTCCAAGTGCCTGGCCCCCGCCTTCCGGGTCGGCTTCCTGGTGGTGCCGCCGGCCCTGCGACCGAAGATCGTCCTGCTCCGCCACTCGATGGACACCGGCAGCTCCGAGTTGCTGCAACACGTGCTGGCCGAGTTCCTCGAGCGCGGCTACCTGGAGGCCCATCTGTCCCGTACCCTGCCCATCTACCGGCGGCGGCGGGACGCGCTGGAGACCGGGCTCGGCCGCCACCTGCCCCGGCAGATGGTCTGGCGCCGGCCCGAGCTGGGGCTGTTCCTCTGGTTGCCGCTGCCCGAGTCGCTGCCGCCCCAGCTGGTGTTCGAGCAGGCCCAGCGCAAAGGCGTGCTGGTGCACCCCAGCTCGCTCAACGTGGTGGAAGACCGCGGGCGCGGCGGCATCCGCCTCACCTTCTGTGGCGAGCCGGAGGCCCGCCTGGTCGAGGGCGCCCGGCGCCTGGGCCGCGCGCTGGCCTCGCTGGCCAGCGAACGCACCGGAGATCCAGTCGCTTCGATGGGAGGCATCTGATGGACAGCGAACAGAACGGCAAAGACGGTGGCAAACACAGTGGATCATCGGACGGACGCCAGACCGCCACCATGCGGACCAAGCTGGGCCTGGCCGAGATGCTCCGGGGCGGCGTGATCATGGACGTGGTCACGCCCGAGCAGGCTCGACTGGCCGAGTCGGCCGGCGCCGTCGCGGTGATGGCGCTCGAGCGGGTGCCGGCCGAGATCCGGCGGCAGGGTGGGGTGGCCCGGGCCAGCGACCCCTCCATGGTCGCCGCCATCCAGAAGGCGGTCTCGATCCCCGTGATGGCCAAGTGCCGGATCGGCCACTTCATGGAAGCGCGCATCCTGGAAGCGCTGGAGGTCGACTTCATCGACGAGAGCGAGGTGTTGACCCCCGCCGACGAGCAGCACCACATCGACAAGCGCGCCTTCCGCGCCCCCTTCGTCTGCGGCTGCCGCGACCTGGGCGAGGCCCTGCGCCGGATCGCCGAGGGCGCCGCCCTGCTGCGCACCAAGGGAGAGGCCGGCACTGGCAACATCGTCGAGGCGGTCCGCCACCTGCGCGCCCTCCGCAGCGCCATCCGCCGGCTGACCACGCTGGGCCCCGACGAGCTGGTGGTCGAGGCCAGAACCCTGGCCGCGCCCCTCGAGCTGGTGCGGTCGGTGGCGGCGGCGGGCACCTTGCCGGTGCCTAGCTTCGCCGCCGGCGGCATCGCCACCCCCGCCGACGCCGCCCTGTGCATGGCCCTGGGCGCCGAGGCTGTGTTCGTCGGCAGCGGCATCTTCCTGTCGGCCGACCCGGCCCGCCGCGCCTCCGCGATCGTGGACGCGACCACCTGCTGGAACGACCCGGACCGCCTGGCCGCGATCAGCGCCGGCCTGGGCGAGCCGATGCGTGGCACCGAGCTGTCGGCCTTGCCGGCGGACCAGCGCTACGCCGCGCGCGGGGTGTGACGGTGAGCCGGACCGTCGGCGTCCTGGCCCTGCAGGGAGACTTCGCCGCGCACGCGGCTGCCCTGGCGCGCGCCGGTCTGCCCGCCCGGCTGGTCCGCGGCCCCTGCGATCTCGACGGGCTGCACGGTCTGGTGTTGCCCGGCGGGGAGAGCACCACCCAGCTCCGGCTGCTCGACCGGCACGGCCTGGCGCAGCCCCTGCGCGCATTCGTGGCCGGGGGAGCGCCGGTGCTGGCCACCTGCGCGGGCCTCATCCTGGCCGCCCGCGAGGTGCAGGGGCCCGTGCAGCCCAGCTTCGGTTTCCTGGACGTCACGGTGGCGCGCAACGCCTGGGGCCGTCAGGTGGACAGCTTCGAGGCGCGGGACGACGACGGCGCGACACACCTGCTCTTCATCCGCGCGCCCCGCATCCTGCGGGTCGGCCACTCGGTGGAGGTGCTGGTCCGCCTGGCCGGAGAGCCGGTGATGGTCCGTCAGGGCCCCGTCGTCGGCGCCACCTTCCACCCCGAGCTGGTCGACGACGCCTCCATACACCGCCAGCTGTTCGGGTAGCCGGGCGCGAGCCTGCGAGCGAACCCGGCTATTTCTGGTCTGACTGGCCGGGCGCGGGCGGGGTCGATCGGCTATCCTGGAAGGGCATGAGCGACGAGCACGGGGCGGGGCCGAGGCCACCTGCACGCATCGAGACGGTCGCCATCCACGGCGGGCAGCAGCCGGACCCCATCCACGGCGCGGTCATGCAGCCCATAGTCCTGGCCAGCACTTTCGCCCAGCCGGAGCCGGGCAAGCCCCTGCGCTTCGATTATTCGCGCAGCGGGAATCCCACCCGGGCCGCCCTGGAGGCCGCCCTGGCCGCGATGGAAGGGGGCACGTTCGGCTTCGCCTTCGCCAGCGGGTGCGGCGCCGGCACCACCTTGCTGAACACCCTGCGGCCCGGTGATCACGTCCTGTGCGGCGACGACGTCTACGGCGGCACCTACCGCCTGTTCAACGCCGTCATGCGCCCGCTGGGCATCGAGGTCAGCTTCGTGGACATGCGGACCTTGTCCAATGTGGAGGCGGGACTGCGACCCAGCACCAAGCTGGTGTGGCTGGAGACCCCCACCAACCCGATGTTGCGCCTGGTGGACATCGGCGCCGTCGCCACCCTGGCCCGCGCCGCCGGCGCGCCGCTGGTGGTGGACAACACCTTCGCCTCCCCGATCCTGCAGCAGCCGCTCGCGCTGGGCGCCACCGCGGTCCTGCACTCGACAACCAAATACATCAACGGTCACTCCGACGTGGTGGGCGGCGCCATCGTCACCAGCGACGAGGCCCTGGCCAAGCGTCTGGCCTTCCTGCAAAACGCCATCGGCGCGGTCCCCAGCCCGATGGACTGTTACCTGGTGTTGCGCGGCCTCAAGACCTTGCCGCTGCGGATGAAACGCCACGTGGAGACCGCCAGCGAGCTGGCCCGCCGCCTGGAGAAGGCGCCGGGCGTGCGGCGGGTGCACTACCCCGGCCTGGAGAGCCACCCCCAGCAGGCGCTGGCCCGCCGCCAGATGAGCGGCCCGGGCGGCATGATCAGCGTCGAGCTGGAGGGCGGGCTGGCCGAGTCGCGGCGGTTCCTCAAGGCGCTGCACCTGTTCACCCTGGCCGAGAGCCTGGGCGGCGTGGAGTCGCTGGCCGAACACCCGGCCATCATGACCCACGCCTCCATCCCCGCCGACGTGCGGGCCTCGCTGGGGATCGTCGATTCGCTGGTGCGTCTTTCGGTGGGCCTCGAGCATGTGGAGGATCTGTGGGTGGATCTGGAGAACGGCCTCCGGGCCGCGAGGGGATAGTGAAGGTCAGCGAGCGGACGGGCGCGGCGCCCCCGCCGGTGTCCGGCATGTTGTCGCTGATCGGCAACACGCCGCTGTGCCGGCTGGAGTCCTTCGACACCGGCCCCTGCGAGCTGTACGTCAAGCTGGAGAGCCAGAACCCGGGCGGCTCGATCAAGGACCGCATCGGTCTGGCCATGATCGAGGCCGCCGAGCGCGCCGGCTCCATCGGGCCGGGCGCCATCCTGGTGGAGGCCACCGCTGGCAACACCGGTCTGGGCCTGGCGCTGGTGGCGGCCCGCAAGCGCTACCGCCTGGTGCTGGTCATTCCAGACAAGATGAGCCAGGAGAAGGTCTTCCACCTGCGCGCCCTCGGCGCCGAGGTGCACATGACCCGCTCCGACGTCCCCAAGGGCCACCCCGACTATTACCAGGAGATGGCCGAGCGGCTGGCCCGCGAGATGGGCGGCTATTACACCAACCAGTTCGGCAACCCCGCCAACCCCGAGGCCCACGAGACCACCACCGCCCCCGAGATCTGGCGGCAGATGGACGGACGGCTGGACGCGGTGGTGTGTGGGGTGGGCTCGGGCGGGACCATCACCGGCCTGTCCCGCTTCTTCGCCCGGGTGGCGCCGCACGTGCAGATGGTGCTGGCCGACCCCGCCGGCTCGGTGCTGGCCGAATACGTCAAGAGCGGCCAGATCGGCGAGGCCGGCTCCTGGCTTGTGGAAGGCATCGGCGAGGACTTCATCCCGCCCATCGCCGATCTGTCGCGCGTGCGCCAGTCCTTCACCATCTCCGACGAGGAGAGCCTGATGACCGCCCGGGCGCTCCTGCGCGACGAGGGCATCCTGGCCGGCTCCTCCTCCGGCACCCTGGTGGCGGCGGCTCTGCGCTACTGCCGCGCCCAGAAGACCCCCCAGCGGGTGGTCACCTTCGTCTGCGACAGCGGCAACAAGTACCTGTCCAAGATGTACAACGACTTCTGGATGCGCGATCAGGGCTTCCTGCGGGGCCCGGAAGCGGGCGACCTGCGCGACCTGATCGCCCGGAGCCACGAGCGCCACTCGGTGGTGGCGGTCAGCCCCACCGACACCCTGATGGTGGCGCTGGGCCGCATGAAGCTCTACGACATCTCCCAGCTGCCGGTGCTGGAGAACGACCGCATCGTGGGGCTGCTGGACGAATCGGATCTGCTGATGGCGGCCTCCCGCGCGCCGGCCGCCTTCCGCCAGTCGGTGCGCGACTTCATGACCAGCCGCCTGACCACCGTCACCCCCGCGGCGTCGGTCGAGTCGCTGCTGCCGATTTTCGACCAGGGGATGGTCGCGATCGTGGTGGAGGGTGACCGGTTCCTGGGCCTGATCACCCGGATCGACGTGCTCAACTACCTCCGCCGCCGCATGGCCTGATCCGGATTCCGGACGCCGATCTTTTCGATCCGCACGCGAGCAACCGAGTCCGCGGCGGCGCCGAGACCTCCCCGTTCACCCAGGAGGTCCTCGATGTCCACGCGCCCGTCTCTCGCTCGGTCTTTCTCTCCGTCTTCTCATCGTCCCTTCATCCGCCTCGCCGCCCTCGGGGCCGCGCTTCTCGGCTTCTGTGCCTGTGGCCTTTACACCCTGGATCCCGGCGGCTCGGCCCCGGACGAGGTCGAGCAGGTGGTCCTCAAGATCGCCGAGGTGCCCTCGGACGTGCGCTGCCTGCGCGTCACCGTGACCGGTCCCGGCCGCACCGTGGAACGGGAGATCGAGACCAGCGGCGAGAGCAGCCTGACCCAGAACCTGTCCGGCCTGCCGCTGGGCACGGTCAGCTTCCTCGGTGAGGCCTTCACCGCCGCTTGCACCTCGGTCACCAAGAGCACCATCGCCGCCTGGACCAGCCAGCCGGTCACCACCTCCATCGTGCTCGGCCGCCTGTCGACCGTCGAGCTGGTGATGACCCGCAACGGCCGCGCCAAGGTGGAGATCACGTTCAACGAGGAGGGAGCCTGCACCGCCATCGGCCAGGCGTGCCGGATCGCCAGCGAGTGCTGCTCGAAGAAGTGCACCGCCCAGCTCTGTGTCGCCGCCACCCCCGAGGAGACCAGCAGCTCGACGGTGCCGAAGGTCTTTCCCTGAACCGCGGTCAGGCCGGCTTGCGTTGCAGGACGTAGGCGTAGACCAGGAAGCTCAGCTGGTCGCTCAGACGCCACAGCCACGGCTCGATCAGCCGCGGTGGCCCCTCCAGCATCGTCTGCCGGCCCGCGAACACCCGTCGCACCATCACCGGCGCCGTGCCCGACAGGAAATTCCCGCTGGCCTCCAGCTGGGCCAGCAGCGCCGCCGGTGGCTGCTGGTCCCACAGCTCTTCCAGCGGGTAGGTCTCGCTGGACACGGCGTCGGTCACGAAGATGATCCGTCCCCCCGGCCGGCACAGGTCGGTCAGCGCCCGCAGGTGTGCCACCGCCAGCGCGGCGGCGATCGCCTCCAGCTGCGGGTGGCCCTTGCAAACCAGGTAACAGCTATGCATCAGCTGGCTGAGCAGGCAGCAGGAGACCACGGTGTCGAACCGATCGGGCACCGCAGCCAGCACCCGTTCCAGGGCCGGAATGGGCAGGTTGCTCAGCCGCTCGGCGGGCAGGGTGGTCCCGCGGAATCCGGGCAGCTGATCGAATCCGCCGCTCAGGTCCACCGGCGCCCGCAGCCGCAACCGCTCGGCCACCGCGGCCGGTTGCCGCGCCCGCGCCCGCTCCACCGCCTCCAGGTCCAGGTCCAGAAGGTCGATGGTGCGGAAGGTCCCGGCCAGCATCCCCAGATCCACGTCGTTGCAGTTGCCCGCCCCCAGCAAGGCCAGGCTCTCGCCCGATCCCTCGCTCCGGATCAGCTCGGTCAGCCGGCGGCGGTGGTCGGCGAACGGTTCCGCGCAGTCCGCCGAGGCGCGGTTGTTGTCCCGGTGGTAGCCCAGCAGCGCCGGCGGCAGCCCCACCGCCTTCACCAGCGCACCGCCAGCGGCCGGGCCGAATAGCGGTCCGGATCCCGGGTGAGCACCCCCGAGCCCAGCTGGCCTTCGTTGTCGAATCCCCAGCAGGCCACCGAGCCGTCCGCCAGCACCGCGCAGCTGTGCTGCGCCCCCGCCCCCGAGCCGATCCCCACCACCCGCTGCGCAAACCCATGCGCGGGCATGGGCGAGAACCGGGGCGCCGAGCTGTCCACCCCGCACTCGCCGTGCTCGTTGCTCCCCCAGCACAGCACCCCGCCCGTCTCCACCAGCGCGCAGACGTGATAGGCGCCGCTGGCCAGGCTGACGATCGCCGCTGGCAAGGTGCGGTTCAACCCGGGCAGCGCCGCCTCCAGCATGCCCTCGTCTCCGATGCCCAGCTGCCCCCCGGAGTTCGAGCCCCAGCAGGAGAAGGTGTTGCCGCCCCGGTGGGCGCAGACGTGGCCGTCGCCGGCGCTCAGCTGTCGCACCCCCGGGATCTGACTCGTGCAGACCGGGTGGTCCACGACACCGCGCGGCCCCGGCAGCAACCCGCTGTCGTTGTTGCCCCAGCCGCACAGCTCCGAGCCGCCGTCGTGGACCAGCACCGCCACCGTGGCCGTCAAGATCGGTCGGGCCCCGGCCTGCGACAGCACCGCCGTGCGCGGGGGAAACACCTGGCTGGTCGGCCGTCCGATCTCCCCCGCCTCGTTGCTCCCCCAGCAGCTGGTGCCGGCGGGCAGCACGGCGCAGAACACGCTGCTGCCGCCGGCCAGCTGGGTCACGCCCCGAAGCGGCTGGCCGTCCGCCTCGCGCACCACCGGCGCGGGCTTCTCCGCCCCCGATCCCAGGTCACCCCAGCAGGACACCGACCCGTCGCGCAGCAGGGCGCAGGCCGCCTGGATGCCGACGCTGATGGCGGTGGCCGGCGCGGGCAGATCCAGGAAGGCCGGCGGGCTGACCACCGGCAGCCCGGGCTGGATGAACGCCCCGTACCCCCAGCAGGAGACCTGCCCGCTGCGGTGAAGCGCGCAGGTGTGCACCGACCCGGCCGCCACCTGGGTCACGGCGCTCACACAGATGCCCGAGGGCAGGCTGCAGAAGGACTCGGCCCCGCACTCGGCGGTGGATCGGCAGGGCGCCGGCGGCGCGTACCCGTCCCGCCCACCGTCCTCCGCCGCGTCCTGCCCGCCCGCATCGGCGCCCGCGTCGACCGAGGTCCCGCCGCCGGCGCACGCGGCCGCCCCCGCCAGCGTCACCAGGAACGCCGACAGCCGCGGACCGCGTGCAGGCAGCAAGACCGGGACGGGCGCTACGCCGCCCGCAGCTCGGGCATCGGGGCGCCGTCCCCGAAGGAGGTGATGTTGACCCCCATGGCGTTGCAGATCGTCGCCAGCACGTGGGTGTTGTTCTTGCCGGTGGTGGGCAGCGACTGGCCGGTGCGGAAGAAGCCATTGCACTTGCCCGCCAGGATCCAGGGCAGCTTGGTGGCGCCGTGGGTGTCGCCCGACTCCATGTGGTTGGCCCACAGGACCGCCGAGTGATCCAGCATCGTGCCCGTCCCCTCCGGTACCGCCTTCATCATGTCCAGCAGCGCGCTGAACTGGGTCATCGCCCAGACGTCGACCTTGATCTTGTCGGTGCCCGGGTTGTGGCCGATGCTGTGCCAGTTGCGACCCACCCCCACGAAGGGGAAGGTCACCGCCCCGCCGGTGGCGTCGCCGAACTGCAACGTCGCCACCCGGGTGGCGTCGCACTTGAGCGCCGCCGTCATGATCTGGAACTGCAGGTTCAAGAGGGTGGGGATGTTGGCGTTCTGGTTCACGTCCAGCGGCTTGCTGGCGTCGCCGGTCAGCTGCAGCCCGCAGGCCCCCAGCATCGGCCGGGGCGAGGTCAGCGTCTTTTCCAGGGTGCGGATCGACTCCAGGTGCCCCTCGATCAGCACGCGGTCGTCCTTGCCGATCTGCTTGCCGAATCGCTCGAGCGACGAGCCCACGAAGTCGAGCAAGCTCTTGCGCTCGGCCCGCAGCTTGTCGCCCGGGTCCGGCCCCATCGGCATCCCCGGCATGGGCATCATCGGCCGGCCCGCGAACAGGCGGTCGTACATCTTGTAGGGGTCCGCCTCCGGCGTGATCGGCTGCTTGGCCCCGCTGTAAAAGCAGCGGTTGGACCCGGTCCCGCCCGAGTTGGTGCCCACCCGCACGCTCAGCGCGATGCTGGGGATGGGCAGGTTCGGGTTGTTCTTGGCGATCTCCTTGGCGATCACCTGGTCGGCCGTCGGGCTGACCGGCTCCCAGTACTCCTTGCCGTTGCCCGTGTTCGGGTCGCCCCGGTCCTGCGCGAAGATGGTCCCGTAGGTCCCGTGACCCCAGCGCGCGCAACCCCGGAACTGCGGGTTGCCGAGGTTGGTCATGATGATGAGGTCGTTCTTGTGCTTCTCGAGCGGCACCGTCACCGGGGGCAGCATCTGCGCCGCCAGCGGCCCCTGCGCCGGCGCCACCTGGCCCGGCCGGTAGCCCTCGGTCAGCAGGACGCACAGGAAGCGGCTGGGAAAGGCCGCGTCCTGGGCGAACGACTTGCTCGCCCGCAGCAGCGGCAGGCAGGCGGCGCCGATCCCCAGGCCCTTGAGCAGCTCGCGGCGGGCCAGCTGCCAGTCTTTCTTGATCGCGATCATGGAAGCACCTCCCCCGTCGAGGGCGTACGGTGCGTGAACGCGCGGGTCTTGGTCAGGGCCACGATCAGCTCACGCAGGTTGCTGGACTGCTTGGCGAAGGTCTCCTCGATCGCCGCCAGCGACGCCTGATCGCCGGCCCCCTCCTTGCGGCGGAGGGCGTAGCGCAGGAACTGGCGGGTCAAACACCCGGCCACCTGGGGTGAATCGCCCAGCAGGCGCCCCAGCTCGATCGCGTTCTTGAACGGCTTGCTGACGCCGTCGAGCTCGATGGTGCCGCTGGCGTCCACCGCCTTGCCCCCGTCCTGTGTCTGGTAGGCGCCGATGCCGTTGTAGTTCTCGAAGGCGAACCCCAGCGGGTCCATGATCGAATGGCAGGCGGTCGCGCAGGGGTTCTTGCTGTGCTCGGAGAAGCGGTCGCGCACCGACAGGTTCGGTGCCGGTGGTTTTGGATCGGGCACGTCATCGGGGGGCAGGGCGATCTCCACGCAGATCACCCGCTCGGTCAGCATCTTGCCGCGCCGGGTGGGGTTGGACTCGTCGGCGCTGGCGTGCTGGGTGAGAAAGCTCGCCTGGGTCAAGATGCCGCCGCGTTCGGCCGGGTTCAGGTCCGTGGCGGTGGGGCTGGTGGCCGTCACGCCGCTCACCCCGTACAGCTTGGCCAGGGCGGTGTCGACGAAGCCCTTCTTCGAAGTGAAGATCGTCGACAGCTTGCCGTCACCGGCCAGGACCGCATCGGCGGCGAAGGCCGCGCTCTCGGCCACCATCGAGTCGGCCAGATCCGCCGAGTAGTCCGGGTACTTGTTCATGTCCTTGGGCACCGAGTGCAGATCACTGACCTCCAGCCACTGGCTGAAGAAGTCGGCGATGGCGTCCTTGGCTCGCGGGTCCTTCAGCATCCGGCGCGCCTCGGCCTCGATCTGATCGGGCGTGGACAGCTTGTTCTGATCGGCCAGCGTGAAGGCGGCGTCGTCGGGCATCGACGCCCAGATGAGGTACGACAGGCGTGAGGCGATCTCGTACGAGTTGTATCGGACCAGCGCGCCCTCCTTGATGGCCGTCTGGGGGGTGACCTCCCAGCGGTACAGGAACTGCGGCGACATCAGGAAGGCCGAGATCAACATCCGCACGCCGCTCGGGAAGTCCTGACCGCCCGACCGCTGCGCGCTGTAAAAGTCGGTGAAGGCGGTGACCTCCTCCGAGGTCAGCGGCCGGCGGAATGCCCGCTTGCCGAACTGGCTGATGAACATCCGCGCGCACTGGTCCTGATCCGCCGCCGCGGCCGGCAGGGCCTTGCAGGGCAACAGGTCCGGCAGCCGCTTGACGGCGCTGGCCGCGACCGCCTCGGTCGCGTCCAGCAGCTGCGAGGCATCGGTGTTGGCGATGGCGCCCCCGGCAAAGAAGCCCGACCGCGCCGATTCCTGATCGGCCGCGAAGTCGTCGGCCGGCCGCGAGGTCTCGCCCAGCAGGTCGCGGATGGTGTTGTTGTACTCGGTGCGGCTCAGCCGCCGGAAGACCGCGCGGCCCAGATCGCCGGGCGAGGCCGAGGGTCCCTGGCCGCCGCCAGGCCCCGTTCCGGGTCCGGGGCCGCCGCCCGGTCCCCGGCCGCCGCCGGGCCCGGTTCCGGGTCCGGGAGGCGTTCCGTTGTCGCTGCCGATCTGTCCGTTACAGCCCAGGCCGACGAGAGCAGCCGCGGCGATCCAGGCACGCAAGCCGGGCGGGTACCTACGGGATCTGGCCATGGAGAGTGGTCCTCCTCGGGGTCGTCGGGCTCGCCGCAGAGGGAGCCCCGTTCCAACATTAGTGACTTACACCCCGGGCCCAGCAGCCGACTTTTTGTGGCTCGCGACGACGGCCTCGCGTCGTGACAGATTGGGTCTGTCCTATGTGGGCTCAGTGCGTTTCGGCCAGGAACAGCACGATGGACAGGCAATGGAAGCTGGCGTCCGACGACTGGGTCACGGACGCGCGCACCACCTTGAATTGGGGGTGCGCTTGCAGCCACGCGCTCACCTTGTTTCCCAGCGCGTCCCGGTCGGCCGCGCGGGTAGCGGTGAAGACTTTTACGAGGGAGATGGAAGACATGGGTTCTCGCTCGCCGGGCTTCTGGTGGGCGCGGGAGCAGGCACAACATGACGCGCGATTCCGCCACATTCAAGCGGTCGGGCTCACCGGTCGCGGGTGGTTCGCGTCGGGGCTTGCGTCAACGGCGAGCCGTGCTTAACTGGCTGCCTTCCTGGGGTCAACCCGACCTGGAGAGGAGCCCAACATGACTGTCAAAGGTGCACTGATCGCGGCGATGGCCGCTGGCTACATCGCGACCGCCGTCCCCGCCGCGCACGCCGGCGATGCGGACAAGGAGAAGGCCCCCGCTGGCGAGAAGGCCGGTTGCAAGGGCAAGGGCGGCTGCAAGGGCAAGGACGCCAAGAGCAAGAAGAAAGAGAAGAAGGCCGACGGCGAGAAGGCCGAGGGCGAGAAGACGGCCGAGCCGGCGCCCGCCAAGTAGCAGAACCCGGAACCCCGTTCACGTGCTCGGGATGGGCGCGTGAACGGGACCGCACGTCACGGCAGGGGAGGTTGGATGTCGATCAGCGCGCCGACCGGATTCGGCATCGGGCTGCGCAGCGCCCACTACCCGGCCATCGAGGACCAGCTGGGCCGCGGCGTCCCGTCCGGTGAGCCGCTGGCCTCCCTCGACTGGTTCGAGGCCATCAGCGAGAACTACTTCGGTCCCGGCGGCAACCCGCGCCGCATGTTGCGCGCGGTCCGCGAGCGCTTCCCGGTGGTCCTGCACGGTGTGGCGCTGTCGATTGGCTCGGTCGATCCCCTCGACGAACGCCACCTGCAGCAGCTGCAGACCCTGGCCCACGAGATCGAACCGGCGCTGATCTCCGATCACCTGTGCTGGAGCGGGGTGGGGGGGCACTTCGCGCACGACCTTCTGCCCCTGCCGTTCACCGAGGAGGCCCTGGCCCACGTGAGCGAGCGCGTGCTGAAAGTGCAGGACCGTCTCGGGCGAACAATCCTGCTCGAGAACGTCTCCAGCTACGTGAGGTTCGTCTCGTCGGCCATGACCGAATGGGAGTTCCTGGCCGCTGTCAGCCAGCGGACCGGCTGCGGGGTGCTCCTCGACGTCAACAACGTCTTCGTCAGCGCCCACAACCACGGGTTCGATCCGGCGGCCTTCATCCGCGGGATCCCCTCGGCCAGCGTCGGTCAGATCCACCTGGCCGGGCACAGCCAGGCGGGCGCCTTGCTGCTCGACACCCACGACCATCCCGTGCGCGACGAGGTCTGGGAGCTGTACCGCCTCGCGCTGGCCACCCACGGCGCGGTCCCCACGCTGATCGAATGGGACGATCGCCTGCCCGCCCTGCCGACCGTGGTGGCGGAAGCCGCGCAGGCCCGGCGGATCGCCGCCGAGGTGGCGGCGGCCCAGCGTCCGTCGGAGGCACGCCGTGGCCTGGCCGTCTGACCTGCGCAGCCTGCAGCGTCGGTTCCTGACGCTTGTGACCGCCCCCGAGGGCGTCGCCGCCGGGCTCGACCGACTGGGCGCCACCGCCGCGGACCTCGCCACCGTGGTCATCGGCGACGCGCAGCTCGACCCGGTGGGACGGCTCGGCATCTACGCCGACATGTACTTCGAGCGTCTGATCGACGTGCTCCGCGACGACTACCGCAAGCTGGGCGCGGTCCTGGGCGACGACGCCTTCGCCGACCTGGTACGCGACTTTGTGACCGCCCTGCCGCCGGAGGGTTTTTCGCTGCGAGACCTGGGCGGCCCGCTGCCCGGTTTTCTCGAGTCCCACCCGCTGACCGCGGGGCGGCTCTGGCTGCCCGACCTGGCCCGACTGGAATGGAGCCGGGCGGACGTGTTCGATCAGCCCGAAGCTCCCGGCCTCACCTTCGACCGCCTGCGCGACCTTGCCCCCGAGCGCTTCGCCGAGCTGGATCTGGCCCTGATCCCGGCCCACCGCCGCTGCCCGGTGGCCTTCGCCGTCGACGACCTGTGGCGCCGGCTGGAGGGGGGCCAGCCCGCGCAGGCGGTCGCCGCCGCCCCGGGCCTGCTGCTGGTCTGGCGGAAAGGCGGCGAGGTGCTGCACCGCCGGTCCGACGCGCCCGAGGCCGATCTGCTGCCGCTGCTGGACGCGGGGACCACCTTCGGGCTGGTGTGCGAGCGTCTGGGCAGGGGCCGTTCGGTCGAGGAGGCCGCCGCCCTGGCCTTCCCTTTGTTGACCCGCTGGAGCGCAGAAGGTCTCTTGCGCCTGCCGAATGGACTAAAATGAAACGATGAGCGATCGCGTCCGCCTCTTCGTGTACGGCACGCTGATGCGGGGCGAGCCGAACGCCGAGGCCCTCACCGGGTCCACCTACATCGGCGCCGCCGCCACCGTCGCTGCCTACCGCCTGGTCGCGCTGGCCGGGTACCCGGGCCTTCTGCCCGGCGGCGACACCAGCGTCAAGGGTGAGCTCTACCTGGTTGACCCGCAGCTGCTGGCGGCCATGGACGAGCTGGAGGACTGTCCCGCGCTGTTCAAGCTGGCCGAGGTCCAGCTGGCCGGCGGCGGCTCCGCCCAGGCCTACGTGGCGACGGACCCGGGCGCCACCACCGCACCGACGATTCCGGGGGGCGACTGGCGGCAGCACCGGGCCGGCCGCTGAGCCATGCCCCGCGTCCGCTTCGAGCCGATCGGCGTGGAGGCGGACTGTGCCCCCGGCGAAACACTGTTCGAGGTGGCGCGCCGGCTGGGCGTGCCGGTCGCCACCGCCTGCGTCGGCAACGCGACCTGCGGCCTGTGCCGCATGAAGATCCTGTCCGGCGCCCAGCACCTGTCGCCGTTCAACGACGCCGAACGCAAGCACCTGGGCAACGTCTACTTCATCACCGCCGAGCGGCTGTCCTGCCAGGCGCGGGTGCTCGACGACACCGTCGCGGTGCTGGTGCCGATCTCCCGGCTACGACGGGGCTGAGCCCGGCGGGGTCCCGCCCTCGAACCGGTTGTGCAGGGTGACCGCCCGCCGCTTCTTGCGCAGCCGCATGTTCAGAAGCTCGATCAGCAGGGCGAAGGCCATGGCGAAGTAGATGTAGCCCTTGCTGAGGTGTTTGCCGAAGCCCTCGGCCACCAGCAGCGACCCGATCAGCAGCAGGAACGACAGGGCCAGGATCTTCATGCTGGGGTGCCGGTTGATGAAGTCGCTGATCGAATCGGCGAAGATCAACATCACCCCCACTGCCACCACCATCGCCACCACCATGATCTCCAGTCGCTGGGCCATGCCCACCGCGGTGATCACCGAGTCCAGCGAGAACACGATGTCCAGGAACATGATCTGCACCAGCAGCCCCGCCACCTGGCCCCGCGTGGCGGGCGGCGGCTGCTCCTCCTCGTGGGCCACCTCCAGCTTGTCGTAGATCTCGTGGGTCGCCTTGCCCACCAGGAACAGGCCGCCGATCAGCAGCACCAGATCGCGCCCCGAGATCTCCTGTCCCAGCACCGTGAACAGCGGCGCCGTGAGACGCATGATGAAAGACAGGGTGAAGAGCAGCCCCAGCCGCATCCCCAGCGCCAGCACCAGGCCCACCCGGCGCACCAGCTTGCGCTGCGCGGGGGCGGCCTTTTGCGACAGGATGGCGATGAAGACGATGTTGTCGATCCCCAGCACGATCTCCATCGCCGACAGGCTGAGCAGGCTGATGGCGTTCTCGAGTGAGAAGAGGTGGGTCATCGGCCCTTTGTCTCGATTGCACGGCGGGCGAGCTCGTCGCAGCGCTCGTTTTCCGGCACCCCGGCGTGTCCCGCCACCTTGACGAAGGTGAGGTCGGGGAACGCGCGCGCGTGCTGGCGCAGCCGGTCCACCAGCTCGCGGTTGGCCTTGGCCTTCCAGCCCTGGCTGACCACGCCGATGGAGTACGCGGAATCGGAATAGACGCGCACCGCCCGGCTGCGCTGCCGGTCCAGCTTCTCGGCCATGGCCAGCCCACGTTCGATGGCGGTCAGCTCGGCGATGTTGTTGGTGCCGAGGCCCAGGTATTCGCCCAGCTCCTGGCGTCGGCCGTCCGCGATCACGACCACCCCGATCCCCATGGGGCCGGGGTTGCCGGTGCAGGCGCCGTCGGTCCAGACGTGGATGGTCTGTTGGTCGTCGTCGTCGGCGGCGGTCGGCCGGGCGGGCCGCTGCAGCCGCGGAGCCGGCGCCGGCGCGGGTCGATCCGGTGCGGCCGCCTCGTCCGGTGGCCCCAGTGGCTCGAGGTTGCCGGGGGAGGGGCGGTATGACCGCGCGTCCTCCTGCTTGTATTTCATCTCGGCGCGGCCGTCGCGGTCCAGAGCGGGACGCCCCTGGGCGTCCACCCGGACCCACACCGGCTGCCCGCGAAACAGCATCTGCGTCCAGCCCATCCGGTGCGCCCTAGCCAATCCCGGTCGTTCGCGTAACGTAAAGTCGCATGAAGAAGTTGGGGCTGCTCGCCGCCGCCTGTCTCATTACCACGGTCGGCTGCCGAGGAGGGTGCTCGCGACAGGCGGTCCCTTCGGCGGGTGGGACCCTGGCGCGCTTTCCCGCCGAGACCCAGGTGGTGGTCTCCGTCGATTTCCAGCGCATCCGCGCCACCCAGCTGTGGCAACGCCTGGCCACGCTGGCCGGCGAGGACCCCGACGATCGCCGTCAGATCCAGGAATTCACCGCGCGCACGGGCCTGGACCCGTTCCGCCAGATCCACAGGGTGGTGGCGGCCTTCCCCGAGGAGGCGCGGCAGAGCCAGGCCTTCGGTCTCATCATCGAAGGCGAGGGTTTCGACGAGAAGCGCCTGCTGACCTACGCCCAGGACCAGGCCCGCCTGCGCGGCAGCGAGCTCAAGCCGCGCCCGCTGGGCCCGCACACGCTGTGGGCGGCCGGGGGGCCGGGCAGCGCAGCCGGGTTCTTCGCCGACCGCGGGCGCTTCGTGCTGGCCGGGGGCGGGTGGGCCGAGAAGATGTCCCAGCTGGCCAGTGGTCCCACCACGGCCGGTACCGGCGCCGAGAGCAACATGATGCTGTTGCGTCTGGTCGAGCGGATGGGGCCGGGGCGTTCGATCTGGATGGCCGCCCTGGTGCCTGAGGAGACCCGCACGCGCCTGCGCGCCGATCCGCGCTTCGGCAGCCAGGCGTCGGTGATGCGCTTCGGAGTGGGGCTGGACCTCGGGCCGGGCCTCAAGGGCGAGCTGGACGCCGAGCTGAGCAACGCCGACGACGCCCGCGCGCTGGTCGACCGCTTCCAGGGGTTTCTCCGGGCCGCCCGCAAGAGCCCCGAGGCGCTGCTGGTGGGCGCCGGGCCCTACCTGGATCGTGTCAGCAGCCAGGCCAATGGCCCACGCGCGCTGGTCCGGGTGGACCTGGACGAGGCCCAGACCGGCGAGTTGGTGCAGCGCCTGGTCGGGCTGCTGCGATTGCGCCGGGAAAAAAAGTGACGGCCGGAACCGGCTTGTTGCCGGCCCCGGCCGTCGGTCAGAGTCCGAATCGCGTCAGACGACGCGGCTTCGACGCGAGAGCGCGCGCCAGATGGCGATTACGATGACGGAGCCCAGCAGCGCCACCAGGAAGCTGGCGATGAGCCCATTGTTCGACTTTGCATCGCCGAACACCGAGCTGCTGATGAAGCCGCCCACCACCGCGCCGATGACGCCCACCACGATGTTGGCGAGGCCACCCTGCCGCGCATCGGTGCCCATGATCTTGCTGCCGATCCAGCCGGCCAGAGCGCCGATGATGATCCACATGATGATTCCGTATGCTGGGTTCATGGTGTCTTCTCCTCCTCCATTGCTTCAATCGCCACGGCCGACGTCGTGGACGCCGATCAGGCGGTTCCCCGCCCGTTGGTGCCCCGCCGGATTCAGCATCCGACGGGGCACCGACCTCCCCGTCCTCGTCCTTCCCCGTCCACCCTTCCCGGCCACACCCTCCGGAATGCATCAAGAGCCGTGCCACCGGCATGTTTGCTGGGTTAGCACCGTACAGGGGGGCGCAGCGGTTACCGGAAGACGACGCGATCACAGAACGCAGTTTCGGAAACTTCCCGCCGCCGGGAAGGTCCCGCATCGGGTCCTCACCCGGTCTCGCTCTTCCGGTTTCGGGAAGCGATGAGTAAGCTCGGCGCCGAGATGGCTGCAGGATCAGTCGCAGGGACAAGGGCCGCCGACGGCGCGGTGCAGGCCGGTCGGGGTGCGCTCTTCATAGGCGCCGCCAAGGTCTTCTTCATGGTGGCCGGCTTCCTCCAGAAGGTGCTGCTCCCTCGCGTGCTGGGGCAGGCCGACTACGGTGCCTTCTCGGTAGTGAACACGCTGATCTCGATGATCAACAACGCCACGGTGCAGGGTACCATCCAGGGCGTATCGAAGTTCACGGCCGAGGATGACGCCCGCGTGGACGCGGTCAAGCGGGCCGGCCTGCGCCTGCAGCTGCTGGTGGGCGCTGTTCTGGGGCTGGGCTTTTTCCTGGCCGCGCCCCTGATCGCGTCGATTTACCGGCACGACGCGTTCGTCCGCTGGTTCCGGCTGGTGGCACCGATCCCGTTCCTCTACTCGCTGTATTCGGTGTTCATCGGGTCGGCCAACGGCCAGCGGCGGTTCCACGTGCAGGCCGGCTTCGACATCAGCTTCTCGACCATCAAGACGGTGCTGCTGGTGGCCGGCTCGATGGCGGTGGGGCTGGCCGGCGCGCTCGGTGGCTTCGTGGCGGCGGCGGCGCTGATCCTGGTGGCCGCCGCCCTGGTGATCGGGATGCCGCGCGCGGGCGGCGCCGCCTTCCCGATGCGGCGCCTGGTGACGTTCATGGTGGGCATCGTGGCCTACACGCTGCTGATAAACGTGGCGCTCAGCTACGACCTGGCGCTGCTTCGCCGATTCGCCGCCCTGGCGGCGCCCGCTGACAAGGCGAACGAGCTCACCGGCTATTACGACGTGGTCCGTAACTTCGCGCTCCTGCCCTACCAGGCCTTGCTCATCGTGACCTTCGTGATCTTTCCGCTGGTGTCTCGCTCGACGTTCGAACAGGACCGCGAGACCACCCGCGCGTACGTGACCCAGACCTTGCGCTACGCCCTCATGCTGGCGGCGGCGATGGCGGTGGTGCTGTGCGCACGCCCGGCCGGGCTGCTGCGGCTGATGTACCCGGCCCCCTACGTGGCCGGCGCGGCGGCGCTGCCCATCCTGGTGTCGGGCATCATCGCGCTGTCACTGCTGGGGGTCTCGGGTGCGATCATCAACGCTTCGGGGCACCCGCGTGTGGCGATAGTCCTGGTGGCGCTGACCGTGGTGGTCGGTGCCGGGGCGGCATTCCTGATCGTGCCGGGGCGGTCCCCCGGTCCGGAGATGCTGACCGCCGCTGCCTCGGCCACCGCTCTGGGCATGTACGTGGGCTTCGCCGCCGCCCTGATCTACCTGCGGCGCCGGTTCGAGGCGCTCCCGCCGCTGGCGACCCTGACCCGCGTGCTGGTGTCGGCGGCGGCGGCGCTGGCGGTGGCCCGGCTGGTGCCCGGGGACGGCAAGCTCAGCACCGTGGTGGCGCTGGCCGCGGCGGGGGTGGTCTTCCTGGTGGCGCTGATCCTGCTGCGTGAGTTCGGCCCGACCGACCGGGCCAAGTTCCGGCGCATCCTCGGTCGCTGAGCCGCGGGCCGGGGTCGCCGCTGAATCGGTCAGCTGGACCACCAGAATCCAGCGCAAGCTGACGATGGACGATCCCGCAACGGACCCCCCGGGAAATCTCGTGAAAAAGAGCCGCGCGCGACCTCCCCGATTTGGCAATCGAGCACCCGCCGCCGAACAAACGGACACTCACCCGTTGCTCGCGAGCCGGGCGCGCGAAATGTGCGAGCGAAGCGTGAAGCAAGTGCCGAAGATCGTCCCGCGCGCGAAAAACGCGGCAAAAGCGCCGCCGCGTTTGGTTGACCCTCGTCTAGGTGCGTGATATTAATTGAAGATCTGGGATACTCAGAATGGGGAAAAGAGTCCTCGTAGCAGATGACAGCGCCACCATACAGCGGGCGTTCAGCATGGTGCTCGGCGGTCTGCAGGACACCATCTCCCTGGTCTCGGCGCGCAGCTACGACGAGGCTCTGGCGGCTGCGCGTCAGTCCCGGCCGGATCTGATCATCGCCGACATCGGGCTGGGCAACCGTTCGGGTTACGACCTGTGCGCGGCGGTCAAGGGCGACGGCGCTCTACGTGGGGTACCTGTCTACATCCTGGGCTCCGGTCAGACACCGTATGACGAGGGGCGCGGCCGCCAGGCCGGCGCCGATGGCCATCTGACGAAGCCGTTCGAGAGCCAGGCGCTGATCGATCGCATCCACGAGGCGCTCAGCCGGCCGGCCTCCACGCCGGTGGCCGCCTCCCGTCCCGAATCGCTGTCCCCGCCCGTGGCGGCCGCCTCGCGGCCCGGTGCGCGCCCGGTGGTGGCTTCCGTCGCCGCCCCCGACCTGGACGACGAATACGGCGAGTTCACCATCGAAAGGTCCTCGGGGGGAACGGCGATCCCCAGCGCCGCGGCATCGGGCGGCACCTCGCCCGGAGCGCCCGCGCTGGCTGCCTCGGCTGCGCCATCGCGACAGGCGCCGCCGGCGGCAACGCCCGCCTCGCCGTTCGCCGGGATACCGTCGTCGGCGGCTCCGCTGGGCTCGTCCGGTTCTGGCTCCGGGCTGCGTCCGTCGCTCATCCCCGGCGCCCGTCCGGGGGCGCCGCGCGCGCCGGTATCGGTCGCCTCGGCCTCTGTCGCGCCTCCGGCGGCGCCGCGCCCGGTCAGCCCTCCGGCGCTGCCCAAGCGC
>JBKPRZ010000118.1:0-24134 GCA_046734815.1 Myxococcota bacterium | reverse complement strand
CGGGCTGGCCGTTGCCTCCGGGCAGCGGCCGCGCGGGCGCCGGCGGCGCCTTGACCGGACCGACGGGATACGGCGTTCCATAGCCGCGGCGGCCGCCGCCGCCGCCCACCGGGATGATCACGTCGCCGCCGACCACCACGTCGACCTGGTCGGGCTCCTGGTAGATGTCCGGGTCGGGGCCGGGGCCATACCAGGGCGCCGTCGGCTGACCCCAGGCCGCGACCGGCGGCGGCGCCGAGGGGTCGAGGGCGGGGCCGCGGCGGATGCCCAGCTTCTGGACCGCGTGCATCCTCGCCGACCGGGTGGCGGGCGGGGAGGCGGCCAGCCGCGTCAGCTCGGCCGAGTCCAGCCGGTATTCGTGCGACAGGCAACCCGCGCTGGCGACGGCGATGGCCGAGAGCAGCGCGACGGCGGGACCGGACGATCGAAGTCTGTGCAAGCCCACGCCCCCGCACCTAGCAGGCCCCGTGCCGCAGACAAATGCCGGAATCGCGGGGGTTTGTCGCCCGACCCGGGCGGGGCGTGGCGGGGTCGCTGTCGTCGGGGCGCCACAGGGCCGGGGCGTTGGTCGGCCCGCGGCATCGAGGGTCGGTGTGCGGGTGTGGGCGGACATTATAGAGTCCGGGCGCATGGCCCCCCTCCTCGATGCCTACGCTCTCGTCCTCGCGGGCGGGGGTGGAACGCGGCTCTGGCCTGCCAGCCGGCGGGCGCGGCCCAAGCAGTTGCTCACGCTGGGCGGGGAGGAAACGTTGTTGCGGGCGTCGGTGCGGCGGGCGGGGGCGACGTTCGGGCTCGACCGCACCATCGTGGTGACGGCCGCCGATCAGGCCGCCGCGGTCCAGGCCGAGCTGCCCGAGCTGCCAGCCGCGAACGTTCTCGCCGAGCCGGCCGCGCGCAACACCGCCGCAGCGGTGGGGCTGGGCGCCGCGCTGGTCGCCCGCCGCGCGGGCGAGTCGGCGGTGATCGCGGTGTTGCCCTCGGACGCCTTCATCGGCAACGAGCCGGCCTTCGCGCAGGCGCTGGCGACCGCGGTGACCGAGGCCGCCTCGGCCATCGTGACCATCGGCATCCGCCCCACCCACCCCGAGACCGGCTTCGGGTACCTGAAGCTGGGCGCGCCGGTGCGGCCGTCGGTGTTCGCGGTGGAAGCGTTCGTCGAGAAGCCCGACTCGGCCACGGCGCGGCGGTACCTGGAAGCGGGGACCTTCCTGTGGAACTCGGGGATGTTCTTTCTGACCGCCGGCCGGATGCTGCGCGAGGCGCGGGTGCACATGCCGGCGCTGGGCGCGGCGCTGGATCGGTTCGTCGGCGCGCCGGACTTCGAGCCGGCGGTGCGGGCGGACTACCCGGCGGTGCCGTCGATCTCGATCGACTACGGCATCATGGAGAAGGCCGAGGGGATCCGGGTGGTGCCGGGCGACTTCGGCTGGAACGATGTGGGCAGCTGGGCCGCGCTGGCCAGCATGCGCACGCCGGACGGCGCCGGCAACGTGGTCTCGGGTGACGCCATCGTCGCCGACGGGTCGGGCAACATCGTGGTCAGCGAGCCGGGCGCGCCGCTGGTGGGCGTGGTGGGCGTGCAGGACCTGGTGGTGGTGGCCACCCGCGATGCGCTGCTGGTGGTGCGCAAGCAAGACGCGCAGGAGGTGCGCAAGATCGTCGAGGTGCTGAAGGCGCGCGGTCGCAGCGACCTGCTGTGATGGGGTGGTCGATGGCGGCTGCCAACCGCAGACGAAGCTCCGGGGCGCGGTGCCTGCTCGCGGGCGCGCTGCTGGTGGGCGGCTGCAGCTTCGACCGGGCCGGCATCCAGGCGGGCGTCGCACTGGATGGCGCGGCCGCGCGGGTGGACGGGCGCCGGGCGACGGACGCCGCTTCGCAGATGTTGCCTCCCGATCGACCCGGGGTCGTCGACGGCGGAGCGGAGGCCGCGCCACCGCCCGCCGACGCGGCCGCCCCGGATGCGCCGGCGCCACCCGACGCCCCTCCGGATCGACCCACCGACCGACCGCCGGACCGTCCACCCGATCTGCCGGATGCGCCCCCACCGCCGGTGGCCATCCGGATCAACGTCAACGGACCGGCGCACATCGGCCTCGATCTGCGCGGGGCCTGGGCCGCCGATCCGGGGGTGGGCGGCGTGTGCGGACCGAGCGTGTACGCCAACCACGTGCCGATCGCCGCCACCCAGGACGACGAGCTGTTCCAGGACGAGGTGTACGGCAACCCGCTGACCTGCGCGGTGGGTGGCGGCAAGCTGCCGCCCGGGCCCTACCAGCTGAACCTGTATTTCGCCGAGATCTACTTCGGCCCCGGCTGCCCGGGCGGCGGCGGCGCGGGCGCCCGCGTGTTCGACATCATCGTCGAGGGCGAGCGGAGGCTGGTCGGCTTCGACATCTTCCGCGAGGGTGGCTGCGCCGCCAGCCCGTCGGGCCGCCCGGTGATCAAGCGCTTCAGCACGCGCATCGACGACGGCACGCTGGACCTGCGCTTCGAGGCCAGCGTCAACAACGCGAAGATCGCGGCAATCGAATTGCTGTCGGCCTGGTGATCGAGGCGGCGGTCACTCGATCGAGATGCCGCCGCCGGTGAGCCAGCGCATCAGGGCGGCCTGGATCTGCTTGCCGGCCAGCAGGTAGACGTACGCGCTGAGCGACAGGAAGGGGCCGAACGGCACCTCGGTCCGGCGCAGCGGGATGGCGGGGGCGTCTTCGTCGCCGGCGGGGGCGGCGGTGGGATCGGCGAGGGCGGCGCTGCTGGCGGGGGGCGCCGAGGTGGGCGGCTCGGCGGGGGCGGCCTTGTCGCGCCGGCGCTGCTGCATCCACAGCGCGGGGATGCTGACCAGCACGCCGACGAAGGATGCGGCGAAGATGACCCCCGGCAGCGCCCGCCAGCCCAGCAGCGCACCGATCACGGCCAGCAGCTTGCCGTCGCCCAGGCCCAGGCCCTCGCGCCCGGTCAGGTAGTAGTAGCCGTCGGCGATGATCCGCACCGCCAGGTAGCCGGCGGCGGCGCCGATCAGGCGTTCCAGCCAGGGCACGTCGCCGGTGGCGAAGCCGGCCAGGAAGAAGACCAGGACCGACGGCAAGGTGATGACGTCGGGCAGGCGCTTGGTGTCGAGGTCGATGAACGACAGCACGATGAGCACGCCGGTGAAGGCGAAGCCCACCAGGAAACGGGCGAGGCGCACGCCGGGCGGATCCGCCGGCGCCAGGGTCACCAGGCGCCAGAACACGGCCATGCTGGTCAGCGCGCCCAGGGCCTCGATCAAGGCGTAGCGAACGGAAAATTCAGCGCCGCACGAGCGGCAGCGGCCGCGCAGCAGGAGGTAAGAAACGATGGGCAGGTTGTCCAGCGCCCGCACCGGGGCGTTGCAGGCGACGCAATGCGATCCGGGGCGGACCACCGACTGGCCGCGCGGGATGCGCGAGATGCAGACGTTGTAAAAGCTGCCCCACAGGGCCCCGAACACCGCCGCTGCGACGAGCCCGAGCGGGCTGTCCAGGATCGGGGCGGCAAGCGCGTCCACCTTTTAACGGTATCACGCGATGGGCAGCGCGACCTGTGTGGTAACCTTCGGCTCCTTGCGCCGCGCAGCTTTATCCCACCCGATGCTCGTCGTTCTGCTCGGTCTGGCGGCATGTGGTAGCTCGACCGAGAGCCAGGACCGCGGGCCGGAGGACGAGCTGGAGACGGCGCTGAACCCCTCGACCTTGGCGGAGTCGCTGCAGAAATCGGGCGGTGGCGAGTACCGCGCCGCCCTCACCGAGGAGATCGCGCCGCCGGCGGGGAAAGAGGGCGCGGTGGAGACGACCACCAACACCACCTTGAACATGGACCGCATCGGCCACTACCGGCTGAGCGAGGTCAACGACAAGGACGGCGGGCGCGAGGTGGTGCTGTATGCGCGCAACCTGTCTGTCACCCTCCGCTACGGCAAGACCATCCGGCGGCCGGCGCACGAGCCAGAGCCGACCCGCTTTCTGGAAGAGGGGCTGGGCGGCCCGTGGACGGCCTGGGAGATTGCGCGCCGCTTCGCCGAGATCCGGCGGCAAGAGGACCCCACCAGCTCGCCGCCGACGGTGGTCTACACGCTGAGCAAGGCGGCGGTGCCGCGGACGGTGCGCGGCGGGTTCGAGAGCTCGTCGCCGCTGCGCAAGTGGCGCGAGACGATCGTCCTGCAGGCGTTGCGCGGCGAGGTGCGTCTGGAAAAGGCGACCGGCGTCCTGACCGCTGCGCGCATCGAGGCGCGGTTCACCCTGCGCCGGGACGGGGTGCCCCTTTCGGGACTGGTCCGGGTCGACGCCACGTTGCGCGACCGCGGAAAGGCCAAACCCATCGCAGCCCCCGTCGCGGAGGAGCTTCCCGTGCGCCAGCGAACCATACTGGAGGAGAGAGCGCTCCTCCAACGCACGAGCGGAACCGAGGGCGCCGCACGGGGCCGGGGTGGCCCCTGAGGGGGTTTTGATGAGCGACGGGCAGAACCGCACGGGACCAGACGGCAAGGCAGACGGTAAAGCAGACAGCAAGACGGACGGACAGGCGAAGGCCGCGCCAGGCGCTGGCCACGGTGCGGTCAGCGTGGAGGCGGAGAAGCTGGAGATCCGCGACGCCGCCCGCTTCCGGTACCTGTCGGCGAACCGCGGGTTGATCGTCAAGCGCTCGCTGCTGGCCACGGTGGTCGGCGGTCTGATCCCGATCCCGGTGGTGGATGACTACGTCGCCAGCCGCGTGCGGGCGGGCCTGCTGATGAAGCTGGCCGAGCAGCGCCACGTGGACCTGCCCCAGTCGTCGGCCGAGCTGATGGGTGACCCGCGCGAGCCGTCGATGATCCGGCACGCCACCCTGACCGCCATCACCCTGGTGGCGCTGAAGCTGGCCTGGCGCAAGGTGTTCGCCGTGCTGGCGGCCGGGCGCGGGGCCGAGGAGATGGCCACCACGTTCCAGTTCGCGACCCTGTTCGATCACTACTGCGCCAAGCTGCACGTGGGCGCGGCCATCGACCGGCAGCGCGCGTCCGAGCTGCGCCAGCACATCCACCAGACGGTCGAGCGCACCGGCAAGGCGACCCTGGTGGCGGTCTTCCGCGACGGCAGCCGCATCCTGGGGCGGTCGATGCTGGAGGCGCCGCGCTGGCTGTCGACCCGGCTGGTGACCCTGGCCCAGCGCTGGACGTCGACCCGGGGGAACGTGGCGGCCACGTTCGACCCGGCGGCGGAGGTGGCGGCGGGCGCCGGCGAGACGCAGTGGCTCGACCGCGCCTCGTCGGCCGTCGAGGAGCGTCTGTCGCTGCTGGGCAACGACTACCTGACCATCCTGATCGACGACTTCGACCGGCGCTGGGCGGACCGGCCGCCCCCCCCGGAAACGCCCACGTCTCCAGCTGGAACCGAGCCGACGGCCTGATTTTTCAGGCTTGTCACTGCGTTGCCGACAACGAAATTTTGGGTCGGACTTGGCCCACCTGGGGGGCCGCTGTGGGATTGAGACGCCCCCGGGGCTCTGCTAGTCTTTGCTCATATTGCAGCGAAAGAAGACCGGAACCCACAAGTCTTCCCCCTCTCGAACCCGCAGCAAGACGGCCAGCGCCAAGCGCGTGAAGCAGCAGAAGCGTGCGGCCCGTCGCGCGGGAGGCAATGCTGCCGAGGCGCTGCCCGACAAGGTCCGGACCTTGGCCCGCACGCGCCAGCTGCAGGAGACCAAGACCGCGGCCGAGGCGGCGATCGAGGCAGCGCTGGACAAGAAGGCCCTGCTGCCGGTGCTGCTGGACGTGAGCGCGCGGGCCAGCTACACGGACTTCATCGGCATCGTCAGCGGGCGGTCGGACCGGCAGGTCGAGGCCATCGCCGAGAACGTGATCCGCACCCTGAACGCGCGCGGCTGGCAGCTGCTGGGGCGCGAGGGCAACGGCAACGGGCGCTGGACCCTGCTGGACTTCGGCGACATCGTCCTGCACGTCTTCTTCCACCCGGTGCGCGAGTTCTACGACATCGAGAGCCTGTGGATCGATGCGCCCCGGATCAAGCTGAAGGTCCCACCCGAGGCGACGCAGCTGCGCGAAGAGACCCTGTTTTACGAGCAGCCGTGAAGGTCCAGATCCGTGCGGTCGGTCGGATGCGCGACCGCCGGATGGAGGACCTGTGCGGCGAATACTTGAAGCGCGCCGGCCGCCACCTGCCGGTGGAGGTGCAGGAGGTGGAGGCGGCGGGGAACCTGCTGCGCAACCTGCCCGCGGGGGCGGAGGTGATCGCGCTTGATCCCGGCGGTGAGGCCTGGACCACGCGCACGTTCACCGAGCACCTCGAGCGCGG
Source organism: Myxococcota bacterium (assembly GCA_046734815.1). Lineage (GTDB taxonomy): Bacteria > Myxococcota_A > Polyangia > Fen-1088 > Fen-1088 > CAVYGB01. The sequence goes on along the minus strand of JBKPRZ010000118.1, from coordinate 17,826 downwards.
GATGACAGGCGGACGCAAGGCGCTGGTGTTCCTGATCGGGGCGGCGGACGGCTTGCCGGCTGCCGTGCTGGACAAGACGCAGCGGCGGCTGTCGCTGTCGGCGCTCACCCTGCCCCACCGCCTGGCCCGGGTGGTGCTGTGCGAGCAGATCTACCGGGCGCTGTCGAAGATCCGCGGCGAGCCGTACGATCGCTAGCCGGGGCCGAGCGGAGCGAGCGGCTGGCGGGCGAAGGCGGCGGTGGCGGCGAGCAGCTCGCCGAGGCGGCGGCCGCCGCGTCCGGCAAGGTGCAGGGACACGGATGCGGCGTGCAGGGGGGCGAGGCAGTCGGCGACCTTGCGCAGGCGGCGCTGCAGGACCTGGGTGGCGGCGGGGCGGAGGTCGAAGGCGTCCGAGGGCAGCGACAGGCCGTCGCGGCGGGCGAGGTCGCGGTGGAAGTGGCCCCAGGTGACGAGGAAGTCGTCGGGGCGGGCGAAGGCCTGCCAGCCGCGGTGCCAGGCTTCGACGGAGATCCCGGCGCGAAGCTCGTCGGCAGTCAGCTCGACGTGGGCGGCGCTGTTGGGGGCCAGGGGGCGGCGGGGGGCGATGGTGGCGGCGAAGGTCTCGCCGGTGGCGGGACGGTGGGCCAGCCATTGCACGGTCTCGGCAGGCTGGCGGTCGGGGTTCGCGCGGGGCCAGCCATTGGCCTCGCCCTGCACGCAGACCAGGCGCGGCCAGACCGCGGCCAGGCGGGCGGCCAGGCGTGCGCGGGCCGAGCCGGGGGTGTCGGCGCGGCGGCGGTGGCGCTGGGCGTGGACCTCCACCTCGAAGCGGCGCTGCCGTTCGACCATGGCGCTGAAGGGATCGAGCAGGCGCGCGAAGCGGTCGCCGTCGGGCTCGAGGTGGGCCAGCACCTCGGCCAGGGCCTCGATGGTCGACAGGCAGAAGTCGGCGGGCTGGCGGCGGATCAGGTAACCGCTGAGCTGGCGCGGGCGGAAGGCGACCCGCGGCAGCGCGGCCAGGGCGGGGTTCAGGCGCAAGAGCTTGCGCGCCTGGGACCAGGTGCCGTCGAGGACCACCAGGGTGATGGGACGATCGCCGGGCAGCTGGTCGATGGGGCGGGCGCCCGGGCCGGGAAACAGGACGTAGGGTGGGACCGGGTCGGCGAGGGCGGCGCGCACGGCGGGATCGGCGGAGAAGTCGACGCCCACCCGCAGGGTCGACGACGGCAGGGCCAGGTGGGCCATGCGGGCGGTGCCGATGCCCACCCGCCGCTCGCGCGCGTGTTGCAGCAGCAGGATGCGCGTGCGGCTGGGCAACACGGTGATGCGCGCGCAGACGCACACCGCCAGCGGCCGCCAGCACCGATCGCAACAGACGCGCGGCTGCGGCGTGGTCACGGGGAGCGCCGGGTCGGTGGCGCGAGGCGGAGTCACGACAGCGGGCGCTCCGGTCCGAGGTCGATCGGTCCGGCCGGGGCACGGGACGCGATGGCCGGTGACGGCGCGCGCGGGGCGCGGTCGGTGGTGAGGTCGACGGTCAGGCTGCGGGCGCGGCGGCACATCCGCGCCGAGGTATCGACACCGATCGCCTGAAGGCCCAGGGCGTTGGCGACGGCGAGGGCGGTGCCCCAGCCGCAGAACGGATCCACCACCGTGCGCGTGGAGGTTTCGTCCATGATGAAGCGGCAGGCGGCATAGCAGGCCTCCACGCCCATGGCCTTGCGGCCGACGATGCGCCCCGGATCGGGCAAGACGTCGGCGGTTGGATAGCGGGCGGGCCGGGGGCGGCGCGAGAACGCGAGCAGATGTGAGTAGCTCGCGCGGCCAGCGGTGGTGGTACCGGGGGGCTTGCGGCAGACGATCTTGTGGAAGAGCAGCTGCTGACCGGCGCGTTCGGCGGCGCCGCTGCAGAGGGCGCCCTTGTCCACCCACGCGCCCTGGTGGCGGATGTCGCTCTGGAAGAAGATCGCGACGCCATCGTCGGGCACGCTGCGCATGACCAGTTCGGCCGCGTCCTGGAACCAGCGGCGCCAGGCTTCGAAGCCCAGCAGCGGCAGCTCGGAGACGTCGGGCAAGGAGGTGACCACGCTGGCGCCGGCCAGGGGCGCGTGCGCACGCAGCCAGTCGAGCGCGTCGCCGTGGTGAACCACCCGCATCATGAGGTGGATCAAGATAGCGCAGTTGACCGCAACGCTGCTCGCGGCGACGGTCCAGGAGTACAATCGCCGGCCATGTCGTTGCACCTGTCGCGTCGTGGATTTATCACCTCGCTGGCCGGCAGCGCGCTGGCGCCTTCGCTGTCGCTGGCCGCGCCGGCGAAGGCCAAGGGTACTTCGCTGTTCGATGGCAAGACCCTGGGCGCCTGGGATACCTGGCTGGGCATCCCCCACAAGACAGTCACCGGGCTGGAGGCGCCCCGCAACCCGCAGGGCGAATACACCGAGGTGATCGGCCTGAACCGCGACCCCAAGCAGGTCTTCACCGTCACCACCGTCGATGGCGAGCCGGCCATCCGCATCTCGGGCGAGATCTTCGGCGCGCTCACCAGCAAGCAGGAGTTCGGCGATTTTCACCTCACCCTGGAGTACAAGTGGGGCGAGAAGAAGTGGCCGCCCAAGGACAAGGTGGTCCGGGACAGTGGCCTCCTCTATTACTGCGTCGGCGAGCACGGCCTGGACGGCAAGGGCAAGTTCTGGATGCGCTCGCTCGAGTGCCAGATCCAGGAGCACGACACCGGCGACTTCTGGAGCGTGGTCGGCGTGATGGCCGACGTGCGCGGGCAGCGCCAGGGCGCCGAGCCGGTGCGCTACGACGGCAAGGGCTCGCGGTTCACGGTGCCGGGGCCGGACCTGCCCCGGCGGGTGATCAAGTCGGAGGACAACGAGAAGGAGAATGCCTGGAACCAGCTGGAGGTGCTGTGCCTGCGCGGGACCTGCCTGCACGTGGTCAACGGCAAGGTCAACATGGTGCTGGAGAACCCGCGCGTCCCCGCCGACGCACCGGAGGGCAAACCCCAGCCGCTGCGGCGCGGGAAATTCCAGATCCAGTCCGAGGGCGCGGAGGTCTTCTACCGGCGGCTGACGGTGCGACCGCTGCGGTCGTTCCCGGCCGCCTACCGGGTCTGAAGCTCCGCACCCCTGGATGGGCGGGCGTCGCGGTCACCGGGCGCCGCGCGTCCGGTCGAGGTCGGTCAGGAAGTAGGTGACGTCCTGGTCGTCGAAGCCCATCGCCTTCAGCTGGCGGGCGAGGCCGGGACGCACCACCTGGCGGTAGCTCGCCTCGGGCAGCGCCTTGATCCGCTGCACGATCGGCCGCCGCATCTGCTGCATACGCATCACGCGCGCGGCGGGATCCTGCTGCAGCTCGGGCGGCAGCTGGCGGACGTTGGGGATGACCAGGTCGGCGCTGGGCGCGGCGGCGGCGGCCACCACGCGCTCGCTGGCCAGGGCGGCGCCGCTGGCGCCGACGGACAGCAGACCCGGCACAACCAGCAGACCAATGACGGACAGACTCTGTACGAGGAATCGAGACATGGCGTGTTTCCTTTGCGGAGGGGTTGTCGACTTCACCGGTTCCGTGTCGTGGGCGACCGGCCGGTTTCGAGAAATCGACATTGCAGGTTGTGGGCCGCCACAGTGACCGCCGAAACACGCCATTTTCTGCGGGGAAGCCGTCCCGGATCCGCGTTCGATGTGTCCCGCAAGCGGACAGTCGTCGCGGACAGATGTCCGCTGCACATCGGCGCAGCCGCGCCGATGTGGGCGGGACATCGCCTGCTGGCTGACGGAGAATTTGCGGGCGATCAGAAGCGGACCAGCGCCAGATCCAGCTGGCCGGGGCGGTAGCTGAGGCGGTCGCTCCCGCTGGGCAGCAGGCCCAGGACCAGGGCGGCGATGGCGAAGGTGCCGGCGGCGGCGAAGCCGGCGTAGGACACGCGGCGGGCGCGGTTGGCGTCGGCCAGCATGTCGGCGCAGCCGGGCGGACCGCTGTTGGGTGCGCCCACCTGGCAGAACTGGTCGCCGTCGCTGGCGGTGGGTAGGCGGTAGTCGTTGAACTCGCGCACCTTCTGGCTGCGGGCAACCATCGCTCCCACCCCCACCACCAGACCGACCGCGGCGGCGCCCACCGACAGCCCCAGCGCCCAGCGCTGCCAGGCGGGCGGGCCGTCGTCGAGGCGCAGCGGTGCGGGAGGCACCGGGGGCGGTTCCAGCGAGGGGGTCTCCTGCGCCCGCGCGCGTGTGGTGGCGAGCAGCAGCAGGACATTCACGGACAGCGCCACCAGGCGACGACTGGCTCGCATGGGTACTCCTCCTTCGGGTTTCCCCGGTTTTCGGAGCCGAGGGGCAGAAAGTTGCGTAGTACACTCAGATCCGTGTCCATCGGCAAGCGGCTCATCGACCTGGCGCGGAGCGAGCTCAACTCGCTGCTCGACCGCGCGGCGACCCTGGACGACGACGAGGACGACCGGCCGCGGGTCGATGACGCGGAGGGGGAGATGGGCGAGCCGCCGCCGGCGTCCGCCCCCTCCTCCGACGCAAGGCGCGGGCGCAAGGTGCGGCTGGATCAGCTGAGCGACGCCGAGCTGGAGGCGGAGATCGAGCGCCGGCGGCTGGATCGCGAGATGGATGCGCGCGCGCGTCGGCGGGCGAGTGAGACCGCGGCGGCTGGCGGACGGACGGGCACCGGCGCGGGCTACCGGCCGCCCCGGCCGTCGGGGCCGACCGATCCGATCGCGCGCGCCTACGCCTCGCTGGAGGTCAAGCCGGGGTCGGACTTCGATACCGTGCGGAAGGCGTACCGCAACCTGATGCGCAAGTACCATCCCGACCGGCACACCGCCTCGCCCGAGAAGCAGAAGGCGGCCAACGAGCTGACCCAGAAGCTGACCGACGCCTACAAGACCCTGGAACGCCACCTGCGGCGCTGAGGGCCGCGGGTTACTTGGCCTTGCCCTGCGAGGCGACGCCCTTGATCGCGGCTTCCACGGCGGCGGGGTCGCCCAGGTACTGGTGGCGGATCGGGCGCAGGTTGTCGTCCAGTTCGTACAGCAGGGGGATGCCGGTGGGGATGTTCAGCTCGACGATGTCCTTGTCCGAGATGCCGTCCAGGTACTTGACCAGCGCGCGCAGGCTGTTGCCGTGGGCGGCGACGACGACCTTCTTGCCGGTCTTGACCATCGGCGCGATCTTCTCGTGCCAGTACGGTAAGAAGCGGGCGACGGTGTCCTTGAGGCATTCGGTCAGCGGCAGCTCGGACTTGCCGAGGTCGCGGTAGCGGGGATCGTTGCCGGGAAAGCGTGGGTCGCTGGAGTCCAGGGCGGGCGGGGGGATGTCGTAGCTGCGGCGCCAGACCTTGACCTGATCCTCGCCGAACTTGGCGGCGGTCTCGGCCTTGTTCAGCCCTTGCAGGGCTCCGTAGTGGCGTTCGTTGAGCCGCCAGGAGCGCTCGACCGGCAGCCAGAGGAGATCCATCTCGTCGAGCACCAGCCACAAGGTGCGGATGGCCCGCTTGAGCACCGAGGTGAAGCAGTGATCGAAGGTGAAGCCCTCGGCCTTGAGCAGCTTGCCGGCGGCCACCGCCTCGGCCCGGCCCTTGTCCGACAGGTCGACGTCGGTCCAGCCGGTGAAGCGGTTCTCGCGGTTCCAGTCGCTCTCGCCGTGTCTCAGCAGCAGCAGTCGGTAGCTCATCGTTGCTCCGGAAGGTTACGGGTACTACGTCACGGTGACGGGTAGATCTCGACCATGTCCTTGTGCACGGACTCGCCGGCCAGGGCCACGGTCAGGCTGGGCCATTTCTCGATCTGCAGGAAGACGTCGCCGGCGGCGCGGTAGCGCCAGACCTCGCAGGGGCCGGCGGTGCGGTTGGGGGCGGTGCCCTCGATCTCGACGGTGGCGGTGCCCGACAGGCGGGGCACGTAGCTGCCGCCCTTGTAGGAGATGGTGGCGGGCGGCGGGGTGCCGAGGTGAAGATCGCGCACCTCCTTGAAGAACAGGTAGCGATCGTCGAGGTCGGTCAGCAGCGGTTCCACCCAGCGGACCTCGTCACCGTCGACGGCGCGGGCGAGCGGGTGGACCTTGCCGGCCAGCCGGTAGGTGAGTATCGCCTCGACCACGAAGTCCCGTCCCTGATAACTGACCACGTCGCGCAATCGCAGCTTCATGCCTGTCCCTCGCGGCCGAGAGGGTAGCGTGCCGGACGGGGCTGTGGGAAATTAAAGCGACTCGTATGGACCTTCCCCTTCATCGAATCGTCGACGACGAAGGCCGCGTCATCCACCCCGAGCGCGAGCCCAGCATCCCGCCCGCGGAGCTGCGGCGGATGCTGGAGATCATGCTTCAGGTGCGTTTCCTGGACGACCGGCTGCTCAAGCTGCAGCGGCAGGGGCGCATCGGCTTTTATCTGGGCGCCACCGGAGAGGAGGCCACGCACGTCGGGCCGGTGTACGCCCTGCGGCCGGGCGACTGGATCTACTCTTCGTACCGGGAGATAGGGGCGGCGTTTTATCGTGGGTACCCACTGCGCACCTTTCTGTGCCAGCTCTTCGGCAACGCCGAGGACCCGATCAAGGGCCGGCAGATGCCGGTCCACCACAGCGTGCGGGCGGCGAACTTCGTGTCCATCAGCTCGCCGGTGGGGACGCAGATCCCGCAGGCGGTGGGCACGGCGATGGCGGCGCGGATCGCCGGGCGCGACGACGTGGCCATCACCTACTTCGGCGACGGGGCCACCTCGACGGGGGGATTCCACGTGGCGCTCAACTTCGCCGCCGTCCGCAATGCGCCCTGCCTGTTTCTCTGCCGCAACAACGGCTGGGCCATCTCGGCGCCCAAGACGGTGCAGACCACCACCCCCACCTTCGCCCAGCGGGCGCGGGGCTACGGCATGCCCGGGGTGCTGGTGGACGGCAACGACGTGCTGGCGCTGGTGTGGGCGACGGCCGAGGCGGCGGCGCGCGCGCGGCGGGGCGAAGGCCCCACCTTGATCGAGGCGCGCACCTACCGGCGCGGACCCCACAGCTCGTCGGACGATCCTTCCGTGTACCGCGACCCCAGCGAGCCGCGCGAGTGGGAGGCGCACGACCCGATCAGCCGCTTCCGGCGTTACCTGGTGGACAAGGGAATCTGGAACGACGCGGACGAGGCGCGCTTCCGCAGCGAGCTGGAGGCGACGTTCACGCAGGTGCTGGCCGAGGTGGAGAAGCTGCCGCCGCCGGCGCACCACACGTTGTTCGACGACGTGTACCACGATCAGCCGTGGAACCTCCGCGAACAGCAGGCCGAGCTGGAACGCGAGCTGGCCCGCCACGGCACCGGAGGCTAGGTACGGTCAGGGCGTGCTCGTGACCGTGCACGTCTGACGTGCACGATTGCGAACGTCAGGACCAGCAACATCGGGGACGCCGGTGCCGGGCGCGAGTCCACGCGGCAGTGGCAGCCGCCGCCGCCGGTGCGGCGGTCGTCGGGCGGAATGGCGGCGTCGGTAGGAGGTGGAGGCGACGGGAAGGGGCCGCAGGTGGCCTCGGCGAAAACGCCGCGCAGGACCTGGTCGAAGCAGAGGGCGGCGCAGGTCTGGGCGATGCGGGTGGCGGCGGGGCAGTCGCGGGTACCGGCCACGTCGGTGTAGCGGGTGAGCGGTTCCCACTCGCGGCCGTCGGTGGAGCGGGCCAGGGCGAAGCCGTCGAGGAAGTTGTCGGTGGAGGCGTACAGGACGCCGTCGCGCTCGGCCAGGGCGCCCGGGTGGATGGCGGTCGAGCGGCGCTCGAAGGTGGCGCCGCCGTCGGTGGAGACGTGCACGCCCGGGCCGCGGGTGTCGGAGATGGTGCCCGCCACCAGCGAGCCATCGGCGCGGCGGACGAAGGAAGCCAGACGGCCGCGCGGGACCATCAGGGCGTCGGCGATGGTCTGGCCGCCGTCGCGGGAGATCGCCAGGCGCTCGTCGGGAAAGCTCTGCACGCGCAGGTAGAGGCGTTCGGGGTCCTGCGGGTCGATGGCGGCGATGCGCAGCTGGTCGCCGGCGGTGCTGGCGGTGAGGTCGATGGCGGTGAAGGTGGTGCCTCCGTCGTCGGAGCGCACCACCTCGGTACGGGCGGGTGGGCCGGCGTGGGTGACGGTGAGGTACAGGCGGTCGGGGCGGCTGCGGGCGGCCTCGACGCTGTCGATGCCCGAGCCCAGCGGGACGCGGTAGTGGGCCGCGCCGAAGGTCAGGCCGCCGTCGGTCGACAGGTACAGACCGGCGCCCTCGCCGGCGGCGGCGTCGCGGGTGCGCGCGACCACCCAGACGCGGCCGGCGGCGGCGGGGTCGGCGAACAGACCGGTGATCGAGGCGGCCTGCATCTCGGGGGCTGCCGTCCAGGTGCAGCCGCGGTCGGCGCTGACGGCCAGGCCCAGCGCGCCGGCGGCGTACAGGCGGGGGTCGGGGCCGGTTTCCAGCTCGTACAGCGAGGCGAACTGGGCGTCGCCGTGCTCGCACACCCAGTCCCAGCGGCGGCCGCCGTCGCTGCTGTCGATGACGCCGAAGTTGGTGGCCAGCAGGATCACGTCGGGCTGGCCCGGCGGGGCGAACACGCGCAGCGAGCCGGGGAATGCGCCGTTGGCGCGTGCCGGGGCGGCGGGCAGTGCCGCCAGCAGCGCGGCGGCGAGCAGCGCGCGAGGGAAGGTGGAGATCCGACCGGGGGACAAGCGGATCTGAGGCATAACACGCCGGACGGGCGGGCACCGGTGCTGGTGCTGCGGGCTGGGCGGCGGGTCAGCGGGTGGTGGGGGCGGTCTCGGCGCGGGCGCGCAGGCGCGCGGCGATGGCCGGGCCGTAGCCGCTGCGGGGCTCGATCCAGTCGGCGGCGGTCTCGTATTCGATGGCGCGCATGGGGTCGCCGCGCGAGGCGCGCCAGGCGACGTATTGCTCGAACAGCGAGGCGGTGGGGGGCGTTCCGGCGACGGCGTCGAGCAGCAGGGGGTCGTGCTGTTCGATGAAGAAGGAGCTCCAGCCGAAAAACAGCGCCCGCGGGGCGGCGTAGCGCAGGCGTTCGTGCGCGCTGGTGTTGACCGGGCCGGGGCCGACCTCCGGCCAGGGGAATGCCTGGGTGCGGCGGTGCAGGGTCAGCAGCGCGGCCAGGCTGGGGACCTGGATGCGCTCGAGGTCGCGCGAGACGGCCGGATCGGCGAAGCGCTGCTCGGCGCGGGCAAAATCGAGGGGCAGCGGGGCGATGGCGGCGACGGCGATGATGTTGCCGATCTGCGAGTCGCTGAACAGCTGGACGTGGGAAAAGACGGCGCCCAGGGAACGCAGCAGCAGGCGGGTGGTGTCGTCGGTCTGGGCGTAGGTGTGGAACCAGAAGGTGAAGGCGCCGCCGGGGGCCAGCTTGTCGCGGACGGCGCGGAAGAAGTCGACGGTGAACAGGTCGCCGATGCCGGCGATCCAGGGGTTGGAGGGCTCGGAGATGATGACGTCGTAGCGGGTGGGGGTGGCGCGCACGAAGCTCTGGCCGTCGTCGACGTGCACGCTCACGCGCGGATCGGTGAGCACGTAGTCGTTCTCGTTGGCGAACAGCGGGTCCAGGCGCAGGACCGCGGGGGAGATCTCGACCAGGTCCAGATGCTGGGGCTGGTGGCGCAGGACCGCGCCGGCCGTGATGCCGACGCCGTGGCCTATCACCAGGGCGGTGCGGGCGCGCGGCACGAGGAACATCGGGGCGTGGCCGAGCAGCAGCTGGGTCTCGAGATCGTCGCGGGTGGAGGCGTCGGTCTTGTTGTTGACCGCCAGGTAACAGGTGCCGCCCTGGCGGCGGTCGGGGCCGAAGGCGACGGCGCTGACGTGAGCGTCCTCGGCCAGGAGTATCTGCTCGAAGCGGCCGGCGTTGTCGGGCAGGAGATAGCGCCGGCGCCAGGCGGCCAGACTGGCGCTGGGATGGCGGGCGCGTTCGGCGGGGCTGGCGTCGGGGCGGGGGCCCTCGCGCAGGAGGAAGTGATCGGGCACCAGGGTGAGGGTCTCGGTCCAGCCCCGGCCGCGCAGCAGATGGGCGGTGGCGACGGCGGCGGTGATCGCCAGCGCGAGCGGCACCAGCCAGCGACGGCCGGCGACGGCGGCGGCGACGAAGGGGCGCTGGAGGGCCGGTATCAACAGGGCGAGGGCGGCGGCGACCTGCAGGATCCAGAGGACCGAGAAGGACCGTTCCAGGCCCAGGCGGGGCAGCAGCGCCAGGCTGGTGAGGAACACGCCGGCGACGTTGCCGGCGGTGCTGGCGGCGTAGGCGGCGCCGACGCTGGCGCCGGTGCGGTGGCCGCGGCGGGCCTGCAGGTCGGCGACGATGGGGAAGGCGAAGCCCAGCAGGGCGGTCGGCACCAGCAGCACGGCCAGGAACAGCAACGCCGACAGCAGCAGGTGCAGCTGGAAGCCGCCGGTGGTGTGTTGCAGGCGCACGCGCAACACATCGATCAGGTAAGGCAGGCGGGCCAGCAGCGGCGTGGCGGCGACGAAGGCGACCACGGTGGCCAGCTGGCAGACGGCCAGGTTGCGGGGCGACGATTGGATGCGCAGGCGGGCCAGCAGCGCGCTGCCGGCGGCGATGCCGGTGATGAAGGCGATCAGCATCACCGTGAAGGCGTGGGCGGACGAGCCCATGGCCAGCGCCACCACGCGCACGAAGAGCACCTCGTAGCCCATGGCGCACAGGCCGCTGAGGCCCAGGGCGAAAAACAGCGGGATCGCCGGTACCGGACGATCGGGCCAGGACGGGGCGGGCTCGATGGGGACGGCGGGCGGCTGGCGTCGGACGAAGCGGGCCACCAGCGCGGCGGCGGCGAGGTTGGCGGCGGCGGCGAGGGCCAGGGCGCCCCAGATGCCGGTCAGGGGCAGGGCCAGGAAACCGGCGGTGGCGGTGCCGGCGACGGCGCCGGCGCAGTTGGCGGCGTACAGCGCGGACAGCTTGCCGCGCAGGGGGGCGGTCGAGCCACGGGCGACGGCGGCGGCGAGCAGCGGCAAGGTGGCGCCCATGAGGATGGCCGGGGGCGCGACCACCAGCATGGTGAGGGCGAAGCGGATGGCCAGGCCGGCGGCGGCGTGCGGGAACAGCGCCCGCGCCAGCGCGAGGTAGCCGGCGCCGGCGGCGGCCAGCAGCAGCGGGATCAGCAGCGCGTAGGCGGCGATGAGGACCTCGAGGCGGGCGTAGTCGCGCAGGGGGTGCTCGCCGTCGGCGCGGCGGCGGGCCAGCAGGGCGCCGGCGGCGAGGCCGGCCATGAACACGGCCAGCGACACCGCCTGCGCGTGCGACTCGGCGCCGATCAGCCGCACCAGCTGGCGCGACCAGACCACCTCGTGCATCACGCCAGCGGCGCCGCTGCAGAAGAAGGCGCCCAGCGCGGCCCGACGCCCGGCCACGCCCAGGGCGTCGGCGGGCTGGTTCATGGACCGCCTTCGGCGGGGCCGCCGGCGGCGGGGCAACGGACTGGACGGTGGCCGGGGTACTGCATGCGCGGGTGGCGCGGGTCGAACAGCGCGGGATCGTCGACGGACAGCTGGCCTCCGCGGGCGGCCAGGGCGGCGGCAAAGACGTCGCGCATGGGCAGCTCGTCCTCGGGGACCTGCGACGGGGCGATGCCTTCCAGCAGGCCGTCGCCGCCGCTGGCCAGGTAGCCATTGGTGACGGCGAGCAGGGGCGCGTCGGCGGGGAGTGGCCGGCCGGCCGGGTCCAGCAGCGTGACCTCCAGGGCGCGACCCTGGCAGCGCGCGCGCACGCGCACGCCCGACAGCGAGAGGATGCCCGCCTCGCGGCCGAGGTTGCGCGCGACCAGAGCTTGCAGCTGGCGTGCGGTCAGGCGCAGGACCGCGATGCCGTCGTCGAAGGGGAAGGCCTGGTACAGGTCGCCGTAGCGAAGCGGACCGGCGGGCAGATCGGCGCGCAGGCTGCCGCCGTTGATGAAGCCGACCTGGGCGCCGGGACGGGCCGCGCGCAAAAGGTCGGCGGCCAGGTTGCCCAGCGGCGACTCCTCGCGGGTGGCCCGGCGCAGGGGGGCGGGCAGCTGGATGCCGACCGGGCGGTTGCGCAGCTGGGCGGCGCGGGCGCGGTCGGGGGCCAGCAACTCGGCGAGGCGGGCGTCGAAGACCACCGGGCGTCCCTCGTAGCTGTCGGCGGGGCAGGCGTCGGCGGCGAAGGACGGCACCGGGCGGCCGCCGCACAGCGGGTGCGGCGGGTGGATGCGCACGGCCCGGACCTGGCCGCGGGGCAGATCGATCTGTAGATCCAGACGCGCGAAGGCGCGGCCCGCCGAATGCGCCTGCACGATGGGCAGGCCGGCGACCCGGTGGGCGACGGCTTCGTGGGTGTGGCCTGCGGCGATAGCGTCGACCAGGCCGCGCGGCAGCTCGCGGGCGACGGCGAAGATCTCCTCGGTGGGATCGCAGGAGGACAGGTCGTCGGGGGCGTCGAAGCGCGCGCAGTCGCCGCCGGCGTGCGCGAGCACGATGACCGCCATGGCGCCGGCGCGGCGGGCAGCCTGCGCCGATTCGCGGATGGCCTGCACCAGCGGGACCACGGCGAGGCCGGTGAAGTTGCCGGGGTGGGTGGCGCGCGGGGTGCCGCGGGTGAGCACGCCGACCAGGGCGACGCGGGCACCGGCGACGTCGACGATGGTGAAGGGGCGGACGTTCTTCCAGGCGAGCGGCTGGCCGGCTTCGCGCAGGTTGGCGGCCAGGAAGGGAAACCGCGCCTCGGCGGCGCGAGCCTTGAGGGCGCCGCGCGGATCCTCGCCGGCGTGAGGCAGGTGGGCGGGGCCGGCGGGGCCGAAGTCGAACTCGTGATTGCCGATGGCGGCGGCGGTGTAGCCGAGGGCGTTGTAGCCGCGGACCATGGCGGCGCCCTCGCCCAGGTTCGATTCGAGGGTGCCCTGGAACATGTCGCCCGAATCGACAAGCAGGACGCCCCCGCCGTCGGCCGCGCGGGCGGCGCGCAGGTTGGCGAGGTAGCCGCTGAGCCAGGGCAGACTTTCGGTATGGCCGTGGACGTCGGTGGTCGCCAGCACCGAGACCGTCACGGTCCGGGCGGGGGCGGCCTGCGGCGGCTGACGCGCGCAGGTTTGCTGCAGACCGGCTGCAATCAGGAGCACCGTCGAGAACGATCTCAGCTTCGGCGCGCGCATGACGGGACGGGTCGATGCTAAATCGATTCGGTCCCGGGTGGAATCGGGCAGAAGATCCCCGGCAGCGGCGTTAAAGTAAAGGCAATGGACAAAGGGGCGGCGAGCGCCGTTCCGCTGTCGGAAGACGCGGACGGGCTCGAGCGGAGACACGAAGAGCTGGAACGCAAACTGGCCGCGCTGGACCGACACCTCTCGCTCACTCCCGACGAGCAGGTCGAGCGCGCGCGCTTGAAGAAGGAGAAGCTGTGGGTCAAGGACCGGCTGCTCCTCCTGTCGGAGCGGCGGCTGGCCGGCGCGCGGGGAAGCTGAGGGTGGGCGCGCAGGGCGAGCTGGACCCTGCGCTGCTGGAAAGGTTCCGGCAGTCCGGTCTGAGCATCGACCGCGAGGGCCAGTTCTGGCACGACGGACACCCGGTGCAACACGCGGGCATGCGCCGCGCGTTCTTCCGCTGGCTCGATCGCCTGCCGCCGCCCGACGGCCGGCACATCCTGCGGCTGGACGAGAACCGCTTCGTCTACATCGACGTGGCCGATACGCCGCTGGTGGCCGCCTCGCTGCGCTGGTCGGGTGACCGCGCGCTGCTGGGCCTGAGCGACGGAAGCGAGGAGGCGCTGGATCCGGCCACCCTCACCGTCGACGCCGAGGGCGTGTTGCGCTCCCGGGTCCGCGGCGGGCGGCTGGAAGCGCGGCTGTCCAACTCGGCGGCAGCGGTCCTGAGCGAGCGCATCGATGGCAGCGCGGGCGGGCCGGTGCTACGGCTCGGCGGCAGCACCTTCCCCCTGCCCCATCGCTGATCTGGCTAGGCGCTCGCGCCCCGTCAGCCGCGCGTGGAGGACCGCGGCTGTCAGCCCGACCGCCGCACAGGAGATCCACAGCGCCGGCGCGCCGAAGCGCTGGAGCGCGAACGAACCCAGCACGGGGGCCAGCATCCCGGCGAGGCCCCAGGTCATCTGATGGGCGCCCTGGTAGCCGCCGCGGTGGGCGGCGGGCGCAAGCGCCGCCAGGAAGGCGGGCGTGGCCAGCGCGAATCCGATCTCGCCCAGGGTGAGTACGAAGATGGCGAGAGCGAAGACCGGCGCGCCGCCGGCCAGCGAGCAGATCCCGAAGCCCACCCCGGTGAGGGCAGCGCCGGCGGCGAGCAGGTGTCGGTGGGCGAGGCCGGCGGCCGCGCGCACGGCGAGAGGCTGCAGGGCGACGATCACCAGACCGTTGAGCGCCAGGACGCGCCCGATCGCTCGCACCGAGACGTTGTGTGCCCCCATGTCCAGAGGGAGCGCCACCGACAGTTGCAGGAACACCATCACCACCGGCAGTTGAATGGCGGCGAACGTGAGGAAGGCCGGGTCGCGGAAGGGGATGGCCAGCTCGCGGCGGGTGCTGGGTGGCGGCGCAGCCGGGTCACGGGGCGGCCGCGTCTCGGGCACGCCGACGAAGACCACGGCTCCGAACGCGAGCGTGGTGAGCGCATCGATGACGAACAGCCAGCCATAACTCCAGGCCGCCACCGCCCCGGCAAAGGCAGCCGCCCCCGCGAACCCCAGGTTGATGGCCCAGTAGAGGAGACCGTAAGCACGCGTGCGTTCCGCGGGCGGCACCACATCCGCCACCGCCGCGTGCAACGCCGGCCGACAGAGGTCCGTGAACAACCCCAGCAACCCCGCCAGCAGCGCGATCACCGGCACCGCGCGCGCCACCCCGAGCCCCAGCATGACGACCGCCGCGAGCACCGTCCCCCCGACCAGCGTGCGCCGCCGCCCCGTACGATCCGCCAGCAACCCGCCCAGCGGCCCCGCGACCGTGGTCCCGACGGAGTAGAGGGTCAGGATCAGCCCGGCGGTGGCCGGCCGCAGACCCCGCGCGCTGTGGAGGTAGACCGCAAGAAACGGCAAGACCCCGCCACCGACCCGGTTGACGAGCATTCCCGCCCACAGCAACCAGTACGTCCGCGGCAGCCCGAGGAGCGAACCCCGGCGGCGGGTTCGGATAGGTGGTGTCAGCGTAGCGGTGGGGGTCATGGTTGGTGGCTCGGCGGCTGAGGGTGACCGGGCGGGCGTGCTTCACGGCGAGGAGGTCAGGTTGGAGTCCGAGAGGGACGCCGTGAGATCACGTTAGGCGGCCTCTACGGCGAGGGCTCAGGCCAGGAGTCCGGGAGGGGCGCATTGGGATCACGTTAGGCAGTCCGGGTCGGCAGCGTACAGGAGTGATGTCGCGGGAGGCTGACTCTGACTCTGACAACTGGCGAAGCCATTCAGCAGTCGTAGCGGCTGTGGAAAGTGTGGGCAAACGCGTCTGCGCGTTTGTCCAAGGGCCTGTGGGCGGTCTGCCGTCCACAGGCCCGGCACTTTCCACAGCCGTCCGGCGGTTGCCTGGAGGGGCGGTTCGCTTGCAAGGCGGGCTGTGGACATGCCGGGCTGTGGACGGCAGACCGCCCACAGCCCTTGGAAAACCGCAGACGGTTTTCCACATGCCCACAGCCCCAACTGCGAGTCGCTTGCATTTCCTGATCCAGAACCAGAGCCTGAGCCTGAGCCTGAGCCTGAGCCAGAGCCAGAATCGGATTCATATCGACAATGGGAACGGCCACCGAGTCGGACCTTCCATCGCACGGCGCCTTGTCCGACAGGTCCGTCCCAAGGCGCTCGCAGTTGCGCGAATCTTCCGACAAGAACCACCGCTTTGTTATTGACGGCGTGTGCGCGTTGGGTTATTTTGTCGCCCTATTCAAGTGAGTCATGAAAGCAACGCAACGGCATGTGCGGAGGGCGACGGACGGTGTGCAGCTGGCGCTCGCGCGGACGGGGGGATGGGGTGGACGGAGGGTCGGGGCGGGACGGCCGGCGATTCAGGGGCGACGGCGGGCGGTGGCACATCGAATGCGGGGGGCGCACGCGGCCGCCGCGCCCGTTCACCTCACGCTGCGCGCGCGGAGTGGGCTGCCCTCACTTCGCGCGGCCCATCTGTTTCCCGCGGTGCGGGAGGCCCTGCGGCTGGCCAGCTCGGAGAGCTTTCGGGTGATCCATTTCTCTGTGCAGGCCGATCACCTGCATCTCGTGGTCGAGGCGGACGATGGGCGGGCGCTCGCGCGGGGGGCCAGCGGGCTCGCAATCCGGGTGGCCCGCGCTATCAACAGGGCTCTCGGACGTCGAGGGGCGGTGTGGGGCGACCGGTATCACGCGCGAGCACTGAAGACGCCTCGCGAGGTGCGCACGGGGTTCGTGTATGTGCTCATGAATTTCCGGAAACACCGACCCTGGGACCGGCGGCGGCTGGATCCCTGCTCGTCGGCGCTCTGGTTCGATGGGCTGCATCCGCGCGCCACGGTCCCGCCGGGCACTGCGCCTGTTTGCAGGCCTCGGACCTGGCTGGCGACGCAGGGGTGGCGGCGGCATGGACTGATCAGAATCTGTGAACGCCCCACTCCGCCTCCCCTGGTGCCGGTGCAAAGACGCCCGGTGGATTGATCCCGAGGTGCCAGCCGGCCCATCCGCATGAGGTGGGCCGGGCGCTACGGCTCGGGCGCATCACCTTCCCCCGCCCTTCCGCTGATCACCAGTCGGCCGACGACTGACCCTGCTGGTCGGGCCGGCAACAACGTCCTCTGCAACTCCTCCGCTTCCGCGGCGCGCGGGCGCGGAACGAAGATTTCCACCGGAACATAGGGTCCCCAGAAGTTGAGCAGGGCACCGTGGCGCAGCCCGCGCGGGAAGGCCGGGATGCCGGCGCGGGAGAAAGCGTGCAGGACCAGGCCCACGGTGTACGTCTGGTGGAGCGGCCACGTCGCCACCAGGTCGGGGTGCAGCCGGCGAAAGCGCCACTCGGCGACGACGTCGGCAGCGACACAGGCGATGACGGTCATCCACATGATGGGTGCCGCCACCTGCGCGCGACCGACGAACCAGCTCATGACTGTGACCGCGCCCAGGAATGCGAACGCCCGCCAGGCACCCTGGCGAAGGGCCGTGCGCGCCGCCGCGATCGCCGATGGAGCGTCGCTCGCGAAGCCAGGATGCCGGGCCCACGTGCCCGCCACCGCCGCGGGGCGGTTGAATGACCACACACACAGCAGGCCGATCGCACCGACCAGCAACAACTCGAGCCCCAGCGCGACACCCGAACCGGAGTCCAGCTGGTCCTTGAGCAAGCCCATCGTGCCGGTGTCTGGCAGGCGGTCGGCGAAGTAGAACATTGTCTCGGCCAGGTTCCACGCCAGGATTCCGCTCGCCGGGGTCAGCAGCTGCGGCCGCGGCCGCTGTGCACCCCAGCCCTGGCACGGACGGCGGGCGGTCGACGCCATCAGCGCGGCTACCAGGAATACGCTGAATGCCAGCGGGGCGAACGCCTGGTCGCCGGACGCGAGACGCTCCTCTACAGACGGGAGCAGCGGGTGCAGGACCCTGGGCGTCTCGATGGCCGCGATCAGCACCGAGAACCCGTTGCCGATACCGTGTTTACCAACGATTTGCGCCACCCAGATCAACAGCATCGAGCCGCCGATGGGAGCGACGGCGATCAGCAAGCGCGCGAGGGTCCCGTCTGGCAGCAGTGGCCTTCCCAGCGTCAGGTCGCTGGCGTCCAGCCAGCGATACACGAAGAACGCCTGCAGGCTGGCCAGCGCGAAGGCCAGTTGCTTCGACCGAGTCAGCAGGCGAGCCCGCCCCTCGGCGTGTCGCAGCCGCCGCCATCGCGGCACCAGGGCGGCCAGCAGCTCGACCACCAG
>JBKPRZ010000117.1:0-15770 GCA_046734815.1 Myxococcota bacterium | reverse complement strand
GCGCTTCTCGGTCCAGCCCCCCAGCGGGACCGGCGCCTCCGCGCCGCCCAGCTGCAGGCTGGCCATCGGCAGCCGCGGGATGGCGGCGCTGCCCAGCGCTCCCCGGAACTCGCGCATGGACGCGAACCGCTCCGCCGGCTCCTTGGCCATTGCGCGCATCACCGCCGCCTCGACGTATTCGGGCATGTCGGGGACGTGCGAGCGCGGAGGGGCGGGCTCGGCCATCAGGTGCACGGCCAGCAGCTGGATCACGCCCATGCCGTCGAAGGGGTGCACCCCGCACAGCATCTCGTAGAGGATGATCCCCAGCGCGTAGATGTCGGCGCGGTGATCGATCGGCCAGCTGCCGCCCCGGCACTGCTCGGGCGACATGTACTTGGGCGTGCCCAGGTAGGTCCCGGGCTGGGTGTCGGCCGGCTGACCCCCGGGGGTATCGTTTCGCAACTTGGCGATGCCGAAGTCGAGCACCTTCACCACCTCGACGCCGCCCGGGAGGCTGATCAGGAACAGGTTCTCCGGTTTCAGATCGCGGTGGATGATCCCCTTCTCGTGCGCGGCCGCCAGCGCCGAGGCGGTCTGCCCGGCGATCTGCAGGGCGGTGTCGAGCGGCAGCCGGCCCAGCCGCCGCAGGCGCGCGCCCAGGCTCTCGCCGTCCAGATACTCGGTCAGCAGATAGGGCGCGCCCGAGCGGGGGAGAAAGCCGGTGTCCACCACCTCGATGATGTTGGGGTGGCGGATGGCGTTGACCGCGCGGGCCTCGTTCATGAAGCGGCGAACCGAGCTCTCGTCGTTGCTCAGCTGCGACCGCAGGACCTTGAGCGCCGCCTTGCGCTCGAAGAACTGGTGGGTGGCCAGGTACACCACACCCATGCCGCCCTCGCCGATCTTCGAGACCACCTGGTAGTTGTGGACCTGCTCGCCGATCAGCGACGCGGCCAGCCGTTCGGCGACCTCCTGCGGCACCTTCTGCGTGTGCTCACTCATCGCGCCGTCCTCGACGACGGCCCGCGACGCTAACACGCGCCCCTCGCTACGGGCAAACCCCGGCCAGGGCGCATCGTGCCCCGTCAGGGCGAGCCCACGCCTGCGGCTGCGCCGGCGTGAAGCTCGGATATGCGCCCGGCCAGCGGCCGGCCCGAACGGCTGGCCCCCACCCGCCAACCGTCTGGTTGGCAGCCGGCCTGAGCCGGCCTAGGCGACTGGCACTTTCTTGCCGTCGTCCTTCTGGGTCTCGCTCGGAATGTCGTTCACCGACGGGATGCTCATGATCTCCTTGCGAGCTGCTTTCCAGGCTTTCTGGACGATCCAGGACAGGGAACGATCCTGTCGAGTGGCCTCGTCGCCGATCTCCCTCAGCATCTCCTCGGGGAAGTAGAGACTCTGCTTTCGTTTGTCGCTTCCGCTCATGCCAATAGATTACGTCGAGTACGACCGCCGGGAACAGCATCGGTTGAGGAAATTGATCAATGGCCGGTGTGTTCGAGTGCTGAAGAGGGCCACCTCCTCTCACCTGTGCGCTCCCATGCCACCGCGCTGGAAAGATCGAGTGTCGAGCCACGCGCTGTCTGATCGCGGACCGGCACGGCAGCCTGGCGATCGTTCGGCCAGGGCGTGAGCAGTTCCGGCGGTGTTTCGGCCTGATCGAGACGTCCTCAGCGGCCATTCCTGCAACGACCGTTCAGGTCCCCTGGTCCGCTGTTGCTCGGTGAACTGCAAGCGGCGTCGGCACACTTTGCGACACGCCGTTGGCGATGGCAGGGCTCGCGATCCGTGTACGGTGAGCGACGCTCGAACCGAAAATTCGCCGACGTCAGGAGGACCCAATGGAACGATCGAGGCCGAAGCATCGAACGCATCTGGGGCTCGCGGCCCTGATGCTCCTGGTTGCAGCGGCAGCCTTCAACTGGCCGGTGGCCGCCACCAACGCGCGGCTGGCACCGCCCGACCCACCCGCGCCCGCGTTCGTTCCCACCAGCGTGTCCGCGCCCCGGCTGTTCTCCGTCGAGCTGAAGACGGACCCGGAGGCCCATGCCCGGGGTCAAAACGGAGATCCTCGGAGGATCGTCGCCGCCGTCCAGGTGCCGCCGCGAACGGGCGCACCGTTGCGGATCAGATACGGACTGCAGATCGTCCGCGACGACGGGCAGATTGTCAGTGAGCGCATATCGCCCGACCCACTGAGCATTCGCGGACCGCAGGACGTCTTCGAGAACATCCCCGACGCCCTCTCGGACGGGTATTACACCCTTCGCTTCACGGTCGTGGGCAAGGCGCCGGGCGAGGAGATGGCAGCCGAAGATCAGCTGTACTGGCAGGTCAAGGACGGCCAGATCGCCGTCATCTCCGACTACATGGAGTTTCGCCGCGTGTCCGCCGTCGAAGCTCCCCACATCATCCCGCCGGAGGCAGCCCCATGAAAACGCCCGTCATCCTGTCCGCGTCCAGCATCGCCCTTCTGCTGACGATGGCCTCGTCGGCCTCGATGGCCCAGAGCAACAGCGGATTCGTGGAGGGGCGCATCGAGTTCTTCTCCAACCAGTCGGAGTACTGCAATCAGAACTCCGCATTCGGGCCGGTGAGGGACTGCACCGGGGCGCTGGTGACCGATGCGCACGTCCGGACGTTCCGCCCCATCGTGGGAGCGCTGATAGAGGTCCGCGGCCCCAGCAACAACGTGATCGGCAGCGGCGTCACCGACGGCAACGGTGACTTCTTCATAAGATGGTCGACGTCGGGTTCTTTCAACCCGAACCGCATCAACTGGATCGCGAAGAACGGCGCCTTCCGGGTGGTAGACCCCAACGACAACGACACGACGTTTCTGGTGAGAAACGACATCTCTCTGTTTGCCGGCGGCACCACCGTGCACACGGGAACCATACAATACGGCAACTCGGCGAACCCCAATCCGTTGATCAATCTGTACGACAGCCTGTGGAAGTCCTGGGAAAACGTCCTGCAACACTCATCGAAGATCTCTTCGCGCATAGGCAACCCGCCGGTCAGGGCCCGGGCATTCAATGCGACGGCCTGCTTCGGCACGTCCAACCCCTTCAATGCCTGCACCAGCGCAACCCAGAAGATCATAACCTTCGGCGGCCCCTCCATCGCGTTCGAGCTCATCAACGGCGCACCCCACGAGATGGGACACATCGCCAGCACCCTCTCTCAGCCCGGGATAAAGAAAGCCTCGCGGGATCCGGCAGGTCAGGCCTACTGTGCCGAGGGCGAGGCCACGCCCTGCGGCTGGACGTACACACCGAACCCGCGAGGCGCCACGCCCCCTTTCCTGAGGGAGTTCACGGGCACCTCGTTCGAGGAGGGGTTCGCGTCCTTCCACGCGGTGGCCACGGTTTATGGTTTCCAGGCCACCCAGCCCGTGATCTGCGACCGCTTCACGACCGCCGGATCGCCCTGCCAGAACGACGCGTTCACGTACAATGTGGAGGACGCGCCCGGCTTCAATGGTTCCTTCTGTGGCGATGCCTTCAACTGGCCGCTGACGGTGATCAGGTACCTCTGGGACATATTCGACAACCGTCAGGACTCGAACATCGGAGCGGTCAACAACTGCAACGGATTTACCGGCGGTCTGACGGACCAGGAATCGCACGCCTACTTCAAGATCATCGACACGATGGACGGGTACGGCACCGGAACCGGCAATCACGAACGGGACGAGCCCTGGACCTCCGACCGCAGCGCCATCGACGGCCATCACGGACGAAATCACAAGGATTTCTGGTGGAACTTCGCCAACAACTCCCTCGGACCGCACGTCGATACCTGGCGGCTGCTGTGCATGGATTGTGTGGATCCGTCGGTCGCGGATCCCATCCCCCCACCCTGGCCGGTCCCATGACCGCATCGTCGCGCGGAAAAGCGGCGCCTCGACAGCGCCGACGCTTCCGGACCGTCGTGACCGTCCTCGTGTGCTGTGGCTTCGCCGCCGTCGCGGGACGGGCGCTCAGGCGGGTTTCCGGGGGAATCGCTCCGACGCTCGCCGCTGCGGCGAAGAGTGCGCGGGCGGTGACGCCGCCAAGGCTGACGCCCCGGCCGCAGGCACCCGTCGGCGGGGGTGAGGGAGCCATGGCCTACGGTCCCCCTCTGGAGAGTCAGCGGGCGCCCGACGAATGGCAGGGCATGCAGGTCGACACCAGCGACCCGCAGTACTGTTTCGATTCGTCGGGCTGCGGTCTGGCGCTGGCCTGTCACGCCAACGCCTGTGGCCCCTGCCAGCGAGACGGCGACTGCGCGGCGGGGGAGGTCTGCGTGCTCGACCACTGCCTCCTCCCGCAGCTGGCGGCGTGCCGGCGCCGCTCGGACTGCCGGGGGCAGGCGGTGTGCATACTGAGCGACCACTCGCCCGGCCCGCGGGGAAACGCCCGCATGCGCGCGAGCTGCGTCGGCGATGAATACCCCGAGGTACGCTCCGAGCCGGCCGCTCCGCCGCCCGAGCCCCCGGTACGAAACAGCCCCGGGAGTCGGCCCACCGAGGCGGAACGAGTGCCGTTCGCGAGGAAGCTGGCAGGCACACTGTGAACGCGTGACGCGACGGACGCGCCGACGCGAAGCTGGACGTCGGTGCCTATTTGGGTTCGAGGATGCCCTGGATGCGCACGTTCGGTCCGTTGCCGTATCCCGAAGCCCAGCGGAAGTGAACGGTGGTACCGTCGACGTCGCCGTATTGCATGCGCAAGCGGCGACGGTCCCACAGGCCCAGGCGGCGCGCCAGCTCTGGCTCGGCGCCGGCCACGTCGAAGCTGGTCAGCACCGAACCCGGCCGGATTTTCAAGGTGACGTGGCTGGCCCAGCCGAGGTCACGATTGGCCTCGTCAAAGAACCGGGCTCCGCTCGCCACTGCCTCCAGTGCCATGATGTCACTATCCCACGTTATTGACGTCGGCGCCGGGCTTTCGACGGCCCATCACGTCGACCAGGGCACCGGCGTGTGGGGTGGTGGCGCTGGCGGTGGGCACGCCCTCCATCTCGGGTCCGAACCGTTCCCCCATGGCGCCCAGGACCAGCCGCTCGACCTCCAGCTCGCTGGACAGCTCGAGCGCCTGGTTGGTCAGCAGCTCTGCCTCGGCCAGGAACGAGGAGCGGATCACCGACTTGATGGTGCCAATGTGCCGGGGGGCCATCGACAGGTCCCGGAACCCCAGCCCCAGCAGGATCCAGACGAAGGCCGGTTCGCCGGCCATGTCTCCGCAGATCGACAGCGGCTTGTCGGCCGCGCGACAGGCGGAGGCCACCTGCTCGAGCGTGCGCAGAACCGCCGGGTGGAGGGGCTGGTACAGGTAACCGACGTCTTCGTTCTGGCGGTCGGCGGCGAAGGCGTACTGGATCAGGTCGTTGGTCCCCACGCTGAAGAAGTCGCAGTTGCGCGCCAGATGGTCGACGGTCAGTGCGGCGCTGGGCGTCTCGATCATCACGCCCAGCGGGATCCTCCGATTGTGGGCCGTGCCCTCTCGGGCCAGCTCGGCGCAGACCTCGTCGCAGATGTCCTGCACCTCGACCAGCTCGGTCACGCCCGAGATCAACGGGAAGATGATCCGCATGGGACCGACCGCGGCCGCTCGGAACAGAGCCCGCAGCTGGGTGCGGAAGATCTGCGGTCTGGCCAGGGAGAAGCGAATCGAGCGGATACCGAGGGCGGGATTGGCCTCGTGTGATCGCTCGAAGCCGCGCCCGAGCTTGTCGGCGCCCATGTCCAGGGTGCGAAAGGTGGCGGTGCGTCCGCCCAGCGCCCGGATGACGGCCACCGCGTCCTGGTACTGCTCCTCTTCGCCCGGCAGATCGGTCCGCTCGAGGTAGAGAAACTCGGTGCGGAAAAGTCCGATCGACTCCGCCCCGCCCTCGAGGGCGACGGGGATCTCGGACAGGCTTTCGACGTTGGCGGCCAGGTGTATCTGCACGCCCTCGGCGGTCACGGCCGGCAGCGAGCGCAAGGACCTCAGGTCGGCAAGGTGCGCGCGTTCGGACTCTGCCAGGCGCTGGTAAGTCTCCCGGGTGTCCTGGTCGGGATCCAGGATCACGTCGCCGCGAGACCCATCGATCAGCAGGCTGTCCCCCGGCTGCACCCGCGCGGACAGCTGGCGCAGCCCCACCACGAAAGGCAGCCCCAGCGCCCGGGCCAGGATGGCGGTGTGGGAGGTCCGGCCTCCGTGATCGGTGGCCAGGGCCACCACGCCGGCTCGTTTGAGCAGCAACGGATCGATCGGTGACAGGTCCACACCCACCGCCACCGAACCGGCGGGCGCACCTTCGCCGGGGCGGGGTTCGGGCAGCTCCAGCAGCGCACGCAGCAGGCGGTCGCCGATGGCATCGACGTCGCCGACCCGTTCGCGAAAATAGAGATCGTCGAGATCGGCGAAGACGGCCCGGATCAGGTCGAGGGTGCGGCGGACCGCCCACTCGGCTCCCATCAGCTCGTCGCGGATGAGGCGGATCGCCTGATCGATCAGGTCTCCGCTCTTGAGCATCAGGCGATGCGCTTCGAGGATCTGGCGGCCGTATCCGGCGTGGCCGCCCACCAGGTGCTGCTGCAAGGCCTCTATCTGCCCATCCGCGATGGCCAGGGCCCGCTGGAAGCGCAAGAGCTCAGCCTGGACCCGGTCGGGCGAGATGTGCACCTCGCGCACGGCGATCGCCACGTCGAGGGGTAGACCGGACCGATGACGATCCCATCCGACGGGCCCACGCCCTTGAACCTTTCCATTCCACGCCACCCTTTCGGGCACAGCATACCCGCCGGTTCTCGTGAAAGCCTGTGGATTCACCCGGGTCCGCAGCGCCGGCCCAGCTTTTCCCGACTCCTCAGGAGACCCGCCGCAGCTCGGCCAGCAGCGCCGGCAGGGAACAGCGGGCGATGGCCACCCCGTGGTCAGAAAAGCCGTAGGGAAGCAGCAGCTGGCCGGCGTGGATGATGCCGCCGCAGGAGTAGACCACGTTGGGGACGTACCCCTCGCGTTCGCTGGCATCGGCGCTGAGCAGCGGCTCGCCCAGCCGCCCGATCACCCGCCCCGGGTCGTCGAGATCCAGCAGGATGGCGCCGATGGCGTAGCTGCGCATCGGCCCCACGCCGTGGGTGATCACCAGCCACCCGGCCTCGGTCTCCAGCGGCGAGCCGCAGTTTCCGATCTGGAGCAGCTCCCAGGGCGCCGACGGCCGATACAGCTCGCGGGTGTCGTTCCAGAACCGCACGTCTTCGGAGCTGCTGAGGTACAGGTTCTCCCGATCTTTTCGCGACAGCATCGTGTAGCGACCGCCGACCGGGCGGGGAAAGAGGGCCATCCCCTTGTTCTGGGCGGCGGCGCCGTTGAGGGTGGAGATGGAGAAGGTGACGAAATCTCCGGTCTCGATCAGCTGGGGCAGGATCTCGAAGCCATCGAAGGCGGTGTAAGTGGCGAAATACCGCCGGCTGCCGTCCTGATCGGTGAACTGGACGAAGCGGGCGTCCTCCATGCCGCGGGTCTCGTGGGGGCCGGCGGGAAAGATCACCCGTTCGCCCAGCTTCGAGTCGGCCGGGAAGGTGGTCAGGTAGTTGGAGGCGGCCAGCATGCGGACCATCTTGATGGTCTCGTGGCTGATCACCTGGGAGGGCCCATTTTCCTCCAGCCAGGCCAGCGAGCGCTCGAGAGCGGGGCGGGTGAACCGTTCCTCCAGCCGATCGAGGATCCGGCGGGTGAGAGCGTTGTCCGCGCCCAGTTCGGACAGCTTGGTCCGGAACTGCTCCTTGCCGTACCAGGCGGGGGCGGCCCGGTGCCCGGTGACCAGCCCGTCGCCGGGGGGATCGAAGGTCAGCTCGCCGTCGGCGTCGATGATCCCGCCGCGGAACTCGATCGAGGAGATGTGACCTTCGCCCACCGCCCGCAGGCTCATCACGAAGCGAAGTTGCCCGGGGCCACAACCAGCCTGCTCGGGCGCGGCGACGATGGATGGATTGAAGAGCGCGGCTCCCTCGATCGAATATTCGTGGGTGAAGTACGCGCCGATCAGCAGGCGGTGCTCCCGGCTGATGCTGGTCCCGCGGCCCACGTGGTGGGCGACCAGCTGGTAGTGCTCCTCCAGCAGGTCGAGGTAGTTGTGGTGGCGCGTGCCGAAGGAGGCGATCACCCGGTCGAGCAGGGCGGCCACCTGCGTTTCGGGAATGGCCAGCACCCGCTGCATCAGCATGCCCGAGCGCGAGTCGCCTCCCGGGATGATCTCCTCGCCCGGCAAATAGGGCTTGGCGATCACCCGGCGGGGATCGGGGGTCAGCCGGTGGTGGCTGCGCGTGATCTCCACGCCGGACATCAGTTGGACACCGGGCCCGAGGCAGCCTGGTCGACGGCCGAATCGCCACCGAGAGCCAGCATCGAAAGCAGCGAGAGCAGGAAGGAGATCGTACTTTCGGCGCCTTCGTTCTGATTGACCTCGGAGACCCCCAGCCCGTCCCGGCAGCCCGCGGTAGCAAAATCGTAGAGCGGCACCCCCAGCCGGTTGGCGCCGAGAAACCAGGCGAAAGATTCGCTCATCCGCCCCAGGTAGTGACGGTCGCCGGTGACGAGGTAGGCCCCATGGAAAGCCAGCACGAAGGCGGCCGCGTCGATGGCCTGCTCGTCGCTGGGCGCCTTGGTCGATCCGCGGCTGTGCCAGCCGGCGTTGCCCACCAGCACCAGCTGCCCGTCGCGAAAACAGATCTCCTCCAGGAAATCCAGCGACTCGCGGGCGACGCGCAGGCTGGACCGCTCGCCGGTCACCCGATAACCCTTGAACAGGGCCAGCGGCAGCAGGGCATTGTCGTAGGTGAGGGTGGGCTCGAACCAGCGCCAGTCGGGCGAGGCGGCCTCGTGGTAGCGCTGGACCAGGCTGTCGGCCAGCCGGGTGATGGCGGCCCGTGGTCGGTCGGCACCAGGCGACGCCGCCAGGAGGCTGGTCAGGCCCAGGATGGCCAGGGCGGTGCCTCGGGGGCCGAGCCCGTCCAGCGACGGCAGCGCCCGCTCGAACATCTGGCGCGCCAGCATCCGGCAGCCCTCGTCGGCGGCCAGCAGGACGGTGCTCCCCAGGCCCCAGACCGCCCGGCCCAGGCAGTCTTCGGACCGGTCGCCGGCGAACACGCGGCTGTAGCTCATCAGGTTGTTGAACTGCCCGTCGGCCGTCTGCGCGCAGTGCAAATAGCCCAGATAGGTGGTCACCAGGCGCTTGGTCTCCTCCGACGCGTCCAGCCGGTCCGCCTCGAGCGCCACGATCAGCGCCCGGGCGTTGTCATCCACGCAGTAACCGGTGCTGCGCGCGGGAACGGTGTAGGTGGCGTGCTGGATGATCCCGGTGTCGTCGGTCATCCGGATCAGATGATCCAGCCGCAGCTCGGGCAGGCCGCTGGCCGGTCGGGGATCGGACCGGGGCCGGCGCCGGGGCGTCTCGCGGATCACAGCCTCGGCCAGATCCAGGTAGCTCTTGCCGACGCGTGGCCAAACCATCGAACGCGTGTGGTCGTAGGCCGCCCGGCGCACCCGCTCGAGCTCGCTGGGGCTGCCCAGCAGGGTACAGAGATTTTCCGCCAGGGCCTTGCTGTCGCCGAAGGGGAACAGCCGACCGCGTCCGTCGCGCAGCAGCTCCTGGGCGTGCCAGTAGGGCGTCGAGACCGCCGCCGCCCCGGCGCCCATGGCGTAAGACAGCGCGCCGCTGGTCACCTGCGCCTCGTTCTGATAGGGGCTGATGAAGATGTCGGCCGCCTGCAGGTAGCTGCACAGCTCGGCGGTGCTGACGAACTGATCGCGGAACACGATGTGTTCGCGCACGCCCATCTTCTCGGCCTCGCGTTCCAGGGTGGTGCGGTAGGCCTGGCCCTCGCGCCGGGCCACCACCGGATGGGTTGCGCCCACCACGAAATAGGTCAGCCCCGGAAAAGCGCGGACGACCGCCGGGAGCGCCCGGATGACGGTTTCGATTCCCTTGTTGGGGCTGAGCAACCCGAAGGTGAACAACATGTGCTGCCCGGCCACGCCGAACGTCGTCTTGAGCACCTCGCGGTCGCGTGGCGTCATGACCGGGATCCCGTGGGGGATGATCTCGATCAGCCCGGGATCGATCTTGTAGGCGCTCCGGAGCAGATCGGAGGCCACCTCGCTCATGACCACCAGGCGGGCGCACCGTTTCGACATGCGCTCGATGGTGGTCCGTTGCGAATCGGAGGGATGTTTCAGAACCGTGTGCAAGGTGGCGATCGACGGCACCTGCAGGGCGGCCAGGAAGTCCAGGACGTAGGCTCCGTCCTCGCCGCCGAAGATCCCGTATTCGTGCTGGATCGAAACCAGGCGCACGTCGCTGTAGTTGACGAACTCGGCCGCGCGCGCGTAGTCGGCCTTGACCCCCTGGCGGATCTCGTATTTCACCTCCTCGCCGTATTCGTACTGGGCGCCGGGATCGGTGATGGCCAGGGCCAGGGGAGAAACCCGTTCACCGGCCGAGGTCATGGCGGCGGCCAGGTCGCGCGTGAAGGTGGCGATGCCACAGCGCCGCGGTGGATAAGTCCCCACCAGGGCGATGCCCAGAGAGGAGGCCACCAGGCGCAGCCCCGGTTCCTTCGACTCGGACGCGCCTTGCGTGTCCCAGGAGGGCTTTTCCGGGCTCTCGCCGGACGCGCCCCGATCATGTGTCGCCATGGTCTCCTTCCATCCCATCCCGTCTGCCTAGACGGCTCAGACGGCCCGGCAACAAGCACAGACCGTGGGCAGAGGAGGGAGACCGACGTTCAGATGAACGCGGACGGTAGCACGCCCGAGGGCGTCGGGCCCGATCTAAGAGATCCGGTTCAGGCCGAGGAAGGGCGCTGACGGGAAATATGCTGTAGGAGGAGCATTCAGGCTCCGCGACGGCGCACCGGACCGGAGTTACGTAGTCGTGGGTGTGTGTGTTCGTTCGCGTTCGTGGTAGGACCAGTACAAGTCTCCGTTTCGGCTTCAAGCCTCTTCCGTCGCGCGTTCTTAACAGTCTGCGCCTTCGCTCGAGACTCGTGATCGGCGCGTGTGGCTTCTGAGGCGGCAGCTCCGCCGGTACCCGAATTTGGAGAATCAATGGGCAAGAAACTGTATGTGGGCAATCTTTCCTACGACACGACGGAGGCCGATTTGAGAGACGCCTTCGCTACCGCTGGCACGGTGGCCGAGGTCAAGGTCGTGATGGACCGCGAGTCCGGCAGGCCTCGCGGCTTCGCCTTCGTCGAGATGGGCAGCGATGCCGATGCACAGAACGCGATCGCTCAGCTGAATGGCCGGGAGCTCGGCGGGCGGGTTCTGAAAGTGAACGAGGCGCAGGATCGCGCAGGTGGCGGCGGAACCCGCTCTTCGGACGGAGGCGGAGGCGGTTCCCGGAAGCGCTGGTGACCACCGCACCCGCAGGGGGCCAGCGGCTCGACGACGGAACGGCCTACCGCCAAGGAGGCATGTGATGGCACGCGTTTCCGCTCAGGACTGTCTCTTGCGGCTGCCCAACCACTTTGCGTTGTGCATCCTCGCTGCTGCCCGGGCCCGGGCTCTGGCCGCGGGTACCCGTCCGACTGTCGTTTGCGATAACAAGGCGGCGGTCACCGCCCTTCGCGAGATCGCTGCCGGCACGGTGCGGTTCAACGAGTCGGTCGACGACGCCATCGCCGAGCACATCATGGCGAGCAAGGCTCTCGACGGAAACCGCACCCGCGGCCGGACCTCGGCCAGTCGAACGACGGCCAAATGAGGCCCGTCCCGGCGGGCTCGGCGATCGACGGCTAGACGACGGAACCGCTCCGGCGACCGAAAGGAGCGCGCATCTCCCCGGGACCTCCCGGGGGGAGTGCGCATCCGATCCAGGTTGGGCTACGGCCAGGTTTCGATCGCCACCGACGCGGTTCCGCTGCTGAAGAGCATGACCGCGATGGCCCGGTCCGAGAGCGGCACCGCCGAGGACCAGCCTCCGAACGCGGCCCCCAGCGCCCTGGCGGGCGCGAACGTGCTGTCGCCCGCGTTCAGCCGGTGCGCCTCGAGCTGACCGCTGGCCGAGCGCAACACGGTCACGTTGTCCCTCTGGTCCGTCAGGAGGGAGAACGCCGAGTTGGAGAACGGTATCGCGGTGATGGTATGCGGGGGCGCCGAACCGTCACGCGGCACCACCTGCAGCTCCTTGTCCGCGAAGTACAGCAGCGTGGGTCCGACCGCGACCGGGCCCAGGAACAACGGCGGGAGGGAGGGCCCGGGGCGGAAGGTAGTCCCGCCGTCGTTGCTGGTGCTGAACGAGAGTGTCCTGCCGTCGTGGGTGAACCCCCAGAGGGTGCCGTCCGCGTCCACACCCATCCACCCCCGAAACGAACCCTGCCCCACGTCCAGCCTCTTCGGAGGGCCGAAGGTGCGGGCCCCGTCATCGCTGATCCAGAAGCTCAGTCCTGGTGTGTCCGACACCGCGGACACGAGGACGCGGTCACCGGCGGCGGCCAGACGGTAGAACCCGTTCGAGCGGTTTAGCACCCGCATCGGCTGCCAGGTAGCACCGCCGTCTTCGCTGCGCGTGACCACGATGCCCTGGGGTCCGGTCCCCACTGCGACCACCAGCCCGGGCCTCCCGCCGGCGAGCAGCAGATCATAGACCGGCAGCCCGGTGTCCACCGGCGCGCCGAAGCTACGCCCGCCATCCACGCTGGTGGCGACCCGCGCGGTGGGGAAGGCGTCTCCGGGCGCCGGCATGTACGGGTAAGGGCAGAGTAGCCCGACATACAGGTTGCTAGCCTGGTCCACCGCGAGCACGTGGCTCGGGCCGTAGTCGCTGTCGCCGTCGCAGACCGTGGGGTCGCTCACCGGCGTCGCCCCCCGGTGGAAGACGTCGTCCGCGTTGCGGGCCGGCAGGTCCTCCGGATCGATTCCCTGATATCGCGCGTCCGCGCTGCTGGCCGCGCCGATGAGCACCTGGTACGGCTGGCTGCCATCCGGCTGGTCGTCGTCGATGCCGAGCACCGTCACCGTCTGCGGCCGGTTCCAGGTGTCCGGCTCGAACACGAGCTCGGCGGGGCTGACCTTCCCCTCGCCCTCGTCGCTGCTCGACAGAGGCAGCCGCACCGTGGCCGTGGGCGCGCGGTTGAGCGACACCCGGAAGGTCGCGTTGGCGCCTGACTCGCTGCTGAACAGGGTGCTGGGCGCGTCGATTCGGAACCCGGGCTCGTCGTCCAGGTTCGTGAACGCCACCTTCCTGCCTTCCAGACCGGCGTAGCGGCGGTCATTCGACTCCGCCGGGCCAATCCGCATGGTGTAGGGACGTCGGCCGTCCTCGCGGTCGTCGTCCACGCCCGTCACGGTGACCAGCTGAGGGCGATCCCAGTCCTCGGGTGAGAAACGCAACGTCGCGGGAGTGACGGTGCCCTCCTGTGGATCGCTGCTGCTGATCGGTATCTCCACCAACCCGGTCGCCGGCGAGGTGAGCACCACCTGGAAGGTGGCCTTCCCGCCCGATTCGCTGGTCTGCGGGACCTCGGTGGCCTGGACCGAGATCCCCCCAGGAGGCAGCGGCATCTCCGCGCGCAGGTCGAACGGAGGCACCGCCAGTGCCGGGTCGCCGGAGACCTCGATGATCACGGTACGCGTCTCGGACGAATAGTTGGTGTAGAAAAACTCGCCGCTGCGACCGTTGCAGAAGAAGGAGAGGCAGCTTTCTCCCCCCGTAAATTCGATCAGGCTCCGGAAGGCCGATTCCACCGACAGCCGCACGCTCTGATTGGGGTAAAGCCGCGCACTGTAGAATAGCCGTGCGACCGGCGTCGAGGGGGACCGGCAGGCCGGGACCAACTGCCCCTCCGCCAAGTCCTGGTTGCGCACCACAAGGCCGTCAGACAGGGGCAGCGCCGACTCACAGGTCACGTTCGCGTGCACCTCGGCGGTGTCGACCTCCAGACGGAAGAGGGCGTTCTTGACCGGCGCCCGCGAGGAGACGGCCAGCAGCACCGTCTGTTCCGTGGGCCCGTTGTTGACGTAGCGGAGCACCGGCAGCCCCTGGGCGTCGGCGCTGCCGCTGGCCAGACAGAGGTTGGCCCCCGCGTCGCTGACCCCACCCGGACCGCAGCTCGTGAACGCCTTCAGGACCGGGGTCCACTCCCGGTCGCCGTCGGTGGGCACCGCCCGGGCAGTGAGGCGCTGGCCCGGTGGGATCACGGCCCGGTAAAACAGCGCCGGACGCGGCTCACCGTCTGGGCAGGGGGAGAGGTCGTGGGCCGTGTCCAGCTCCTCGCCGACCAGCCGCGTGCCGTCCATGACCAGCGGGGAGTCGGCGCAGCTCGTCTGGGCCGGCGGTGGCGAGGTGTGCACGTCGAGCAGGAACTCGCCGCCCGCCCCGAACGGCTCGGCCTGGTCGACCAGCAGGAAATAGGTGCCCGCCTCCAGCAAGGTGCGCAGGTGGGCATTGCGCGCGTCGGGCCCGGGCAGGGGTGCCCCGGCATCCACCCCGGGCACGGGAACGCGTGAGGCGCCGCCGGTGTCGTCACTGCAGGCCAGCTCGGTCAGCGAGTCGTCACAGACCCGGCGGATGGCCAGCACGGTGTCCATTTCGGACACCACCTCGATGTCCAGCAGCGTGCGCTCGGTCAGTCGCACCCGGTAGATGGCCTCCGGTCCCCCGGTGCCCTTCTGCCCGGTGCAGGTGGTCGACCGGTTGCGGCTGCTCCCGCGCAGGGCTCCCTTGACCTTGCCCTCTGCCAGCGTCAGCTCGGGGGCGGCCGTCGCCCAGGCGCAGACCGGGGCCCGGGCCATGTCCCCACCGTCCCCCACCGTCGGCTGCGCCGGTCCCCCATCGCAGCCAGTCCCCATCGCCGCGCCCAGCAACAGCGCGCCCGCCCAGCTCCCGAAGGTTCGCATCTGCCCTCCTTGCACGCTCCGCAGGCCAGCTCGGGGCTCTCGAACACGTCGGCCATCAGATGATCCAACGTCGGCTGAATCGTCGGCCCAATGAAAGGAGCGGTGTCCGTGATCCCGCTCGGCAGCGAGTGGGCCCCGCCCTCACGGTGACCGACACGGGAGAGACCCTGTGCGAGCGGGCGGGCCTGACCCAGCCCGTCCTCAAGGCGGGGCGGTGGACCCGCCCTCGTAGGGCACTTGTTCGACCGTCCACATGCTGGGGCTCTGCTCCACGATCGTGGTCAGGGCCCGGCAGCGCGTGTCATGGGTGGCCGACAGGAAGCGGCCGGCGGAGGGCGCGACCTTGCCGAAGGACTGGACGGTGCCGGTGGTGATGTCCATGCGCGTGGCCTGGGATGCCCCGCCGATGAGCACCGACCCTTCGGGTCCATCGACCGCGTTCTGCACGTAGCCGCCGCCGTACAGCAGCGCTGACGAGGGCCACGTGCCCACCGACGTGAGGCAGGCGGGCGCACAGCCGGGATCGAGCCGGTACACCCTGCCCCGCCGGTCGAGCACCTGGGTGGCGGGATTGCCTGCCGACGCGATCGGAAACAGGGGCTGGCTGGCGTCCGGGAACCAGGATTGCCGGAACGTGATCTTCCCGTCGTCTCCGATCTCCATGAGAGCGTCTTCGTTGGCGACCCAGGGCCGGCCAGGGATCGCGGCGAGCTCCCGATCCATCAGGTTGTAGTGGCTGGGGCGCCCCAGGAGCCTGGGGCCGGTGAGTTCGTACAGGTACCCTTCGGAGTCGATGACGTTCCTCGAATCGGGCAGGCAGAGCAGGCGCTCGGCGCCCACCGGCAGCACCCGGGCACAGGCTTGCACCAGGGGGACGCTGCCCACGGTCACGAAGTCGGTGTCGGTCACGGTCAGCAG
>JBKPRZ010000116.1:0-25426 GCA_046734815.1 Myxococcota bacterium | reverse complement strand
GGCGTCGGGCGTGCGAACGGCCCCGCCGCCCGCGCCACCGGTGCCCCGGCTTCCCGCGGCGCCGCCGGCACCCCCGGTCCCGCCAGCCCCGGCGTTTCCCGGCGTCGGCTGGTCACCCTGGCCGCTGCAGCCGGCAGCCATCGTCAGCACGAGCACCAGCCGCAAGACCTTCGGGCTTTCGCGGTAGGACATCATGCGCATATTACCTGCCCCGACGCGGGAACGTGGAGCGATCCCCCCGGCGGAATCGGCACTCGATGTACAATGCACGGCTCGCGATGAACCGCTGCTTCCTGGTCGCCTGTGCGGTGGCCCTGCCGCTCGCCTGGGCGAGCGCGGCCCCCAAGGGGCCGGCGATCGGCGACGAGCGCGTGCTGCTGCGGACCAACCGGGGCGATCTGGTGGTCGGCCTGTACGACGGTGTCGCGCCCAGACACGCCGCCCAGATCCGCAAGCTGGTGCGCCTGGGGGTCTACGATTCCTGCACGATCTTCCGGGTCGAGCCCGGCTATCTGGCGCAGCTGACCGACGCCCCGAACCGCAAGGACCCGCTCAGCTCCGAGCAGCGCAAGGCCATCACCCGCATTCCGGCCGAGCTGTCGAAGTTGCGGCATCGACCGGGTGTGATCTCGATGGCTCACGAGGACAACGACATCGACAGCGCCAGGACGTCGTTCTCGTTCATGCTCGGCCGCGCGCCCGACCTGGACGGCAAATACACAATCATCGGCGAGCTGGAGTGGGGGCAGGCGATGCTGTCCCAGATCGCCCGCGAGCCCCGCGAGTGGAACAACCGCCCGCGCACCCCGGTGATCGTCGAGCGCGCGGAGATCAAGACCGGGCAGCAGATCGCCCAGATGCGCGCCGCCCGCGAGCTGCGCGCCACCCAGCCCTTGCCCCCCGCGCCCCGCTGACGACAGCGGCCGCGATCCCGTCGCTGGCTCGGGCCCAGCTGGCCCTGGCGTTCACCCGCGAACAGTTCCTCGCGCCGGAGGGGTGGATCGGCTACGGCCCGGCCGCGGCCCGGCATCCCGGCTCACGAGGACCGCGCCCAGTACTGGTGTCCCTTCCCGGGGCTCGAGGCCTATCCGCTGGCCATCGTGCCCGACGGCGACGCCCCGGCTGTCCGCACCTTCCGCTACACCGTCCGTCGGATCCGGGGATCGGGATGATCCGCCGCTTCGACCGCCGGCGCCGGCTGGATCGTTGTCTTCCGGAGGAATGTCCATGCGCGACGCCGTGCACTCTGCAGAGCTCGATCTGAGTCCCAGGCTCCGGCGCACGGTGGAGCTGGCGGCCAGGTGGTACGTGTTCATCTTTCTCAACAACTACGGCCTGGGAAAGATCGCGGGCGGGCAGTTCTACCGCCGCGGTCACCTGCCAGCGGACGTGGCCCGCACCACGCTCGGGCAGGCGGGCGGTTTCGATCTGGCCTGGACCTTCATGGGCCACTCGTTCGCCTACATCCTGTTCATCGGGCTGGCGGAGGTGCTGGGGGCCTGGCTGCTGCTGTGGAACCGGACCAAGCTGCTGGGCGTGGCCGTGCTGTTCCCGGTGATGGTGAACATCCTGGTGTTCGACGTCATCTTCTTCGAAGACGGCTACGGGGCGGTGGCCAGCGCGACGATCTACACCCTGCTGCTGGTGGTGATTGTCCTGTGCAACCGCGAGCGCGTGCGCCAGGCAATCGCGGTCTTGACGGCTCCGCGTCCGTCGGAGTGGCTCCCCAGCGGGGACAGGCGCAAGACGATCATCCTGGCGTTGCTGGCCATGGCCGTGCTGCTGGTCTTCGATCAAGTCCTGACTCACCTGCTGGGCTACGGGCGCGGGTAGGCGTCTGACGACACGCTGAGCGGGGCCGGGCGCGCGATGCGGCTGCGGCGGAGCCCCTTGACGCGGACCGAGCGTTGACCCGATCCTCGTCGGGACCGTGGTCCTGGACAACACCGCCGACGTCGAGACGCCCGAGCACGTGCGCTTTCGCTACCGCCTGGCCGGTCCCAGCCGCCGGGCGCTGGCCTATCTGATCGATCTCGGGATCCGGCTGCTGGCGCTGGGGGTGATCGCGGTGGTGGTGCAGCTGGCCGCCGGGGCCGCCCGCCCCGGCGTGGAGGCCTCGCGGGGCGCGGTGCTGGTGGTCGCCTTCCTGATCGAATGGGGGTATTTCGTCGCCTTCGAGACCTACGGAGACGGGCGCACGCCCGGCAAGCGCGCGCTGTCCTTGCGGGTGATGAAGGAGGGCGGCTACCCGCTGGGGTTCGTCGACAGCCTGCTACGCAACCTGCTGCGGGCGGCGGATTTCTTGCCCTTCGGCTACGCGCTGGGGCTGGTGGCGGTGGCGGTCGACGCGCGTTTTCGCCGGCTGGGCGACCGCGTGGCCGGCACCATGGTGGTGCTCGAGGAGCGGCGCGGGGCGGTGGCGCCGCTGGTGCTGTCGCCGCCGCCCACCCCCGAGGAGCTGGACGCCATCCCCCAGCGGCCCGACCTGTCCAGCTGGGAGCGCGAGAGCCTGGAGCTGTTCGTGCGCCGGCGGGCGCTGAGCGAAGCGCGCCGCCGCGAGCTGGCCGAGCTGGTGGCGCCGCTGCTGCAGCAGCGGTTCTCGATGTCGCGGGCGCCGGCCGACCCGGCCCGTTTTCTCGCCCTGGTGGTCCATCGAATGCAGCCACGCGAGGCCAGGCCGACGTGAGCCCCCAGGACCAGTTCGTCGCCGACCGCAAGCGGGACTGGGACGAGCTGGAGGCCCTGCTGGCGTCCGGCCGGGGGCTGCACCGCCTGCCGCCCGCCTCCATCGCGCGGGCGGCCACCCTGTACCGGGCCGCCTGCGCCGACCTGATGCGCGCGCAAGCGGCCGGGTATGCGGCCGACCTGATCGCGCTGCTGGACGACCTGACCGCCCGCGGGCACAGCGCACTTTATCGCGCGCCCCCTTACCGGTTGCGCGCCGTCTGGGAGCTGGTAGCGGCGGACTTCCCCCGGGCGTTGCGCCGCCACCTGCGCTTCTTTCTGCTGGCGCTCGGTCTGTTCCTGCTGCCGGGTGTGGTCGGCTTCGTGGGCGCGCAGTCGTCGCGCGCGTTCGCCCTGGCGGTCCTCTCGCCCGAGGTGGCGACCGAGATGGAACGGATGTACGAGCAGACGCCCGAGGGCCGCTCCGAGAGCGCCGACGCCGCCATGGCCGGTTTTTACGTCTACAACAACGTCGGCATCGCCTTCCGCTGCTTCGCCACCGGCGTGCTGTTCGGTCTGGGCAGCGTGTTCTTCCTGGTCTACAACGGCCTGACCATCGGGGCGGTGGCGGGGCTGCTGTCGACCAGCGGCCGCTGGCTTCACCTGCTGACCTTCGGCTGCGGCCACGGCGCCTTCGAGCTCACCGCCATCGTGATCGCCGGCTGCGCCGGCCTGGTCATGGGCTACGCCCTGGTGGACACCCGCGGCCACACCCGCTTTCATTCCCTGCGGGTCCGGGCGCGCGACATCTTCGACCTGGTGATGGGCGCGGCGCTGATGTTGCTGGTGGCGGCGGGGATCGAGGGTTTCTGGTCGCCGTCGGCCGCGCCCGCGCGGGTCAAGTGGC
The DNA here is from genome assembly GCA_046734815.1 of Myxococcota bacterium. GTDB lineage: Bacteria > Myxococcota_A > Polyangia > Fen-1088 > Fen-1088 > CAVYGB01. Next base: position 21,855 of record JBKPRZ010000116.1, on the reverse strand, counting down.
TGGTGGCGGTCGTGCTGTACGCGCTGGTCGGACTGTACCTGGCGCGGGCCGGACGGCCGGCCCGGAAGGCGGGGCGGTGAACCTGTTCTCCGCGCGGGTGGCGCTGCGCCCGCGATCGTTGACCGAGGTGCTGGACCTGGCCGTGCCCCTGTGCGCGCAGAACCGGCGGCTGCTGGGCAAGCTGTCCCTGCTGACGTTGTTGCCGCTGGCCGCCGCCGCCGCTCTGCTGCGGATCGGCCGGGGCTGGGTGTGGCTGCAGCTGTGGGCGCTGCTGCTGCCGGCCGCCTTCCTGCTGCAGGGGCTGTTCACGGTGGCCTTCGGCGAGGCGCTGTTCCGCCCTTCCGAGCAGATCCGGACCGGCGCGGTGCTGGCCCGCTTCCTCCGCCGCCTGCCCGCCTTCGTGACCGGGCAGCTGGTTCGCTGGCTGCTCCTGTTGCTCAGCGCCAGCATCATCTTCCCGCTGATCCTGGTGGCGCCGGGCTGGCTGTTCGTCACCGAGGTGCTGCTGCTGGAAGCCAGCCCGCTGACCGCCGCCAGCCGCCGCAGCCGCGCGCTGGCCGCGGAACAGTGGGGATCCAGCTTCGGGCTGTGGCTGGCCACCTTGACCTTGCCGCTGCTGACCGCGGTGCTGGCCGAGCTGCTGGGGGGCATGCTGGTGCGGGAGGTGCTGCAGCTGGGGCAACCGCTGGGCAATCTGTGGCACGACGGCGGCTCGGGTTTTGCCGTGCTGGGGTTGCTGGTGGGCACGCCCTGCGCGGCCGCCGCCCGGTTCCTGGGGTACATCAACGTGCGCACCCGCAGCGAGGGCTGGGACATCCAGCTGCGCTTCGTCTCGTGGTCGCAGACGCCCGCGCGCGCGCAGGAGCGCTCGGCATGATCGGCGCCGCGTGCGCACCGACCCTGGCCCTCGCCCTGGCGCTGGCGCCGGACCCGGCGCAGCCGGCCGCGGCCGCCCCACCCGATCCGCCCACCGTCGTCGGGCGGGTGCTGGCCGATCGCCGCTACCGGTTCTGCCACGATCCGCAGTACCCGCTGACCCGCGAGGAGCTGGGGTGGTGCGACCTGCTGCGCACGAGCGATCCACGCTGTCCCTCGCTGCCGCAGGTCTGCGCCCGGGGCGCGCGCGCCGACCTGGTGGGACGCCGGAGCCCGCTCAGCTTCAAGCTGCCCGACCTGCCAGTGGTGGGGCGGACCTTCCTCTGGCTGCTGCTGGGAACCGCCTTCGGGCTGGCGGTGTGGGCCATCGCCCGGCACGGGCTGGGCGCGTTCCGCCGGGCCCGGGATCTGGATGAGCGCGGTTCCGACCGTGGCGACCACGCCGCCCCCCAGGACGGCGTCGCCGAGACCGCCGCCGAACGCGACGTGTTCCGCCTGCTGGATCAGGCGCGGGCGGCGGCCGCGGCCGGCGACTTCCGGGGCGGGATCGAGCGCAGCTACGCGGCGCTGATGCGCAAGCTGGAGGCGTCCGAGCTGATCCGGCTGGAAACGCACCGGACCAACGGCGACTACCTGGCCGATCTGCGGCGCGGGCATCCGCAGCTGCAGCCGCGGGTGGCGGCGGTGGTCACCGCCCTCGAGCAGGTGGAGTTCGGCGGCGAGGCCCCCGGCCCGGATCGCTTCCGCTGGATGCACGACCGGGTGGTGGGGCTGTGCGCGGAGACGTTGACCCGCGCCGCCGGTCTGTGGGTGCTGGCCGCGCTGGGCCTGCTGGTGGCCACCGCGGGCTGCAAGGCCGAACGCGAACGCTGGGAGGACTCGCCCTCGGGCCACTCGGCCGTGCTGGCCACCCTGCGCGGCAGCGGGCTGCAAGCGCGCGAGCGGATTGCACCGCTGGCCGAGCTGGGCAAGAACGAGGACGTGGCCCTGGTGCTGCTTCCGGGCGCGACCGTGTCGGCGCACGACTGGGAGGTGCTGGATGGCTGGGTGCAAGCGGGCGGCTGGCTGTTGCTGGCCGGCAGCGAGCAGGAGCTGCCCGCCTGGCTGGGCGTCTCGTTCGACCGCACCCGCCGCGGTGGTGCGGTCACCCTGGCACCCGACGCGGCGGCGCGCTGGACCGCCCTTTCGCCGCAGATCCCGCCGGGGTGGCCGCCGGTGCGGGCCGACGGGTACGCGCCCCGGCTGATCGATGGGCAGGGGCAGCGGTACGGGGTGGAGACCACGCGCGGCGACGGGGTGGTGACCGTCCTGGCCGACGATCGCCTGTTCAGCAACGCCGCCCTGCTGGCCGGCGACAACGCCCGCCTGCTGGTGGCGATGCTGGGCGAGGCCGACCGGGCCCTCGAGATCGGCGGCGAGCTGATCGGCGTGGTCAGCCCTCACCCGGCGGCGGCGGTGGCGCGCGGGCGGCTGGCCCCGGCGCTGCTGCAGCTGGCGCTGCTGTTCACGCTGTTCTTCCTGTACCGGGGCGCCCACTTCGGGCGGCCGCAGGATCCGCCGGGTGGCCGGCGGCGCAGCTTCGCCGATCACGTGCGGGCGCTGGGCCTGCTGTACGGGCGGGCCCGGGCCGGGCGCTTTGCCCGCGAGCTGTACGGCCCCTTCGCCATCGAGCGCCTGGGCGAGCGGTTGCGCCTGAGCGGACGCCGGGGCCTGTCTTCCATCGCCGAGGGCGTCGCCGCCCGCACCGGCCGGCCGCTGGGCCAGGTCATGCAGCTGCTGCTGGAGGCGCGCGAGCCCGCCAGCGCCGGCCGGCCCGGCGGGGCGGCCGATCGCGAGGCGCTCGACACCGTCCGGGCGCTGGCCGCGCTGCTGGATGCGACCTCCGCCCGCTCGCCGAACCCCGATTCCCCGCCGCCCCCCCGCACGCCATGAAGGAGGCCCCCGTGACGGCTGCCGCGATCAAGCCGATGATGGACGCTGTTCGAGCCGAGATCGCCCGCGCGGTGGTCGGCCTGGACGACGTGGTCGAGCACACCCTGATCGCGGTCCTGGCCCGCGGCCACGTGTTGCTGGAGGGCCCGCCCGGGCTGGGCAAGACGTTGCTGGTGCGGACCCTGGCCCAGGTGCTCGGCTGCGAGAGCAAGCGGATCCAGTTCACGCCCGACTTGATGCCCTCGGACGTCACCGGCGGCAACGTCTTTTCCCAGCAGAGCGGCTCCTTCGAGTTCCTGCGCGGCCCGGTCTTCACCCAGCTGCTGCTGGCCGACGAGATCAACCGCGCACCGGCCAAGACCCAGGCCGCCCTGCTGGAGGCCATGCAGGAGCACGCCGTGACCATCGACGGCGCCACCCGCCCACTGCCGCGACCCTTCCTGGTGATCGCCACCCAGAATCCCATCGAGTCGCAGGGCACCTACCCCCTGCCCGAGGCGCAGCTGGACCGCTTCCTGTTCAAGCTGGACGTGCGCGCGCCCGAGCCGGCGGTGGAGAAGAACATCCTGCGCAACCACCTGCAGGGCTTCGACGCCTCGGCCCTCGAGGCGCTGGGGCTGGCCCGGGTGCTGACGCCCGCCCAGATCCTCGAGCAGCAGGTCGCCATCCGTCAGGTGCGGGTCGACGACAGCCTGCTCGAGTACATCACCGAGATCGTCGGGCGCACCCGCGGCCACCGCGCCCTGTACTTCGGCGCCTCGCCCCGGGGGTCCATATCGCTGCTGCTGGCCGCTCAGGCCCGGGCCGCGCTGTCGGGTCGCGACTTCGTGGTGCCCGACGACGTCAAGGCGCTGGCCCGGGCGGCCCTGCGCCACCGGGTGGGCCTGCAGCCCGACGCGGAGATCGAAGGCGTCACCGCCGACGACTGCGTCTCCGAGATCTTGCGGGACGTGCGCGTGCCCCACACCGTCGCCGCCTGAACATGCCGCTCACCCCCACCGCCCGGCTCTGTCTGCTGGCGCTCGCGCCGCTGGGGCTGGGGATCGCCATGGTGATCACCCCCGCCGCCTTCGGCCCGCTGCTGGCGGTCGACCTCCTGCTGGTGCTGGTAGCGGCGCTGGACGCGCTGCTGGCCCGCGGCCGGCTGCTGCGGGTCGAGCGCGAGCCCGCCCGCATCTTCTCGGTGGGGCGCCCCAACCTGGTCAGGCTGCAGCTGCGCTCGCGGGCCCGCCGCCCGCTGGAGGTCTGGGTGACCGACGACCGCAGCGCCGAGCTGCCGGCCGACGATCTACCGGCCCGGGTGACCATTCCGCCCGGCGGCCGGGCCACGGTGGTGTACCACGTGCGCCCCACCCGTCGCGGCGCCGCCGCCCTGGGCGATCATCACCTGCGGTACCCCTCGCCGCTGGGCCTGTGGCGCCGGCAGCTGCGCCAGCCCGGCCACGATCCGGTGCGCGTCTACCCCGACCTGGCCGCGGTCCGCGAATACGAGCTGCTGGCCCGCCAGAGCCGCGAGAACCTACTGGTCCGGGCGGTCCGGCTGCGCGGGGGCGAGAACGAGTTCGAGCGCCTGCGCGGCTACCAGCGCGACGACGAGTTCCGCGACATCGACTGGAAGGCCACCGCCCGCCGCGGCCAGCTGATCGTCCGCGAGTACCAGCAGGAGCGCAACCAGACCGTCGTCTGTCTGCTCGACTGCGGGCGGCTGATGACCGCCGAGAGCGATCGCATCAGCCAGCTGGACCACGCGCTGAACGCCACCTTGATGATGGCCCACGTGGCCGCCCGCGGGGGCGACCAGGTGGGCCTGCTGGCCTTCGACAGCCGGGTGCGGGCCTTCTTGCCCCCGGCCAGCGGCAGCCGGGCCGTGCACCGGGTGGTGCAGGCCACCTACGACCTGCACCCCGCCCTGGTGGAGAGCGACTTCCAGGCCGCGTTCACGCATCTGTCCCGCCGGGTGCGCAAGCGCGCGCTGCTGGTGCTGTTCACCCAGGTCATCGACGACGTGTCGGCCCGCAGCCTGCTGCGGCTGGTGCGAGGGGTGTCGCCGCAGCACCTGCCGCTGTGTGTGTTGTTCCGCGACGTCGACCTCGATCGACTGGCCGAGCCGGCCGGGGGGCCGCGTCCGCCCTCCCCGGGCGAGCTGTACACCGCCGCCGCCGCCGCCGAGGCGGTGACCTGGCGCGAGCGGGTGGTCCGCGACCTGAAGGCCGGCGGCGCCCTGGTGCTGCACGCGCCCGCCCGCCGGCTGACCCCCACGGTGGTCAACCGTTATCTGCGCATCAAGGCGCAGCACCTCCTGTGACCGGTGGCCGCGCCTGGGCGCCAACCTTCGGCTGGGGCGGGTAGCCGAGCAGGGTGCTGATCACCAGCAGCGGACTGAGCGCCAGCGCTATGGCCGACACCACCCAGATGAATCGCAGACTGCGAAACGCGCGGGCCAGCCCGGCGGTCTGCCCGCGCTCGAAGGCCCGCAATCCGGAGCCGTACCGCCAGCAGAGCGTGCCGTAAACGCCCGCGCCGATGGCCATCGGGATGGTGGCGCCCGCGCCGGCGAGGTCCGCTCCGCCGAGCGACCGGCGGGCCAGCAGCAGCACCAGCGTGGTCAGCGCCATCAGCCCCGTCACCGCCAGGCCGACCACCCCCAGAAAACGCGCCCAGCGGGCGCTGCGGGCCAGGACCGCGACGTGCTGGTCGTACAGGATCGGCGGCGCCGCGGCGGGGTCCGGTGAGTCGAGACCGGCCATGTTCAACCCCGCCTCGCGATGCCGACCAGAATTCCGATCACCGTGGCCACGAACACGAACGCGAAAGCGATGATCATCATGACGCCATAGCTCTTGAACAGCGACGCTTGCGTGTCGATGACCACGGTCAGCGCCCGGGGCTCGGTCCGGAGGCGGCGTGCATTGTCGGCGTAGCGGCGATAAAGGCCCAGGAAATACACGCTGAGCGGGACCGCGACCACCAGCCCGCCTATCGCGCCGCCGATCTGGCCGACGCCCGGGCTGCGGCCCACCGTGATGGCGGCGTTGATCACGGTGACCACCAGGGACACCACCGCCAGCCGGGCCGTCCACAACGACGGTCTGGCCGTCGCCTGCAGCTCCCGCAGCGCCTCTTCCGGCAAGCGGCGCTCCCCGTCTGGCGCTGGCGAACCGGCGACTCCAGGGAGGCTCGGCGCCCGCGGCGCCTCGAACGGGTTGATAGTCATGGCGCCACCGATGTTCGCAAAACCCCGCCCTCCGGTCCACCACCGTCTACCGACCGAAAAACGGATGGGCACCAAGGACAATGTGCCGTCCGGCAAGAGGCTCGCCGACAGGCTGTGAACGCCGCGTCTGCAACCAGGGGCGCTGGTACACTGCGCGGATGGCGGACGCCTCCGTGAACCCGTACCTTCCCGGTGCCAGCGCGACCGCCGAGCCCGCGCGTCACGGCGCGCGCGCTTCGAAGGCACTGGCGGTGCTCGCCGCCGTGTTGTGTGTCTATCTGCCGATCGGAGTCGGGTTCTACCTGCTCGGACACCGGCGCCGGTTCGTGGGTGCGCTGACCCTCAGTGTGCTGGGGATGGTGCTGTTCGACGTGGCTGTCTTCGCCGGCTGGCCGAAGCTGTTCATGCTGACTTTCTGGGGTCTGGTCGTGGTCACGATCGTGGTGGTGATCGGCATCCTGGCGACCCGCCCGGCCGAGCCGCGACCGGCCCCCGGCCGCGCCGTCCTGATCTTGCTGCTGGCCTTCTTCCTCTCGATCAGCCTGCAACTCGCGAACCGTGTGTGGCTGGCCGAGCCGTTCCAGCTCCCATCGGGCGCCATGATCCCCACCTTGCAGATCGGGGATCACATCATGGTGTCGAAGCTGCATCGGCACCCCGGCCGAGGCGAGGTGGTCGTTTTCAAATTCCCTCCCGACCCGGCCGTGGACTACGTGAAACGGGTGGTGGCCGTGGCCGGCGATCTCGTCGAGGTCCGACAGAGCGAGCTGTGGATCAACGGCGCCCCCTTGCCCCTGCACCCGACGGACCAGACATGTCCAGAAAGGGACCGCCCACCCGTCGGCGGTTGCGGCGTCTTCCTGGAGGGCGACAGTCCCCATCGCCTGATGCTTCGGCTGCCGCCCAGGTCGACGTTCCCCGCCACGCGCGTCCCAGCAGGGCATCTGTTCGTGATGGGAGACAACCGTGACAACAGCAACGACTCCCGCGTCTGGGGACCCGTCCCCGTCGAAAACGTCAAGGGACGGGTGCAGTTCATCTGGGCTTCGAAGGTAGGCGGCAAGATGGTGTGGTCGCGCCTGGGCGTGGTGCAGTAGATGGGTCGCCTGGCAGTACAGGCACAGGCGACCGGGCCCGGCGGATCACCGGTCAGCGGAAGAGAGACACGAAGACGTTGAACCCTTCCTGATCGACGCGGGTGGGGTCGAGCAGGTCGGTGGCCAGGGCGGCGGCGCCGCTGCGGGCGACGGCGATCTGGGGGTGGGAGAGGGAGAGGTCCTTGCGGGGAGCCAGCTCCACTTCGGGCTGCCACTGGCCGGCGCGGTAGCTGCGGACTATGGCCGAGTAGCCGCCGGCGGCGGTCGTCTGGCGCCGCCAGGCCACCTGGACGTTGCCCTCGGCGTCGACGCCGAGCGAGGGGCTGGGCGGGTGGCCGACGTTCGGGTCGGTCTCCAGGTTGGTGGTCTCGAGCGGGGTGGGGGCGCTCCAGCCCTGGCCGGCGAGGCTGCGCGTGACCACCACATTCAGCTTCGGTCCACCGGCGAGCGGCTGGCTCCAGGCGACCGTGGCCACGCCGGCGCGGTCGATGACGATGGCCGGGCTGCGCGGATCGCCCGTCGCGATGCGGGTCGGGCCCTTCCAGGCGACGCCGTCGTATTCGTTTTGCCAGAGCCCCTCGGAGTATCTCACCCACAGGACGAAGCTCCGGCCTCCGCCCGGGGCCACGGCCGGCACGGGGTAGGTCTTGCTGATGGGATCGGTGGCGACCAGCTGAGCCCGGGGCAGCGGCTCGGCGCCCTTGAAGGGGACGCCGTAGATGACCTCGTCGTTGTCTTGCCCCTGGGCGGGCGCCGCTTCGTCTTTCCACGCGATCATGCCCACGCCGGCGCCGTCCATGGCGATGCGGGGCTGATGGCCGTAGGTCAGGCAGATCACCGGACCGGAGGGAGCCACGGCGGTGGCCGGCAGCCAGGCGCCGGTGGTGCCGCTGAACGCCGCCGACCAGACCACGTGCTCGCTGTTCAGGAATTCGGCTTCTTCCCAGACCGCCCGGGCGTCACCGCTGTCGGCCATGGCCAGCTGCAGCTCGAAGTCCACGCGCTTGTCGTGCACACGCGCGGGCGGTGACCAGGTGGCGCCGCTGTCGCCCGAGTGGCTGGCCCAGATCCCCAGCCGGGCCTCGTCGGTCTGTCGCCACACCGCCAGGGCGCCGCCGCTGGCGCTGATGGCCACCTGCACGCCCTCGGGCTTGCCGCGGTCCTCGAGGGTCTGCACGTTGCCCCACGTCCGCGTGCTGGCATCGTAGCGGCGGACCTTGATCGCAGCGGTCTCCCACCACGCCACCAGCACATGGTCGCGGGTGGGGTGGATGGCCACGCTGGGTTCGTAGGATGGGTTCAGAAGGTCGTTCTCGAGGTTGGTGAGCGGCTCCCAGCGCCGTCCGGCGGGCGCGGCGCCGTCGGCCGGTGGAGCGTCGACTGCGGATCCGTCGCTGGGCGGTGTCGGCGCGACAGCAGCGTCCGCGGGCGGCCCGCCGCCGGGCGCTGCGTCCGCGCCGCCATCGACGGGCGAGGCCACGCCGCCCCGCCGTTGCAGCGACATCGCCACCACCGGGGCCGCCTTGCCCGACGCCACCTCCACCCGGGCGGCCGGGCCCGAATCGTAGGCCGCGCCGGCGAGGTCCGTGGCCGACACCGCCACCTCCACGGTGCCCGCCACGGTGGAAGGCAAATAGATCCCGATCTTGAGCGTCCCGCCACGCCCCGCGCTCCAGGGGAGCATCCGCCGGCTCAGCTCGCTGCCGCTCTGGCTGACCGACGCGCTGACGGTGGCGAGGTCCACGTCCGCCGGACCGGTGATGTCGATCGGCACCAGCGACCGCGTCTCCTTGCTGCAGGCGATCAGCAGCAGCAGCGCCAGCGGGCGTTTTCGCCCGCGCCAGGTGCGCGCGCGCTGCCGCGGTGGTGGCGTGGGCGCCGTCATGGACCACAGTCCCGCTGGGGAGGGCACAGGTCGGTCTTGCCTCGGGCCAGGATCACGCCGCCCGCCGCGCCCGCCGCCACCACCCCGAGGGCGGTCCAGAACCACCAGCGCTTGTAGATCGGGGCGGGTTCGGCGACCGGCCGGGCGGGCGGGTGGGCCCGCGCCTGCACCACGGGCGCGATGGTCGGGGGCGGAGGCGTGCGAGGGGATTCCTGCGCCTGCGCCTGCCGGCGCTCGAGACCTTCCATCTCGGCGATGTAGCCATCGATCTCGGCGCGCTCGGCGGGGGTCACGTTGCGGGCCTTCCGCAGGTACTCGCGGAAGCTGCTGATCGCCCGGGCCGGCTGCTCGAGGTTCTGGTAACAGCGACCGATGTTGCGCAGGTAGTTGGGATGCAGCTGCTCGGCGTACAGCTTCACGTAGAGGTCGAGCGCGTCCTGGTAGCGACCGGCGGCGAAGGCCTCGCGGGCCTGCATCTCGCTTTCGTTGCGCCGAGGGGCGGCCTGCGAAGTCGGCACGGCGGCCGTTGCGATGACCAGAGCGAAGGCCGCGAGCAGCGGTCCGCGACCGCCGCGCGGCAAGCCGGGAGGAAGAGGCATGACGAACGCCTTACACCAAAACCCCCCGCCTTCCTATATGTCGATCGACCTGGGTCACCCGGGTGGCGAGGCGTGTTGCCCGGTGACAACCCGGTGGACGAAGGAGCAAAGTCTATCCATGCACATCTACCCGGTGCTGCTCCTGCTGGCCCGGCTGGGCGAACCCGCGGCGACGCCTTGCGATGGCCTGAAGGCGCTCTCGCTGCCCCGGACCACCATCGGCGCGGCCGTGGTGGTCCCGGCCGGCAGCTTCACGCCCCCGGGCGGCAAGCCGATCGCCGACCTGCCCGCCTTCTGCCGCGTCAGCGGCAGCACGCGGCCGACCGCCGATTCGGACATCCAGTTCGAGGTCTGGATGCCGGTCAGCGGCTGGAACGGGAAGTTCCGGGGCATCGGCAACGGCGGTTTCGCGGGCACCATCTCGTATCGCCAGCTGGCCTCGGCGGTGGCTCGGGGCTACGCCGCCGCCTCGACCGACACCGGCCACCGCGCGGGTGACAAGCCCACCGAGGCCCCCTGGGCGGTCGGACACCCCGAGAAGGTGATCGACTTCGGCTACCGGGGCATCCACGAGATGACCGAGAAGGGCAAGGCCATCGTGCGCGCGTTCTACGGTCAGGGCCCGCGCCGCTCGTACTTCGCCTCCTGCTCGAACGGCGGGCGGCAGGCGCTGATGGAGGCGCAGCGCTTTCCCGCCGACTACGACGGCATCGCCGCCGGCGCTCCGGCGAACTTTCTCACCCACCTGCTCGCGCAAGGCGCCTGGGAGCTGCAGAAGCTGGAGGCCGGCTACATTCCCACCAGCAAGCTGCCCGCCATCGAGGCGGCCACCCTGGCCGCCTGCGACGCGGCCGACGGCATCGCCGACGGAGTGCTCGACGACCCGCGAACCTGCGCCTTCGATCCGGCGGTCTTGCTGTGCAAGGGCGCCGACCTTGCCGACTGCCTGACCGCCGCCCAGGTCGCGACCCTGAAGAGCCTGTACGCCGGCGTGCGGACCTCCGCCGGGCCGCTGCACGGCCCCCATCTGCCGGGCGGAGTCACCGGTGACGGCTCGTGGGCCCGCTGGATCACCGGCTCGGGCCCTGGCCAGAGCCTGCAGGCCAGCTTCACCACCAGCTTCTTCCGCTTCATGGTCCACGAGAAGCCCGACTGGGAGCTCGCCCGCTTCGAGGTCGAGCGCGACACGCGGCTGGCCGACCGGAAGCTCGGCCGCGCGCTCAACGCGGTCGACCCGGACCTGCGCCCCTTCGGTCGGCGCGGGGGCAAGCTGATCCTGTATCACGGCTGGAGCGATCCACCGATCTCGCCGCTGAACACCATCGACTATTACCAGAAGGTGGTGGCCCGGGCCGGCGCCAGGGTCGCCGACGGGTTTGTCCGGCTGTTCATGGCCCCCGGCATGCTCCACTGCTCGGGCGGAGAGGGCCCCGGCAACTTCCAGGGCGACAGTGCCCTGGCGCCTGACGCCGACCACGACATCGACCTGGCGCTCGAGCGCTGGGTGGAGGAGGGCGTGGCCCCCGCGCGCATCATCGCCGCCCGATACAAGGCCGGTGGCGATCCCCGCAGCGGGGCGGTCCGCACCCGCCCGCTCTGCCCGTATCCGCAGGTCGCGCGCTGGAGCGGCACCGGCAGCACCGACGAGGCCAGCAACTTCGCCTGCACCGCCCCGCCCGGGCCGGGCAGCCCTCGCCCGTCCGCGCACCGCTGAGCGCCTACACGGGCTCTGATTCGCCGTGTGTGGGCGACGGACGAGAGTGGTGACCGGGGCCATGGCCCCGCTGCTGAGCGACTTGCTAGATCGCCGTTGAAAGGCCGCCAACGGTCCGCCCGCGGGCGGGCTGTTACCGCCATGTCCGAAGCAAGCAATCCTGACCTCGATGTCCTGCTGCGGCACGGCGCCTGGCTGCGCCGGCTGGCGTTCCACCTGGTCGGCGGCGGCGACGGGGCCGAGGACGCGGTCCAGGAGACCTGGATCGCGGCCATGGCCGCCCGTCCGTCGGCGGACCGCGACCTGCGTCCCTGGCTGGCGCGCGTGCTGCGAAATCGCCTGCGCCACCAGGCCCGCACCCGGACGCGGCGGCTCGCCCGCGAACAGGCCGCTACCCGGGCCGAGCCCGTCACGGACGCCCCGGCGGCCGAGGCGCTGGAGCGGGTGGAGCTGCAGCGCCGGCTGACCACCCTGGTGACCGAGCTGGAGGAACCCTTCCGCTCGACCCTGGTGCTCCGCTACTTCGAGGGAAGGTCCGCCGCCGACATCGCCCGCGAGTCGAAGGTCCCCGAGGGCACCGTGCGCTGGCGAACCAAGGAGGGCCTCGACCGCCTGCGCGCCCGCCTGGACGAGGACCACGGCGGGGACCGCAGGGCCTGGCGCGCGCTGCTGTTGCCGCTGGCTCGCGGGTGGCGTCCCCCGCGACCGCGCAGGTTCCCGGGCGCAGCGAGCGCGGCGGCCCTGGCGGTGGTCGTCCTGGTGGGCGCGGCGCTGGTGCTCGTCGGCCGGCGCGCTGCCCGCGGTCCCCTCCCCGGCACCGCGTCCGGATGGACGGCCCAGCTGCGCTCGACCTTGCCGGGCTTCGAAGCGGGCGGTGACCAGCCCGTGCCGGCGCTAGAAGGAATGGTGCTGGACCCGGACGGCAGAGGGCTGCCGGCGGCGGTGGTCACCGCGCGGGGGCGGCTACGGCCGCCTCCCGGGTACCGCTTCGGCCTCAGCGAGAATCCCCTGCCCGCAGCGCTGGTGGTCTCGGGTGCCGACGGCCGTTTCCGGATCGCCGGGCTGCCTGGCGGCCTGTACACCATCGCCGCCGCCCATGCACGACACGCAGGTGCGTACCTGCGCGACGTCAGTCTGCCGCGCGCCGAGCGGATCGAGCTGCGCCTGGGCCGCGCCGGCATCACCTTGACCGGACAGGTGTCGGACGAGGGCGGAGGGCCCATTGCCGGTGCTCGCCTGCTGGCGCAGGGACGCTGGCTGGCCATGTTCGGCGCGCTCACCTCGTCTTCGGGTGAATACCGGCTGATCGTTCCGGAGGAGGCATCGGAGCTGCTGGCCGTTGCCGACGGCTACGCGCCGACGCGCTGGAGGTCGCGGCTGGAGCGCGACGAGCGCCACGACCTGCGGCTGGCCGCCGGCGCCCGCGTGACCGGTCGGGTGCTGGCCGACGGCCGACCCGCGCCGGGAGCGATCGTCCGACTGATGACCTCCGGGCTGGGCCCGCGCGACCACTGGGAGCGCAGCACCGTCAGCGGCGCCGACGGCGGTTTCGGCTTCACCGACCTTCCCGCTGCACAGTTTCGCCCGCTCGCCCAGCAAGGAAGCTCGGTGAGCCAGACCCGGACCCCGGTGGTGCTGCGCGCGGGCGGCACGGAGAGCGTCGAGCTGCTGCTCGAACCGGGCGCTACCGTGCGCGGGCGGGTCCAGGATGACCGCGGGCAACCGGTGGCCGAGGCGGAGGTCGGTGTGCAGGAAGCGGGACGCAAGATCGGCTGGGAGGCGGCGCGGGGGACCTTGACCGGTGTCCGCGTGCAGCCTGACGGCCGTTTCGTCCTCGAAGGCGTGCCCCCGGGTCCCATGGAGCTCACCCCGACGGCGGTGGGGTTCGCGGGTGGCGAGCGCACGGTGCAGGTGGGCCCGCAGGTCGCGGGCGAGGTGGTGCTGGTGATGGCGCGGCGGATCCGGATCAGCGGCACGGTCCTGCGCTCGGACGGACAGCCCGCCGCCGACGCGCAGGTGCGCGGCCACTCGCAGGCGCTTGGCGGCGGCAGCGACGTGCTGTCCGCCGCGCGACCGGACGCTGTCGGTCGGTTCGGCATCGACGGGCTGGGCGCGGGGCAGGTGAGCCTGACCGCCTGGACCGATCGCGAAGCGGTCATCCGGGAAGGCATCCGCGTGCAGGCGGGTGATCACCAGGAGGTGGCTCTCCGGCTGGAGCCAGGGGCCTTCGTCTCGGGCCAGGTGCGCTGGGAAGACGGCCGCCCGGCCGTCGGCGCGACGGTGTGGGGGCACGGCGAACGCAGTCAGCCCGGTCGGGACGGCGAGATTGTCTACGAGGTCCATCTCGAGAAGGTGCAGACCGATGCGCAGGGCCGGTTCCGGATCGGGCCCTTTCTGCCCGGGCTCGCCCGTCTCGGCGCCTTCGCCCCGGGCGAGCGCATGCTGCTGAGCAGCGCTGCGCGCCCCAACCAGGCGCTGGTCCCGGTGGCGCGCGGCCAGCAGGTGACCGGCGCGCAAATGGTGATCTCGGCGGGGCACCAGACCATCGCTGGCACCACCTTCGCGCCCGGAGGAGAGTCGTTGGCCGGCGCAACCGTGCTGGCGGTGCGCGAGTTGCCGGGACTTCGGCCCTCCATCGGCTCTTCCGACGCGCGCACGACCTCGGGCGCAGATGGCCGGTTCACGATCGACGGGCTGTCCGAGGGCGCCTTCACCGTGTTCGCCCGGCATCCCGATCACCCCGATTGCGAGCTCCCCGGCGTGCGCGCCGGGACCACCGCGCTGGCCGTGCATTTCACTGCGGCGGCGCAGATCGCCGGCGTGGTCAGCACCCGCGACGGCAAGCCGGTCAGGGACGGCTCGCTGGTCGTCCTGCCGGCGCACGGGTCCGCGGAGCCGGCTGCCGACGAACCCGAAGCGCCGGCGATCGATCTGAAGAACCGGCGGGGCACGTTCAGCGTGTCGCGGCTACAGCCGGGTCGCTACGATCTGACGGTCAGGACCCGCGCCGGGCTGGTGGCCCGGGCGAGCGGCGTCGACGTGCATGCGGGCGAGCTGAAGCGGCTGCAGCTGATCGCGGAGGCCGGTGCCGTCCTGATCGGCCGGGTGGTGGACGACGCGACCGGTGCGCCGGCCGCGGGCGTCGATGTGGCCACCTGGCTGCCCGGCAACGATCGGCTGGAGACCACGACCGACGGGGCGGGCGCCTTCACCCTGCGCGGGATCCTGCCCGGCCCGAAGCTGCGGGTCAGCGCGGTCCGGGAAGCGAGCGACCAGCTCGGGCGGATCGAGACCGCGGTCGCGCGGCCCGGTCAGACCATCGACGTGGGCACGATCCGGCTGCGCAAGCGCCAGACACCCGCCCCCGCGCCGGCAAACTGACGGAGGCGGACGGGCGGCGCGACCATCCGCTCAGGCGCGGCGGCTGGAGCTCTTGCGGACGGGCGTGGTCGAGCGCGAGATCTTCGTGGCCTTGCGGGCGGGCTTCTTCGCCGGCGAAGCGCTGGTGGGGGCCTTCTTCGCGGCCCGCGTCCGGGCGGGGAGGTTGGACGTGTGGGCGAAGGCCTTGCGGAGCCAGGCGCGCAGCTCGTCGGGTTCCTCCATCACCGATTCGGGCAGGAGGATGGTGTCGCGCATGACCCGGCCGTTGCCCATGGGATCGAACACCTCTGCTCCGTCGAGCGCCAGGGCGGCCTTCTGATCCGGTTCGGAGAGCTTGACGATCGCGCTGCGGGCGAACAGACCCGCAAACATCTGCCCGTTCACCTTGGCCGCCACCCCTCCGAACATGTTCACCGTGGAGATGCGCCGATCGCTCGGCAAGCAGGCGCGAAACAGGGGATGGTTCTCCTTGGGGATCTTCACCCAGGCCATGCGGGCACTATCCCACGCGCGCGGCGGTGGCCCGTTGCCATTTCGAGCGTACGTACGCGGGGCGGAAACCCTGCCGGATCGCGTTCCGTTGCGAGGCGCTGCCCGGCTGTGCGACCACCATGGCCAGGTCGACGCCCCGGGCGGCGGCGAGATCCAGACGGGCCCGCAGCAGCGCCGCCTGGGCCCCCTGGCGGCGGGCATTCGCGATGGTGGAGGCGCCACCCAGGATCGCGACCCCGTTGCTGATGTTCAAGATCGCGGCAGCGACCGGTTCGCCCTTCAGCTCCGCCAGCAGGCAGTGGACACCAGGGGTCCGCGTGATGATCGGACCGAGCGCGTGCAGAACAGCCGCCAGCTCGTCTGACTCGCTCCTCCAGCCTTCGGCCGCCGTCCGCGTCCACAGCCTGGCCTCGGCCGCGTCGTCGCCGATCACGCGCACGACCAGCGGCCCCGGCGCTGCCGGCGCCGCCTTCACCGTCGGGCCGACCAGGACGGTCGAGGTCTCGATGGGCGTGTAGCCGCGGGTGCCGAGCAGGCTCCACAGGTTCGGGGATGCGAACGCGCTGATCTCGTGTGAGGTGGGGGAGCCGCGCTCGCTGAAGAAAGCCTCGAGCCGATCCAGCTCCCGCTCGCCGACCGGATCGAACACGGCCAGGCCGAACGTCTGCGAGAGCGGCGAGGAGACTCCATCGAAGATGGCATGGGCGCCGGCGACCTCGATCCACGCGCCTTCGGCCTGCGAATCCAGGTGCCGCCTGGCCTCGACATGGGCGACGCCGCACAACGCTTCCGCCCGTTCCAGCCGGCGGGCGAGCGCGAGGTCGACGCCGGGAAGGGGCGCACGGGGCAGACGGTGGCCCATCACCACCCGCCGGTCGGGGTCCAGACCACACTCCGCCTCCTCCTGCGCGGCCGCGGCCAGCTCGGAGCGCATGTCGCCGGCGGGGATCTCGACGAAACCGAGCCGGGCGTAAAACGGCATGTTCCAGGGCACGTCCCGGAAGGTCGACAGGGTGAGCTCGCGGTGGCCGGAACGGGCGGCCCATTCGCACACCGTCCGGACCAGGGCGGTCCCGATCCCTCGGCGCCCATGTTCGGGATGGACGTCGATCTCCTCGAGGTGGGGCAGATCGTCGGCCAGCATCTCGACCAGCGCGAAGCCGACCGGCCGCTCCCCGGCCAGCGCGACCCACAACCGCCCGTCGGCCTGAGCCGCCCGCAGATCGGCTTCCGGTGTCACCGCCTGCAGCACGGATTCGGGAGCATGCCCCCGCAGGAGCGCGGCGGCGGCCAGCTCGATCGCCGCCAGCGAGGCCACGTGTTCCGGTTGCGCGGTGACGATGCGATAGCTCGGGTCCATGGTGCGGCCGTCCTGAAGTCGGCTCGCAGAATTTACCGCGTCCGGCGCGGAATCAGGGCTGCTGGCGATCCGGCGACCGCCTCGTTCGCTGACCGGCGGGGCCTGCGGTCTTGCGGAGTGGGCGCGCGGCCGCAAGGTCTGAAGAGGGGAGGCGTGGAGCATGGCGGCGGCATCGGGGAAGGTGTGGCTGTGGGGCATTGCGGCTGTGACCGCGACCTGGGCGCCGACGGCGTGGGCGCAGACGGGTGAGCCGTCGGAGACGACGGCCGCCGAGGCGCATGTCCAGGGCGCGGGCGGGCTGGGAGGGTTCGGCCTGCAGCTGGGCGGCGGGGTCGTGGATTTCGCGTCCGGTGTCGCCCGCGAGGTGGCGCGGGCGGGCGGTGCCTGGGATCTGAGGGTCACGTACGGCTCGCGCCAGATCCTGGGATGGGAGGTCGCCTACCTGGGCTCGGCGCATCCACTGAACGACCTCACGACGCCGCCGGGTGCCTACGTGATGTCCAACGGCGCCGAGACCGCTCTGCGCCTGAACGCGCCCACCCAGCAGGGCAGCTGGCTGGTGGTGCCGTTCGCCCTGGCCGGGGTGGGCTGGAACTACTATCGATCCGTCGACGTCGGCGCCAGCGGACTGCTGAACGGGAGCGACAACCTGTTCACGATCCCGCTGGGGCTGGGGGTGGCGGCCTCGTATCACGGTTTCACCGCCGACGTACGGCTGACCTACCGGCCCACGCTGGACGACGAGCTGTTCGTGAACAACGCCAGCATGCGCGCCTGGACCGCCGGCGGCCACGTCGGCTACGAGTTCTGAAGCCCCGACGGCCGGCTGCGGTGGACGGTCAGATCCGGCGCCGCCGGGCCCACCACCTCCAGCCAGGGGCAGGGAGGCAGCGGCAGATCCAGGCAGCCGATGCGGATCGGACGCAGCTGCGCGATCGCGCGCAGCTGGTCCAGGACGCGGGCCAGCCGCTCGCCGCTGAACGGGCAATAAAGGAAGAAGACCGTGCCGGCGCGGGCGGGCAGGGGCAGCTCCACCGCATCGGCCTGGACGAAGGACACCCGCTCGAGCGCCAGACGCTGTGCCAGCTGCCGCGCCTGCTCGACGAGGGCCGGTTGCACCACCACGCCCAGCGCGGTCGCCCCGGTCAGAAGGTGCATGAAGGCCGCCGCGCGACCGGCGCCGGAACCGATGTCGACGAACAGGTCGCCGCGTCCGACGCGGGCGACGTCCGCCAGCCGCAGCAGCGCATCGATGGGGCAGGGGAGGTAAGGGACGCAGCCGCGCGGCAGCTCGGGTCCGTCGTCGGCCGGCGCCTCCAGTTCCAGCGCGCGGTCCAGCCAGGCGTCGCGGTCGCGCGCGGGCAGGGCCTGCAGCGCCTGGCGCAGCGGTCGCGCGTCGCCGCCGGCGGCGTCGGTGATCACGCGTCCGCCTCCCCCACCCAGCATCTGCGACATCCCTCCTTACATTAAAGGAAGACGGGCGCCGCGTCTTTCGTACACCACCCCACCTGCGGCGCTGTAACGGGACTTTACGGATCGCCGGGCCGCCGGCGCCCGGCGCAGGCAGGAGCCCGGGATCTCGCGGGCATGCGCGCCGGGCGCTCCGGTGCGCCGCTTGCGCTGCTGCGGGGGCGTGAAGCGAGCGCTCGGCTGGACGATCCTCCTGGTGATGACCACCGACCCGGCGCGTGCGGAACCGCGCGACCGCGGCATCTATCCCGACCTCGACGCGCGCGTCGAAGCGGCGGCCTTCGGGTGGGTGGTGCGCGGTGGGCGGGTGGTCGCGCGCGGCCGCGGCGGCATGCCCGACCGCGACGGGGACGGCATTCCCGACCCGGTGGACATCGTGCTCGGCGCCCGCAAGGTCGCGCTCGACGGCGCGGAGTATCGCGAGACCGCGCCGGCGCTGCCGTTTCCCGGCGGAGACGTGCCACGTACCGAAGGCGTGTGCACCGACGTGGTGATCCGCGCGCTCCGCAACGCCGGCATCGACCTGCAGGCGGCGGTGTACCACGACGCCGGGCTCGCGCCTGCGGCCTACCCGCGCATCGGCGGCCACCGCAACCCCAGCATCGACCACCGGCGGGTCAAGAACCTGATCCACTACTTCGACCGACACTGGCAGCGGGTGCCCGCCGACGCCCCGCTGGAGCCCGGCGACGTGCTGTTCTTCGACGTCGTGGCCGCGGTGCCCGACCCCGACCACGTCGGCATCGCCAGCGACCGGCGCAACGACCAGGGCCAGCCGCTGGTGATCCACAACTGGAGCCGGGCGGCGGAGATGGACCTTCTGCCCCAGGTGCCGCTGGTGGCCGCCTTCCGGGTGCGGCAGCGTGCGCGGGAAGCGCTAGACTTCCCGCGTGCCGACGCTGCTGGCGCTGTTCGGGTCCAAGCAAGGGCTGCGCCTGCCGCTGGCCAGCCGCTGCCTGGTGGGGCGGTCGTCGGAGGCGGACCTCCAGCTGATCGACGCGCGCGCCTCGCGCGAGCACTGCCGCTTCGACGTCGACGAGAGCCGCGTGTGGGTCGAGGATCTGGGCAGCCAGAACGGCACCTTCGTCAACGGTGAGCCGATCGTGGCCCGGACGCCGCTGGCCCCGGGCGACGAGATCGCGGTGGGCGATTCGCTGCTGGTGCTCGACGGCGACTGGGAGGTGCTGGCCGCCAAGTACGGCGAGGCCACCCTCTGCCTGGGGCCTTCGCGCGCCGACAGCACCGTGCTGCGCGCCCGCGCCGGCGACGCCGACGGCAAGGGCGCCGCCCAGCTGGAAGCGCTGGCCCGCCAGCTGGCGGACGCTGCCGATCGCCAGGAGGCGGCCCAGGCCGTGCTCGCCGCGCTGGAGGGGGCCTTCGCGCCCGATCGCGCCTTCGTGCTTTCGGCCGACGCCGCCGGCGACGTGCGGCCCCTGTGCGGCAAGGGGCAGGGGGCGGCGGTCTCGATCTCGCGGACGGTGCTGCAGCTGGTCCGCCAGGACGGGCAGGCGGTGCTGCTGGACGATGCCGTCGCCGACCCGGAGATGCAGAAGGCGCGCAGCGTGGTCCGCCACGGCCTGCGATCGGTGATGGTGGCGCCGGTGCTGGGCGGCGGCCGCGCGCTGGGGTTCTTGCACGTCGACCGCACCGGTCCGGGGCTGTATTCGGGCGAGGACCTGGCCCTCCTGTCGGCGATGGCCGCCGTCGTCGCGCTGTCAGAGCTGGCCCAGCCACGCGCGGCTCGCCCCGCGCCCGCGCCGGTGGGCGCGCGGCTGGTGGGCCAGCATCCCGCCTTCCGCGAGGCCCTGCGCCTGATGGAGGCGGCCGCCCGGGTCGATTCGTCGGTGCTGATCACCGGGGACAGCGGCACCGGCAAGGAGGAGCTGGCGCGCGAGCTGCACGCCCGCAGCGCCCGGGCGCGGGGGCCCTTCGTGGCGGTCAACTGCGGCGCCATTCCCGAGTCGCTGGCCGAGAGCGCCCTGTTCGGGCACTGCAAAGGAGCCTTCACCGGCGCCTCCGCGAACCACGAGGGCTACTTCGAGGCGGCCGACGGCGGCACCCTGCTGCTGGACGAGGTGGCGGAGCTGGCGCCGGCGGTGCAGGCCAAGCTGCTGCGGGCGCTGCAAGAGCGGCTGTTCTTCCGGCTCGGTTCCACCACCGCCCGGCGCTCGGACGTGCGGGTTCTGTCCGCCACCCACCGTGACCTCGAGCGCGAGGTGGCGGCCGGTCGCTTTCGCGAGGACCTGTACTTCCGGCTGAACGTGCTGCGCATCCGGCTGCCCCCGCTGCGCGAGCGCCCGGAGGACATCGGCCCGCTGGCGGGTGCCCTGCTGGCCCGGATCGCCGCGCGACTCGCGCGCCCCTGCCCGTCACTGGCGGCGTCGGCCGAGAAGGCGCTGGCGCGCTGGCGCTGGCCCGGCAACGCCCGCGAGCTCGGCAACGTGCTCGAGCGCCTGCTGGTCCTGCGCGAGCCCGACGACAGCCAGCCGATCGACGGAGACGAGGTCAACGCCGCCCTGGGCCGGGAGCCGCAGGCCGCCGCGCCGCCGCCGCCGGAGGGCGACACCCTGGGGGACAAGATCGCCGCCCTGGAGCGGCGAGAGATCGAGGCCGCCCTGCGCCGCGCGCGCGGCGTGAAGAGCCAGGCCGCCCGCGCCCTCGGGCTGAGCCGGCCGACCCTGGACAAGAAGATCGCCGATCTGGGCATCGACCTGTGGGCCGACCGCGGCGGCGAC
Source organism: Myxococcota bacterium (assembly GCA_046734815.1). Taxonomy (GTDB): domain Bacteria; phylum Myxococcota_A; class Polyangia; order Fen-1088; family Fen-1088; genus CAVYGB01. The sequence continues at coordinate 1,100 of JBKPRZ010000116.1, read as the reverse complement.
GGGTCGTAAAGGATCTTTACGACCTGCCCGGTTCGCGGCGTCCGGTGCGCGCGAACCCCCCCGATCCCGGGCCCCCGCGGGCCGCCGCTCTGGCCCGGCCCGTGCGTGAGCTGGGGGGCGGAGGTTGCCATGATCGTGAACCAGGAAGACGCACAGAAGAAGATCCAGCGGGCGGGCGCCGAGACGGGTCCGACCCTCCGGTCGTCGCTGCTCGCGGTTGCGGCGGCGGCGGCGGTCGTGCCGGGACTGCTGCTGGTGCCGCGGCTGCTGGGCGCGCGGGCCCACGAACCCGCCGGCGGCGCGCCGTCGCGGGCGAGCACGGCTTTCCCGCTGGGCACGCTGACCGCTGCCCTGTCGGGAGACAAGGTGCTGCGCCGGGGTGCGGGCGAGGTGTACCTGTCGGTCGATCTGACGGCGCAGCCAGCCTCGGGCGCGGGGCGGCCGCCGGTCGACCTCGCGCTGGTGATCGATCGCTCGGGGTCGATGATGGGGCAGAAGCTCGAGGCCGCCCGGCGCGCCGCCAAGGGGATCATCGCCCGGCTGGCCGACGGCGACCGGGCGGCGCTGATCCAGTATGACGACACCGCCGAGGTGCTGGTCGAGCTGACGCCGCTCGATGTCCAGGGGCGCACCCGCCTGGCCCACGCGCTCGACGAGATCCGGGACCGCGGCGGGACCAACCTGCACGGCGGGATGGTGCTGGGCCAGCGCGAGCTGCTGCGCGATCGCCCGCCCGGGCGGGTGAATCGGGTGGTGCTGCTGTCCGACGGGCAGGCGAACCAGGGCATCACCGACGAGCACACCCTGGGAACCATCGCCGCCGCCGCCGCCGACCAGGGGGTGCGCCTGTCGGCGGTGGGCATCGGGCTGGGCTTCAACGAGGACCTGATGGAGCTGCTGGCCGAGCACGGCCGCGGCCGCTACCACTACGTCAAGGACGCCGACTCGCTGGACGCCGTGCTGGCCGACGAGCTGTCCTCCCTTCAGGCGACGGTGGCCTCGTCGGCCGAGCTGCGTCTGGTCCCGGCCCGCGCGGACGTCGAGATCGTCGAGGTGTACGGCTACGAGATCCGGCGGCATGGATCCACCACGGTGGTGCC
>JBKPRZ010000115.1:0-5862 GCA_046734815.1 Myxococcota bacterium | reverse complement strand
GCGCCGGCCAAGCCGCCCGCCGAAGCGCCGAAGAAATAGGCAGCGACCCGTAGCGCCCGCGCTTTCGTTTCCTGACATCGACAGTCCGGTGACACATGCCTGCGCGGGCGCGGCACGTATTATGCTGCCGCGGTCATGAGGCGCATCGCCAAGCGGATCGTTTCGTACTTCGTCAGCGGTCTCATCATCGTCGTTCCGTTCGCCTTCACCGTCTGGCTGCTGGGTTTCCTGATCGTCACGCTCGACAGCTGGACCGTGCGCGTCCTGGGTAAAGATCGAACGTTCTTCGGGCTGGGTCTGATCTTGACCGCGGCCTTCGTGACCATCGTGGGCCTGCTGGGGTCCCACTTCTTCACCCGGCGGTTCGTGCGCTCGTTCGGGCGGGTGTTCGAGCGGTTGCCGGTGGTCAAGATGGTCTACGGCGCGGTCAAGGACATGATGAACGCCTTCGTGGGGCCAGAGCGGCGCTTCGACCGTCCGGTGCTGGTGGAGTTGCAGCCCGGCACCGGGATCCGGGCGCTGGGGTTCATCACCCGCGAGTCGATGGCGCACCTGGGACTCGCCGACGACCTGGCGGTGTATTTCCCGCAGGCCTACAACTTCGCCGGTCAGGTGCTGATCGTGCGTCGGAGCGCGATCACCGCGGTGGAGGCGCCGTCCGCGCAGATCATGACGTTCATCGTGTCGGGCGGCGTGTCGGGCGTGTCCCCCACCACCACCCTGCCGCCCGCCAAGTAGCCCGCACCCGGGGGTCGTTTTGTCCCGCGTGCCCGGCGGGGAGAGCCGGCACTACCGAGAGGATCTCTTCTCGCCGGAGTCTCTCGATGAAACGCGCCCTCTCCTCCTGCCTCCTCGCTCTGCTCTTCGTTTTCATCGCTCCGTCGGGCGCCTGGGCCCAGGTGGTCGGCAGCATCACCGGCCTGGTGACCGATCAGTCCGGGCGCCCTCTGCCCGGCGTGAAGCTCTCGGCCACCTCGGCCACGCAGATCGGCGGCGCGCGGGTGGTCTACAGCAACGAGCAGGGCTTCTTCCGCGTGCCCGGCCTGCAGCCCGGAACGTTCGAGATCGCCGCCAGCGCCCCCGGCCTGCAGGCGGTGGTGCAGAAGGGCGTGGCGGTCGGCCTGGCCGCCCCCGCCGAGGTCTATCTGATGATGGAGGTGGAGGGGAAGGTCGAGGAGGTGAAGGTCATCCAGCGGGCGCCGGTGGTCAGCACCACCAGCGCCGCCGTCAAGGAGGTGTTCGACGCCGACTTCGTCGATGGCCTGCCCATGACCAAGCGCACCGGCTACGGCGGCTTCATCCGCGACACAATCCCCGGCGCGGCCGACGGCGGCCCGGTGGCGGCGATCGGCGACTGGACCGCGCGCGTGCGCGGCGCCAACGCCAACCAGAACGCGATCATGCTGGAGGGCTTCCTGGTCAACGGCCAGAAGGTGACCCTGAACTCGCTGGCCGCCATGGAAGTGCAGTCGGCCGGCTCGGGCGCCGACAACGCCGGCACGCCGGGTGCGGTGGTCAACATGGTGACCCAGTCGGGATCGAACCAGTACCTGCTGGACGTGACCGCCTGGCACGAGGACAACGCCCTGCGGTTGTTCAAGGAGCCCAACGATGCCGGCAACCAGGTGCGCACCAGCTTCATCAACCCGGCGTTTTCCGGGCCGATCGTCAAGGACAAGCTCTGGTTCTATCTGAACACCGAGGGGCGGGTGAACTACATCGAGCGGGATCCCGACCCCACGGGGCTGATGCCCACCCCACCGCCGCGCTTCTACTGGAACACGCGCGGCACCCTGAAGCTGACCTGGCAGGTGACCCCGCGGAACAAGGTGCAGAGCTTCACCCTGCTGAACCGGGAGGGCTGGTCCAACTACCGCGACGGCTGGGACGTGGCCCGCGACGCCCAGAGCCGGCGCAACTGGTTCGACTACTTCACCGGCGTCACCTGGGAGGCGCTGATCTCGGACAGCGTCTTCTTCAAGTCGCAGATCGGATACCAGCGCTTCTTCCGGGTGGAGGCGCCCGAGATGTGCGTGAGCGAACCATCCACTTGCCTGGACGTGGTGCCGCTGGAGCAGCTTTTCCCGCGACGGACGTTCATCGGCAACTACGACCGGGTCAACCAGCTGGTGGACAGCTCGGTCGAGCTGACCAACACCCTCGAGTGGTTCGGGCACAGCCGCTGGGCCGGCGAGCACAGCGTGAAGGCGGTCTCGCGCCTGATCAGCCGCCTTTACCAGACCACCGACGGCGTGCCCGGCGACGCCAAGGAGATCTACAACGGCCCCGCGCCGGCGCGCCGGCTGGACTATTACTCCAACGACCCGCGTCTGGAGGACCCGCGGCGCGGCTACTGGGTGCGGGCCAGCTCGGGCTTCCGCTTCTCGAACTCGGTCAGCGACGTCATGCGCCTGACCCGCTACCTGACTGTCACGCCCGGCGTGGCGCTGACCGTGAACCGCGCCGGCACCAACCTGGTGGGCAACGTCATCGATCAGACCGCGCTCACCCCCCACGTGTCGGTGGCCTGGGACGCCGCCCACGACGGCACCACCGTGCTGCGGGCCAGCCACAACCAGTACATCGACACCGACGCCGTCCGCATCGCCCGCCACGCCCTGGACGACGGCGTGTCGCGCGAGTGCCGCTACAACCCGGCCAATGGCCTGTACGACAGCGAGTGCCGCTTCACCGGCGGTCTGGCCGGGCGCACGGTGGGGCTGCCCTGCGGCCCGCTGGGCATCAACGCCGACGGCAGCCCCTGCCGCGAGAAGCTGGTGGCGCCGCGGACATACGAATACACCGCCGGGGCCGAGCGCGAGGTGTTGCCCGGGCTGGGGCTGGGGGTGGACTTCATCTACCGCTCGTTCCAGAACCCCTACGAGAAGCGGGAGACCAACCGGGTCTGGAACCGGTCGGGCAACGGCCTCGACCCGCTGAGCGCCTTCCGCAACGGCCGGCCCGAGACGGTGGTGGACCTGGGCACGCCGGCGGCCGCGCGCCGCCGCTACGTCGCCGCCACCGTCAGCGCCAAGCGGCGCGAGGGCGCGCTGAAGCTGACCGCCAGCTACACCTGGAGCCGCCTTCAGGGCAACGTCGGCCTGGAGGAGGACAACGAGCTCGGCGACATCGGCCCGCGCGACATCTACCTGTGGGGCTTTCTGCCTTACGACCGCCGCCACGAGATCCGCACCTCCGCCACCTGGCGGATCAACCGCTGGCTGTCGACCGGGGTGAACTACAACTATTACTCGGGCTCGCCCTACAGCCGGAAGTTCTGGAACGGCGAGACCGGCAAGTTCGAGACCTACCGCGCCCGGGTGGGCATCGACCCCGGCATGAACGTCAACGACCCGCGCGACGACCGCGAGCTGCGCCTGCCCGACCTGCAGCAGCTGAACGTGCAGCTGCGGGCGCACCTGAAGGCGTGGCTGAAGGCTGACGTGGAGGCCTACCTCGACGTCCTCAACGCCATGGCCCTGCGCACCACCACCACCGTCTACATGGAAGACGGCCCCTCCTTCGGCGCCCCCGCCTCACGCCTCGAGCCGCTGCGCCTGCGCCTGGGCCTGCGCTGGCGCTACTGAGCCGCGATCACGGGCGCGCCAGCGGCGTGATGATCACCCGCAGCTCGCTGCTGGCCTTGTTGGCGACGATGATGTCCGGGCGGCAGTGGCCGGCCACCGGCGTCACGACGACGCCCTGGGGCCGGGGGCCCGACTGGACGGTGGGGCCGGTCGTGAACAGCGCGTGGCCGTCGTTCAGCAGCACGGTGGCGTCGCCGGACAGCCAGTTGGCGGCGACCAGGTCCTGATCGCCGTCGCCGTCGAGATCGTCGATGGCCACCCCGCGCGGGATGCGCCCCGCCGGGATGTCGCTCCGCAGGCGGAAGCCGCCGTGGCCGTCGTTGACCAGGACGGTCAGCGTGTCCTCGCTGACGCCGGCCATGGCGTCGGCCCAGGCGTTGGCGGTGACCAGATCGGGGAAACCGTCGCCGTCGAGGTCGCCGGCGGCCAGGGCATCGGGCCGCCGCCCCACCGCGTGGTGCTCGGCCGGCGCGAAGGCCAGCGGACCGGTCGCCTTCAGCACGCTCACGGTATCGTCGGCCTCGTTGGCCGAGACCAGGTCGATGCGGCCATCGCGGTCGATGTCCAGCGCCAGCACGGTGGTGGGGTCGTGCCCGGTCGGCAGCACGGCGGCGCTGCTGAAGCCGGCCGCACCGTCGTTGGTGAACACCGTCAGGGTGCTCGTCCCCGCGCCGTCGGCCAGCACCAGGTCCGTGTCCCCGTCGCCGTCCAGGTCGGCCGCCGCCACCGACTCGACGATCTTCGAGAATGTCGCCACCGGCAGCCCCGTCCCGTCCCTCGGCGGCGGCCCGGGCGCGAATGCGAGCGCCCCCTGCCCCAGCAGCACGACCAGCTCGCGCTCCGAATCCGCCACCGCCAGGTCCAGCTTGCCGTCGCCGTCGAGATCGGCGGAGGCGAGGCCCTCGGGGTGATGGGCCACGCCGCCGCCCAGCTCGATCTCGGCGGCGGCCGAGAAGACGCCGCCACCCTCGTTGCGCCGCACGCTGACCGTGCCCTGGGTGTCGGCGCTGGCCAGGTCCTGGTCCCCGTCGCCGTCCAGGTCGGCGGCGATGGTGAATTCGGGCCCGCCGCCGGTGGGCAGCCCGCCGAACGGAAAGACCCCCGCGCCGCCGTTCCAGAACAGCCAGACCCCACCGGCCTGCCCCGGACCGGTCAGGCCGACGTCGCCGTTCACGCCGAGGGCCAGGATCTCGGCCCGCCGGTCGCCGTCCAGATCAGCCAGCGCCAGCGCCTCGCCGCCGTAACCCGCTTCGATGCTGAGCGCCTCGCGCTGGAAGCGGGCTGCCCCGACGTTGCGAAGCACCACCAGCTTCGCGCCGAACCCCCCGAACCCGCGCCCGATCATGTCCACGTCCCCGTCGCCGTCGATGTCGCCCGCCGCCTCGGCCACGACCGAACGGTCGTCCGGCACGCCCGCCCCGGCCCGGCTGAAGGTCAGCCCGCCGCCCTCGGCCAGCAGCAGCGCGGATTCGGCGAACAGGTCGCGATCCCCGTCCCCGTCGGCATCCAGCAGGCCCAGGACCGCGCCCACCGTCCCCAGGTCCCGCTGCGGCTCGCGCAGCTCGAACCGATCGGCCCCCAGGTTGCGCGCCACCCGCACCTCGTCGGGCCAGGTCAGCAGCAGGTCGTTCTTGCGATCGCCGTCCAGGTCCGCCACCACCACCGATGCGGGCCCGCGCGAGAAACCGGCGCTGGGCGGCCCTTCGACCCGCGGACCGCGCAGCAAGCGGCCGCCCCCCTGATTGATGAACACCTCGAGGGACCAGCTGATCGGCTCGCCGGGGAAGCCCTGGGTGGCGGTGACGATCTCGGGCAGCCCATCGCCGTTCAGGTCACCGGCAGCCACGTTGATCGAGCGTGTCCTCAGGACGCCCGGCTCGACCATCATGTACGTCGCATAGGGCAGCGCTTCCGCCGCCGGGTCGACCGCGAAGTTGCCCGTGCCGTCGGCCAGCCGCACGAACATCTGCCGCGGCGTCGGGGCGCCGTCGTCGACCAGCAGATCGCGGTCGCCGTCCCCGTCGAGGTCCAGCGGCGGCAGCAGGAGCTGTCCCGGCCCCAGCTCGCGCTCGACGAAGGTGGGCGCCCGGTCGTTGCGCAGCAGCACCGTCGAGGCCGCGCGGATCGAGAAGCTGGACCCCACCACGTCCAGATCGCCGTCGCCATCCAGATCCACCGGGAACAGCCGGCCGCCGACACTCAGCGACGAGGGGATCCGCACCGGCGGCTTCTGCCCCGGCAAGGCGCCCAGGTCGGCGCGGCAGGGCGGAACCGG
>JBKPRZ010000114.1:0-12848 GCA_046734815.1 Myxococcota bacterium | reverse complement strand
CCTGGGCCACCGCCAGGTGACCGTGCGCCACCGCCACCACCTCCACCGCCCGGCGCGGGACCCCCGCCTCGGCCGCCAGCCGCCGCAGCAGCTCCTGCGAGCCGGTGCCGCTCTCGCGGCCCACCATCTTGACCCCCTTGCGCGCCAGATCGGTCACCGAGCGGATCTTCTTCGGGTTCCCGGGCGCGACCAGAAGGCCCTGCTCCCAGACCGCCAGGTTCACCAGCAGCATCGGCCGGCCGCCCATCCGCTGGCGCACCGCCGGCAGGTTGTATTCGCCGCTGTCCTCGTCGTAAAGGTGCACGCCGGCCAGGTGGACCTGCCGGTCGGCCAGCAGGTCCAGCGCCGCCCCGCTGCCCGCCTCCACCCAGTGCAGGCGCCCGGCGGTCCAGCGTTCGTGAAGGTGCGCCGCCAGCAGGGCCAGCGCTGGATCGCAGCCGGCGCAGAACACGTTCTCGCGCAGCGCCTCGGTCTCGCGCAGCAGCCGCACCCGCACCGACCGCTTGCCGCCGTCGCGACCGCCGCCGGTCGCCAGCAGGCCGTCGGCCGGCGCGGCGAACCCGCCGCCGCCCTCGGCATCCAGCAGATGCGCCATCCAGCGCTCCTCCACCGATGCCAGCGCCACCCGCCGCCGCGCGCTGCCGCGCGCCGGATCCTCGGCGCGCCCCAGCAGCGTCGCCTCCAGCGTCCGCTCCTCGTCTCCCAGCCAGAAGATGTCCTCGACCCGGCAGCCCAGCGCCCGGGCCAGCTCGAGCGCGATGCTGGTCGCGGGGACGCTCTCGCCCGACTCCAGCGCGCTGAGGGTCTGCCGGCTGACCCCCACCCGCTCGGCCAGCTCGCGTTGCTGCACCCCGGCCCGGGACCGCAGCTCGCGCAGCCGGCTATGGAATCGTCCGCTGCCCACCGCCCGACTCTCCCCGGGTGAATCGCCGTGGTCAAGTTGAAGACACATTGATCAGGCCAACTTCACCGTTTCCCTGACACGATAGCCCCGCATGCAACAATCGCCGGCGGTTGCCCCGACGCGGCAGCAAGCCGTCTTGTCCTGCGGATCGGCGACCCTCACCCGCCGATCCGCCGCCGTCGGCGCGCTTTCAGCCGCTGCGCCTGCCCGCGCTCGTTGTAAAAGGGCCTGCCCGGCACGCCCACCCCCCCGCCACGAGAGGAACGCATGAAGTCATCCGGCCCGATCTGCTGTTGTCTGCTGCTGTTCGCCCTGCCCGCCGCCGCGCAGACCGGGGCTCAGGGCGCGGCCCAGAACACCGCCGAGGCGGCCGCCGCCGCGCAGGCGAAGCTTTATCCCAAGGCGCCGCCCAAAGAGGTGGTCGAGCCGCCCGCCGGCGGCTGCGAGGGCAAGAGCCGCCCCAAGCTCGACGCCATCCGCACCGCCGAGGGGCTGGCCATCGCGCCCGACGGGACGATCTACTTCACCCAGCCGTTCGGCACCGGCAGCTCCGGCTTCCTGGGCCGCTACGCCCCGCCCTACACCGCGCCCGAGCTGCAGTGGGTGGATCTCGGCGGCAAGGCGCTGGGCATCACCATCGACCCCAAGCGCGCGGTGCTGTACGCCGGGTCGCGCGACCGCAAGAAGCTGCTGGCGGTGTACCTGGCCGACAAGCCCGAGGTGGTCGAGATCGCCGACGTCGAACCGACAATCAACGGCGTGACCCTGGGTCCCGACGACGCCGTCTATTACACCGACCAGAAGGGCGGGCACGTCTACCGGGTCACCGGTGACGGCAAGAAGAACCAGGTCACCGGCCAGCCGCTCGAGGATCTGAACGGGCTGGTGTTCGGCCCGGACAAGAACCTGTACGTGTTGACCTACGGCAAGGCGATCGTCACCCGGCTGCGCCTGGCGGGCGGCAAGGAGAAGAGCCGCCAGACCTTCGCCACCATCACCGGCGGCAGGAACGCCGACGGCATCACCTTCGACGCCAAGGGGCGGATGTACGTGACCGCCGGGGGGCTGTTCCGCATCAGCGCCGACGGCAAGAAGGTCGAATCGCTGGGCGCGGCCTACGGAGCCAACGCCGAGTTCGGCGTCGGGTCGCTGGGATGCTCGGACCTTTACACCGCGGGCAACGGCAAGGGCATCTTCCGCTTCGAGAACGACACCCCGGGCATGGACCTGCGCTGGCACCACCCCAAGGCGAAGCTCGACGAGAAGCAGTCGCCGCCGAGCTTGCCCCCGGCGGCGCCGGCCAAGCTGGCCGCCAAGGTGAAGCTGGAGCTGATCACCAGCGACACCACCGAGGCCATCGGCCTGGTGGCGGTGCCCGGTGAGCCGGTGGGCCGCCTGTTCGTGGTCGAGAAGCAGGGGCCCATCCGCATCCTGCGCGGCAAGACCCTGGCGCCGAAGCCGTTCCTCGATCTGACCGGCAAGGTGGCGCTGTGGCAGCGGCCCAACAGCGAGCAGGGCTTGCTGGGCCTGGCCTTCCACCCGAAGTACCTCGAGAACGGGCGGTTTTACATCCACTACTCCGACCTGGACTGGAACACGAAGGTGGTCGAGTACCGCGTGCGCAAGGACGACCCCGACCAGGCCGACCCGGCCAGCGCGAAGGTGATCTTCACCTTGCACCAGCCCTATGACAACCACAACGGCGGCAACCTCGAGTTCGGCCCCGACGGCAAGCTGTACGTGTTGCTGGGCGACGGCGGCAAGGCCGGCGACCCGCACGGCTTCGCCCAGGACAAGCGCAGCCTGCTGGGCAAGATGCTCCGCTTCGACGTCGACGCCGAGAAGCCCGCGCCCGAGGTGCTGGCGCAGGGCCTGCGCAACCCCTGGCGCTACAGCTTCGATCGCAAGACCGGCGATCTGTACATCGCCGACGTGGGCCAGAACCTGTTCGAGTACATCCACGTGGTCCCTGCCAGCAAGGTGTCCGGGCCGATCAACTTCGGCTGGAACATCATCGAGGGCAAGCACTGCTACCAGGCCAAAAGCTGCGACCGAAAAGGCCTGACCCAGGCGCTGATCGAGTACCCGCACAGCGAGGGCTGCTCGATCACCGGCGGCTACGCCTACCGGGGCAAGGCCATCCCCGAGCTGGCCGGCGCCTACTTCTACAGCGATTACTGCACCGCCCTCCTGCGCAGCTTCCGGGTCAAGAACGGCAAGGCGGTCGATTCCTGGGACTGGAAGGCGGCGCTGGACCCCGAATTCCAGCTGGCCATGGTCAGCGCGTTCGGTCAGGACCAGGACGGCGAGCTTTACGTGGTCACCCACGCCAAGAGCATCTACAAGATCGTGCGCCGGCCCGAGGTCTCGTCGGGAACGCGCTGACCGGCGGCAGCATCGAGCGGCAGCTGGCTGGACGGGGGTCGCGCGCGCCACTATGAATGAGCGTTGCGATCGCCGGCCGGCTCCTGCGCGGCACACGGCCCTGTCTCCCGATCGGGAGACAGGCGTGCCCGCGGTCTGCCCGCGCGCGTCCTGCCCATCGCGCTGCTGCTGACCTTGTCGGGGCGCGCCCGCGCGCTGGATCCCGACAAGGCGCTGTCCGACTGCACCGTCGACGCCTGGCGCGTGCGCGATGGTCTGCCGGGGGCCTGGGTCCGCGGCATCGCGCAGACGCCCGAGGGCTATCTGTGGATCGCCACCTACGGCGGGGTGGCCCGCTACGGCGGCGAGCGGCTGACGACCTTGCCGGCCGAGCCACCGCTGCAGAGGCTGTCCGACGCGCTGGCCGCGCTGACCGCACCCGACGGCACCTTGTACCTGGTGCCGGCGGTGGGGCCGCCGGCCTGCTTTCGCGCCGGCGCGCCCCGCCCCTGCCTGCGCGCCGGTCAGGCGCTGGGCGGCGATCTGCACACCGACGCCGCGGCGGTCGACCACGAAGGCGCGTTGTGGCTCGCCGGGGCCGGCGGCATCCGCCGCATCGGCGCCGATGGGTCGGCGGCGCTGCTGTACGCGCCCTCGGCGATGCCGCCGGCGCCCATCACCGCGCTGTTTCGCGACCGCCAGGGCGTGCTGTGGCTGGGCACCTCCGCGGGGCTGATGGTCGAGCGCCAGGGGCACCTGCAGCCGCAGTCGGCGCCGGCGGCGCTGGGCGCGGTGGGGGCGATCTTCCCCGCGCGCGGTGGCGGTGAGCTGTGGGTGGCGGGAGCGGGCGGCCTCCTGCGCATCGGCCCGTCCACCAGCCAGCTGTTCGAGAGCGGCCCGCCCGCGCGCCGGCCCACCGCCGGTCTGGAAGATTCCGACGGCAACGTCTGGATCGCCACCCGCGGCGGCCTGCTGCGCTTCCGCGACCGGCGCTTCGCCCTGTTCGGCAAGGCCGACGGCCTGCCCGACGACGACCTGGAGGCGCTGTTCGAGGACCGCGAGGGCAGCCTGTGGCTGGGCACGCGCGGCGCCGGGCTGGTGCAGATCACCGACCGCACGCTCGACAGCCAGTCGGGCCCGCCCTCGCTGCGCGACCAGTGGATCAGCGGCCTGTGCGAGGACGACGAGCACGCGCTGTTCGTGGCCACCAACATCGGGCTGGTGCGCTGGAAGAACGGGGTCGAGCAGACCATCGGCCGCGCCCAGGGGCTGCCCAGCGAACACGTGCGCACGGTGCACCCCGCCCCCGGCGGAGGCGTCTGGATCGGCACCGACGCCGGGCTGTGCCGCTGGCGCGCGGGCCAGGTGGACCGGCCGGTGGCGCTGTCGGATCCGGTGTCATCCATCCACGTCGATCGCGAGGGGGTGACCTGGCTGGGCACCGAACATGGCCTGGTGCGGGTGAACGCCGATCTCAGCAGCGCACGCATCCCCGGGCCCGAGCTGCGGGGCCTGGAGGTGCGCGGCCTGCAGCACGACGACCAGGGCGTGCTGTGGGCCTCCGCCGCCGGACGGCTGGCCCGGCTGCAGGACGGCGAGCTGCGGCCGGCGCGCCTGCAGATCGACGGCAGGCCGATCGGCCGGGTCCGCTCGCTCCACCGCGACGACGCCGGGACCTTGTGGCTGGGTACCGCCAACGGCCTGGTCCGCCGCGCGCAGGGACGCTGGCAGCTGTTCCCCGCACCCGCGCGCGAGATCTTCCAGATGGTCTCGGACCAGCGCGGGTACCTGTGGGCCGGCACCGGCCGGGGGATCCTGCGCATCGACGAGCGCGCGCTGCTGGACCGGGCCGGTCCTCCGGGCAGGGGCCTGGTCCTGTACGACACCTCGGGGCGGCGGCGCGACGTGGCCGCCACCCGCACCCGGCAGCCGTCGGCGGTCCGGGCCCACGACGGCAGTCTGTGGTTCGCCACCGCGCGCGGTGTCGTGCGGGTGGATCCGGCGCGCCTGCGGCTGCGGCAGACGCCCCCGGCGGTGCGCATCGAGGCGGCGGTGCTGGACGGGCGGCCGGTGGCCCGCGACGGCGGCGGCGTGTTCCCGCCCGGCGGCGGCAACCTGGAGGTTCACTTCTCGGCCATCACCCTGGTCGAGCCGGACAAGGCCCGCCACCGCTACCGGCTGGAGGGCTACGACCGCGACTGGATCGACGCCGGCAACCGGCGGCTGGCCTACTACACCAACCTGCCCGCCGGGCGTTACCGGTTCCGCGTCCAGGGCAGCAACGCCGACGGGGTGTGGAACGAGGCCGGCGACGCGCTGGCCTTCCGCCTGCGCCCGCACCTTCATCAGACGTTCTGGTTCTATGCCCTCTGTGCGCTGGGTGTGCTGGGGCTGGGGCTGACCGCCCACCGGCTGCAGGTGCGGGGCGTGCGCAAGCGTTTCCTGGCCACCCTGGCCGAGCGCGGCCGCATCGCCCGCGAGCTGCACGATTCGCTGCTGCAGGGGATGGCGGCGGCGGCGATGCGGCTGCGGGCCCTGCGCAAGAAGCTGGCCGGGGCCAGCGAGCCCGCCGTGACCGACGAGCTGCGCGCGGTGGAGGAGCTGGTGGCCGCCAGCATCGTGGAGACGCGGCAGGTGGTGCTGGACCTGCGCGAGCGCTCGGGCCCCACACCGGAGCTGGGCGCGGCGCTGTCGCTGCTGGCCCGTCAGCAGACCGAGGGCACGCCGGTGCGGACCGAAGTGACGGTGGAAGGGCCGGCGCGCCCGCTGGCGCCGGAGGTGCAGCGCGAGCTGCTGCGCATCGCCGGCGAAGCGGTGAAGAACGCGGTCCTGCACGCGGCGGCCGGCCGCATCGACATCCAGCTGCGCTACGCCGCCGACGGCCTGACCCTGTCGGTGGCCGACGACGGGCAGGGCTTCGATCCGGCGCGGGCGCCGGCGGCGGGGCACTTCGGTCTGCAGGGCCTGCGCGAGCGGGCGGCCCGGCTGGGCAAGCTGGCGCTGGACAGCGCCCCGGGCCGCGGCACCCGGGTGCAGGTGCAGGTGAGCACGCCCTACTCGGGCGAGGAGGCAGAGTCGTGACCGAAACGGCCAAGATCCGGGTTCTGGTGATCGACGACCACGCGGTGGTGCGGGTCGGAGTCCGCACCCTGGTGAATGCCGAGCCCGACATGGAGGTGGTGGCCGAGGCCGGCGACGGGCCCGAGGCGCTGGCCGCCTACACCCGCCACCGGCCCGACGTGGTGCTGGCCGATCTGCGGCTGCCCGACGTCACGGGGGCGATGTTGATCCAGGAGCTGCGCCGGCTGGATCCGGCCGCGCGGATCATCGTGCTCACCAGCTACGACGCCGGCGAGGACGTGTACCAGGCGGTGCGCGCCGGGGCGCAGGGCTACCTGCTCAAGGGCACCTTCCCCGACGGCATCCTCGAGGCGGCCATCCGCCGCGTGCACGCCGGCGAGAAGGTGATCCCGGCGCCGGTGGCCGCGCGGCTGGCCCACCGGGTGGCGCAGACCGCGCTCAGCCCGCGCGAGGTGGCGGTGCTGGAGCTGGTGGCCCGCGGTCTGAGCAACCGCGAGATCGGCGACGTCCTGGGCACCAGCGCCGGCACCGTGAAGACCCACCTCAAGCGCATCTTCGTCAAGCTGGGCGTCGGCGACCGCACCGAGGCGGCGCTGATCGCGGTCCAGCGCGGCCTGGTCACCCTGCGCTGAGCAGTAGACGCCGCAACTATCGCGCCGCCGGCAGCCGCCCTGGGCGTATATTCCGCCGATGCGCACCGGCATCCTGCTCCTCGTCCTGGCGATGGCCGCCTGCAACCGCGGCGGCTCGTCGACCCCGCCCGCCCGCGGCCCCGAGCCCGCCACCCCCACCCCGGGCGGCTCGTCCCTGCAGGATCCCAGCAAGCTGACCGCGCAGGCGCCGGCGGTGTACCGGGTCCGCTTCGCCACCACCAAGGGGGACTTCGTGGTCGAGGTGCACCGCGAGTGGGCGGCCCGGGGTGCCGACCGCTTCTACAACCTGGTCAAGGCCGGTTTTTACGACAAGGTGAAGTTCTTCCGGGCCATCAAGGGCTTCATGGTCCAGTTCGGGATCCACGGCGACCCTGCCGTCAGCCGGGCCTGGTCCGGCGCCAGCATCGCCGACGACCCGGTCGTCAAATCGAACACGCGCGGCTACATGACCTTCGCCACCGCCGGGCCCAACACCCGCACCACCCAGGTGTTCATCAACCTGGTGGACAACGCGCGCCTGGACGCCTCGGGGTTCTCCCCGTTCGGACAGGTCATCGCGGGGATCGAGGTGGTGGACGCCCTGAACACCGAATACGGCGAGGGCGCGCCCCGCGGACGCGGTCCCGATCAGGGCCGCATCGAAGCGGAGGGCAACGCCTACCTCGAGCGCGACTTCCCCCGGCTGGACGCGGTCAACACCGCCACCGTCGTCGTCGAGTGATCCGCGGCTGATCCGCGGCGCCTCGAAGGCCCCAGAAATATAGGGCCGTTCCCGCCTCCTCAAGCGGCCGCCGTCGACGGCCGAACCTAGTGGCGCCGCGAGCGAGCGACCGGACGGTCGCTGGCCGGAGTGAGGAGGAGGCAGCGTGATCCCCTATCGTCGCTTCTGCGTCACTCTCTCGACGCCCAACATCGAACGGACGGTGACCTGGTACCGCGAGAAGCTCGGGTACGAGGTGTACACGCGCCGGGATTTCCCCGACGCGGGGGCCCGGGTGGTGGTGCTGGAGGCGGGGGACCTGCGCCTCGAGCTGCTGGAGCACAAGGACCGGCTGACCGTGGGCCCCCGGGCCGATGAGGGTGAAGGTCGGCGGCTGTCCCAGTTCGCGGTGCTGGTCGACGACCTGGACGCCAAGATCGCGGAGCTGCGGCGCAAGGACGTGCGGCCGGTGTGGAGCAAGCGGGTGGACCACGAGCTGGGCCTGCGCTGCCAGTTCATCAAGGACTGCGACGGCAACCTGATCCAGCTGGTCGAGATGATGGAGCGCCCGGGCCCGCGCTCGCGCCGCCCCAGCGCCTGACGCGCCCGCACCCGGTCCGCGCTCACTCGGTGGAGAAGCGGAACACCATTGTGTGCTGGTAGGTCTGGCCGGGACGCAGGACGACCTGGTCCTTCCAGTCGGGGATGTTGATGGCGTTGGGGAACTTCTGCGTCTCCAGGCACAGGCCGGCGTACTGGCGGTAGACGCCGCCCTTGCCCTGGACGGTGCCGTCCAGGAAGTTGCCGCTGTAAAACTGCAGCCCCGGCTGGTCGGACTCGAGGGTCAACACCCGGCCCGAGGTGGGGTCGGAAAGGCGCGCCACCGGCCGCAGCTGCCCGGCCGGCCCCTGCACGACGAAGTTGTGGTCGAAGCCGACCGGCTTGCCGCCGAGGGCTTGCAGGTCCTTGCCGATCGCCTTGGGCGCGAGAAAGTCCAGGGGCGTTCCGCGCACGGGGCGGATGGTGCCGGTGGGCACCGGATCGCCGGGGGTGAAGCGGTCGGCGTGCAGCTGCAGCCGGTGATCGAGGATGGTGCCGGCGCCCGCGCCGGCCAGGTTCCAGTAGGTGTGCTGGGCGACGTTGACCGGCGTGGTCCGATCGGTGGTGGCGGTGAACTGCACGCGCAGCTGGTTGTCGTTGGTCAGCGTGTAGCGCGTGGTGACCTGCACGGTGCCCGGATAGCCCTCCTCGCCGTCGGGTGAGGTGTGGGTCAGCTCGAGGGCGGGACCGTCCGGCGTGCTCCGGGGCCGCGCCCGCCACAGCACCCGATCCCAGCCCCGGTTTCCGCCGTGCAGGTGGTGCGGCGGATCGTTGGGCGCCAGCTTGTACTCGCGGCCGTCGAGCGAGAAGCGGGCGTTGCGCACGCGATTGGCCACCCGACCGACCACGCCCCCGAAGTGCGAGTGGTCGTTCAGGTAGTCCTCCAGCTTGTCGTAGCCCAGCACCACGTCGGCCAGCTTGCCGCTGCGGTCGGGCAGGTGTAGCTCGGTGATCACGGCGCCGTAGTCGAGCACCTTGAGCACCACACCCTTGTCGTTCTTCAGCGTGTAGACCTGCACGGGTTTTCCAGCCACCTTTCCGAACGCGGCGTGTTCGATCGCCGGTCCGGCCGCGTGCGCGGGCGAGGCCAGCACGGCGGTGCACAGCGAGACCAGCCCGGCGGCGCGTCCTCGGAGCAATCGCGGCATGCCACGAAAAGACCGCGAATCTTCCATTTCGTCATCCACCCCTGGTACGACGGGCGCCGCGACGATTCGGCGTGAGGTCCGCTCGCCCCCTAGCCGCGACGCGCGCCGGCCAGCTCGACGGTGCGGTGGGTTCGGGCGGAGGTGCGGGCGGCGTCCAGGATCTCGGTGACGATGAGGTTGTTCTCCAGCGAGGACAGCGGGCCGGGCCGGATCTGCCCGCGCACCACGGCCAGCAGGTGATCGAGCGGCTGGTGATCGGGCGGCGTCAGGGCGGGGGTGGGCAGCTCCGCCTCGGGCTGGCCGGGCAAGCGCTGGCGGGCCTGGTCGCTGCGCAGGGCGAAGGCGTGGCCCTTCTCGCCATACACCTCCAGATCCTTGCGCGAAAACGGCCAGTTCCAGGAGGCCTGCAAGATGGCCTGGGCCCGCGGGTAGGTCAGCACGATGGTGGCCTCGTCGTCGACCCGCCGGTAGATGTCGGGCTTGATGGTCTGGGTGACGGCGGTGACCGACAGCGGACGCTGGTTGTCCATCAGCCAGGTGGCCAGGTTGGCGCCGTAGCAGCCGAAGTCGTACAGCGCCCCGCCGCCGTCCAGCCGGGGATCGACCAGCCAGCCGAGGAACTCGGGCCCCACGCCGATCTCCTTGGGGCCGCGGTGGCCGTGGTGGGCCACCAGCTTGCGGATCTCGCCCAGCGCGCGCTCTTGCTTGACCAGCCGCCACAGCGCCTGGTTGCTGGGGTACCAGGTGGTCTCGTAGTTGACCAGCACGTGGATCTTGCCGCGCGCTGCCGCCTGGGCGATGGCCCGCCCGTGCGCCACGCTCACCGCCAGCGGTTTCTCCATCATCACGTGCACCCCGCGGGCGGCGCAGGCGGCGACCACGGCGGCGTGGTCGTAGGTGTTGGTGTAGGCCAGCACCACCTCGGGCCTGGCGGTGTCCAGCAGGGCGCGCAGGTCCCGGAACAAGGGCACCGCGTCCGCCTTGTGCCGGGTCAAGGTGGCGCGCGCGAGGGTGGTGTCCGGCTCGGCCACGCCCACCAGGCGGGTGTCCTGCCGGGCGAGCAGGCCCTGGATGAAGCCGTGGATGTGCCCGTGCACCAGCCCGGCGATGCCGATTCGCATCGGCTCGGCCGCGCGCGAGCGGCCCGGATAAAACGCCAGCGGAGCGGCCAGAGCGGTGAGGGCGCGGCGGCGGTTCATGGGCACCTCCGGAGAATTGGTGGCCCGGGGCGCTGATCGTCCACCAACCCGCCCGCCCGCCAAATCGCCGGGAACAAAACCGGGACGCGGTCAGCGCGGGGCTGCCGGGGCGCTCTGGCGGTCGATCACCTCGCGCGCGCGGCCGGGGAAATCGGTGATCAGACCGTCGGCGCCCAGGCGCAGCAGCTCCTGCATCTCGGCGGGATCGTCGATGGTCCAGAAGAGCACCAGCACGCCCAGCCGGTGCGCCACCTGCAGCATGCCGGGCGTGTCCATGCGCAGCCCCATGCCGGCGCGCGGGGTGGCCAGCACCTGGTAGGCGGGCCGCGACAGGTTCCCGTTGGTGACCTTGGCCGAGGCCGCCAGCCGCGCCGCCGCCCAGCGCGGGAAGTAATGCGGCGCCTCCGGCAGCAGCTCGTGCAGCCGGCCGCTGACCCCATCGAGCGCCGAGCCGACGACCAGCCGTCCCAGCCGGCCCGACCGCCGGATCCGCCGGGCCACCGCCTCCTCGAAGCCAGCCGCCTTGACCTCGATGCCGATGAGGGTGGTGCGGGGCAACGCCTCGAACACCTCGTCCAGGGTCGGGATGCGATAGCCCTTGCCCCGCAGGGGGAAGGTGGCGGCCGGTGACGTGCGGCAGGCGTCCGGAGGCGCGGTCCCCCGGCCCACCCCGGGCGTGGCGCAGTAGGCGGCGTCCAGCGCCTTCAGCTGGGCCAGCGTCAGCGAATCGACGGCGCCGCGCCCGTCGGTGGTGCGGTCGACGGTCGCGTCGTGGATCACGACCAGGTAGCCGTCCTTGGATTCGCGCACGTCGAGCTCGATCGCCACCGCCGGGTCGTGGGCGATGGCGGCCTGCATCGCCTGCAGAGTGGACTCGGGGGCCTCGCCGGCACCGCCGCGATGAGCGAAAACGATCGGACGCTTCACCTCCGGCAGCGCCGGTGCCTGCCGAGTCGAACAGGCCGAACAGGCGAGCAGCAACGGCAGCAGGACGGCCAGCCGCGAGGGCATCAGCCACGGTCTAACACGGCGGCGGATCCGGGAGGGAGCAGGTACCATGGGGCGTGGCTAGCCCCCTGGTCGGACGGCGCGACGAGCTCGCTCGTCTGACGGCGGTGCTGGACGGGGCGGCGGGCGGGCGGGCGGCGGTGGTGCTGCTGTCCGGCGAGCCGGGTGTGGGCAAGACCCGGCTGGCGGGCGAGGCGGCCGCCCAGGCGCGCGACCGCGGGTTCCTGGTGTTGCAGGGCCGGGCCTACGCGCTCGAGAGTCACCTGCCCTACGGGCTGGTCCTCGACGCGCTGGACGCCCACCTGCGTTCGCTGGACGGGCGCAGCCGGTCGCGGCTGCTGGGAGGAGTGCCCGAGCTGGCGCCGCTGTTCGAGCCCGAGACCTTCCGCAGCGCCGCCCCGCCGCGCCCGCCCGGGCTGGACGAGGGGGTGGCCAAGACTCAGCTCCTCGGGGCGATGGTCCGGCTGCTGATGCGGCTGGCCGCCGACCGGCCGGTGCTGCTGTTCCTCGACGATCTGCACTGGGCCGACGCCGCCTCGCTCGAGCTTCTGCACTTCGCCGGCCGCCACCTGGAGAGCGCCCGCTTCGTCCTGCTGGGCACCTACCGCACCGCCGAGGACCCCACCCTGATCGCGGTGGTGCGCTCGTTCCGACGGCTGGGGCTGCTGGAGGAGATCGCGCTGCCGCGGCTGGACCGGGCCGGCACCGGGCAGCTGCTGGGCCAGCTGCTCGAGGGCGCACCGGTGTCCGACGAGGTTCTGGCGCTGCTGGAGGCGCGCTCGGGCGGTGTGCCGCTGTTCCTCGAGACCCTGGTGCGCGCGCTGATCGAGTCGGGCGGCCTGCTGCGCAGCAACCGCGATTGGGTTCTGGACCCGGGCGCGGCGGGGGTGCTTCCGCCGGTGATCCGCGACCTGATGCTGGAACGGCTGGACCGGCTGGCGCCCGAGCCGCGCGCGCTGCTGGACCTGCTGGCGGTGGCGGGCGAGACCCTGCCCCACCCGGTGCTGCTGCGCGCGTCCGGTCTGGCGGAGAGCGATCTCCTGCGCGCGCTGGCCGGCCTGCAGGCGGCGGGGCTGGTCAGCGAATCGTCCGAGGGCGGGCGGGTGAGCTACGCCCCCGGCCACCCGCTGATCCTCGAGGTCACCTACCAGGCCATCGCCACGGTGGTGCGCGCGCGCGCCCACCTGCGCC
>JBKPRZ010000113.1:0-8093 GCA_046734815.1 Myxococcota bacterium | reverse complement strand
GACCAGAACCGCCCCCGCCAGCGCGCGCGCCGGACCCCGGCGGAACCCCGACCGCAGCCGGCCGCCCAGCCCGCGCGCCACCAGCCCCAGCACCAGCAACAGCCCGGCGGGCAGGCAGGCGTGCAGCCAGATCGCCTCCCGGTAATCGCGCCGCGCGAGGGCGGTCAGCTGCGCCGAGCCCCGCGCGGACTCGATCAGCCAGCCCACCTGCTTCTGGAAGGAGTCGTATTCCCGCTCGATGTCCCGGACGCGCTGCCGCTCGGCGCGCAGGTTGCGGCCCGCCGTGCTCCCGGCGGCGATCCGGTCGCGGTACCGGGCCAGGCGCGCCTGGTAGCCGGCCAGCTCCTGCGCGTAGGGATTTTTCCCGGTGGCCCGACCGTCCAGTCCGATCTCGCCGTTGGCCATCAACCAGCGCATCCAGACCGACGGGTCACGCGACCCGGTGCGGGCGGCCAGGGCCTCGGGCAAGATCTCTTCGAGAAAGCGGGTGGTCTCGTCCCCGCGGGTCCGGCCCAGCAGACGATCCAGGGGGTGACCGGCGCGGATCACCGGCGTGGGATCGTCGGCGTCGAGCTCGCGGAAGAACAGCAGCTTGTAGGCCTGCGCGAGCAGGTACGCCTGCGTCCAGCGCTGCACGCCCCGCTGGATCACGTCCAGCCTCCGGTAGAGATCGCTGCCCCAACCGCCCCCGCCGATCGCCTCGCGCCGGAGGAAAGACATGCGCGCGTCGTAAAGCGGGACGCCCGACTCGAGCCGGGGAGAGAAACCCAGGATGCGCCGGTGGTCCGCCATCACCCCCGGCAGCAGAGCGGCGATCCCCCGCAGCACCTGCCCGGCCGCCCGGGGCTCGGGATACAGCCGATCCACCACGTGGCACTTGAACAGCGCCAGCGCGAATCTGACCCCGTCGGCCAGGAACGGGTCGGCCGCCCGCAGCTCCCCCAGGGCGGCGGCCAGCTCGGGGACCCGCGGGATCTCCTCGAAGGCATCCAGGTAGGCAGCCAGGTAGTCGTCGAACGAGCCGAAACGGGCGAACGACGACCGCGTCGCCGGATCCGCCTCCCGGGTGAAGGCGCCCCGCTTGACCAGAGCCAGGGTGCGGGCCAGCGCGATGGTCTGACCGCGCGAGGCCTGCAGGAACTCGGTCCGCGCGGCCCACCAGGCGCTCTGCCCGGGCACGAAGCGGCGGTCGATCTCCGCCAGACCCGCCCGGTAGATGCGCTCGGCCTCCGGGCGGCGTCGCAAGGCTCCGAAGAGCGCGAACAGATCGGCGAGATAGCTCTGGTCCTGGCCGATCTCGGCGGCGTACAGGATCTCGTAGAGCGCGGCGTCGGCCACCAGATCATCGACCTTCACCGCGGGGACGCCGAGGGCCTCCGGCGACAGCCCGAACCTGGCCGCGCGCGCGGGGTTGTCCGCGCGCGCCTGCTCGCGGATGGTCACCTGGTACAGCTCCACCTCCTCGGCGGTCAGCGAGGCGCGCAGCGGACCGTAGATCCGGCTCATGCCCGAAAGGACGCTGGTGCGAAGCTGGTCCAGGGCCACGCCGACGAAGCCCGGCCGCCCCGGATCCTCCCCGGCGGCCAGCCCGAGCTTCATCGCCAGCACCGCCAGACGGTCGGCGAACCCCGCGCGCAGCGACCGGTCTTCGGCCGTCACCACGTGCAGCTCCGGATAGGCGCCGTCCAGGGCACGCACCCCACTCCGCAACCGCGCCACGGTGATCACGTTGTCCAGCGAGCGCGGCACCCGCGGCAGGAACTCCCGCAGCAGGAAGACGCCGTCGGCGAGCGCCTGGTAGGCAACCACCTGGTCGGAAGCCGGGGCGTGTCCGTTCTGCGCGCGCATCAACGCGCGCACGTCCACCAGCACCTCCGCCGGCAGTCCCGGCCCGCGCCGCCCGAGCTCGCCCAGCAGCTGGTCCACGCTGTGAAGGTCGATCAGCGCGGCGTATTTCCAGGGATCGTCCCGGAAGTCCTTCCGGTAGCTGGCCACCACGAAGGCCGGGGTGAAGCCCGGCGCGCTCCAGGGGACGGCCGGAAAGCGGCGCCGGCCGATCGCCTGCACCTCGACAAGCCGGCGCGCCAGCGCGCCCGGATCGACCGCCTCGCCGTAGGCCTGCTGGATCTCTGCCGCCACCTCGGCCAGCGCCAGCACGGCGTCCAGCCCGATCAGGGACGGGTCCTCCGGCAGGAGGTCGTCGGCGGGGACCTGGCTCTCGGGGATCGAGCGCGCGGCGGCGAGCTTGCGCCGGAGGTCTGACGCGAACGCCTGGCCCACCTGATCCTCGAACGCGGCCGGGACCACGAACCCGGCCGCGTAAAGGTCGCTGGCCCGCTTCCAGGCCGCGCGGTGGCCGGCGCGCAGGGCGGGGATCGCGACCCCGGCGCCCCTTGCGGCCAGCAGGTTGGTCTCGACGATCGCGCCGCGGTGCCAGGGAAAGTGTGGCCCTTCCGCGCGCATCGCCGACAGCAACTCGCCAAAGGCGCCGACCAGCGATCGCGCCCAGGCGACGGTGGCGGGCCCCAGCTTGCCGGGCGCCAGCGCGCGGGCCCAGGCGCGCACGCGGGTCTGGGTCCAGGGCGCCCCGTTCTGCTCGGGGATCTGCCCCTCCTCGCCGGCGGCGAGGATCAGCGCCGAAAGCGCCAGCAGCGCGTTCATGGCGCGTGCCCGGGGGCCGCCGGGCGCCAGACCGGTGCGCTCCGCGAGCCGGCTGGCCTGGACGTCGATGAACGACCCGAGCGCCCGCTCCTCGGCCGTGCGGCGCCGTTCCTCCTTCTGGTCGGCGGCGGACAGCCGGGTCAGCCAGCCGCTCGCCGCCAGCGTGTTGGCCACCGACCACTCCGGTCCGAAGCGCGCCAAGGTCGAGTCGAGGTCGCCGTGCTGGCGCAGCTCGATCAGGAGGTACCACTCGAGCAGACCCTCGACGTCCCAGTCCAGGTGCGGGTAGTCCCGTGACACCCGCTCGGAAAGCCGCGCCAGCCGCTCGGCGAGCCGCCCTGGATTGCCCGCGAAGTCGTCGCTGCCGTTGAGCCGCGCCACCTCCTGCAGTCGCGCCAGCGCCATCACCGCGTTGGCCTGGCGCAGGGTCGGGTCGAGCGGCAACGCCCCGGTGCGGTCCTGGATCCGGCGCTCCACCAGCGCCTCCAGGGTCCGGGGCGGGACCACGTGCCGGGCCATCAGCCGGTCGGCCTCCGATAGCTGACCGCCGAAGCGCTGCCACAGCTGGTCGAGGCTCCAGCCTTCGACCGCCCCGCTGTCCAGGTAAAATTCCGCGAAACCCGGCGACGACCAGGGCAGGTGTGGCCAGCGACGCGCGCCCGACTCGAGGATCTCGGCCCAGCTGCGCGCCAGCGCCTCCGGTCGCGGCCCCTCCCGGGGCGGCCGGCCGTGCTGTTCGAGATCGTTCTGCACGGCGCGGGCCTGGGTGGCGACCATCCACCACCCGAAAAAGCGCCGCCCGCGCGCGCTTGCGCTGCTCCGCCCCAGGGTGGATTCCAGCCGCTGGTCGGCCAGCGCCTGGATCGCCGGAGGCAGCGGCGTGTCCATCCGCTCGTCTACCTGCTGCAGTGGGACCGCGAAGTCGTCGAGGAACTCGCCCGGGGTGCGCGCGTCGTGCCCGTTGCGGCTGGAGAAATAGGCCAGGTAGCACAGCAGCTCGGCCACCAGGTCGTCGCGTGCGGGGATGGCGGGGAAACGCCGGGGGAGCTCCCGCCACAGGAAGAGCAGATCCTCGCCGGTGCGGGCCTCGGACAGCCGCGGCGCGGACGGCAGGCCCGGCAGGGGCACCCCGCGCTCGGCGAGCTCGCGGGCGAAACGGTCGTACCCCGCCCCCAGCTCGGTGGTGGTCTCGGCGTGATCCACCAGCACCAGCCACTCCAGCGCCCGGCGGAGCAGCGGATCGCCGCCGTCGTCCGGATAACGCTCGCGCGCGATCCTCTGCACCAGCGCGCGATCCTCCGCCGTGCCCGGCAGGTCGACCTCCGCCGACGCACGGTAGATCGTCCGGGCCAGACGCCCAGCCATCACCTCGGTCCAGACCCGCGCCGCCCACACGCCCGCGACCGGATCCTGACGATCGACCCCCTCGAGCGCGAAGAGGCGCGCGAACGCGGCGTGGGGACCGGCGTCGCCCGTCAGCAGCCCGCCCAGCACCCGAGCGACGAACTGGACCATGACCCGCAGCTGCTGCGGCGACGGCGGCGCCCCGTCCGGGGCCGCCGCCTGCCAGATTTGGGTGCCCAGGGTCTGTTCGGTCTGCAGGTCCGCCCAGCGTCGGGCCAAGGTGGTGTTTCCCTCCCAGTCGAGCTCGAACCGCTCCCAGGGGCGCGTCCGCGGCCGGTCCCGGAACACCTCCTGGATGGCGTCGCCGCCGGCCAGCGCCGGTGCGCCCCAGTAGGCGTCGACGTAGTCGAGCCGCCACCCGGCGGCCAGCTCGTCGGCCGTCAGACCGTGCTCGCGCAGAAAACCGGTCACCTGCGAAAAGCGGCTGGGCGCGGGCAGCGGGCTCTCACCCAGGGCGGCGAAGGGAAGGTGGGGGTAGGCGCGCGACCACCGCTCGACCAGGGTGAGCCCCTCACGCAGGTGGCTCTCGACCTCGGCAGCGCTCGGCTGGCGGCCGATGGCGATCACGCCTTCGATGCCGTCGCGCAGCCGCTGGAAACGAACCCGGTCGGAGGGCCCGCCGAGGCGAGCGGCGGGGACCACGTCCCACAGGTTCAGGATCACGTCCCAGCGGTAGGCCCGGGCCAGCTCTGGCAGCGGCAAGCGCGCCCCGCGGGCGTCGGGCTGTCCGAGGCGCTGGAGATCCTGGGCGCCGATCCAGGGATACCGACCGCTGGCGATGAATTGCTCCTGCGCGCGCAGCTGCTCGGGCGTGAGCAGCCGCGGGGTCACCGCCGCCGCCCGCCGCTGGGCGACCTCGGTGGCGCGGCGGCCGGATTCGACCGGCGGCGACCGCTCGAGCACCGGCTCGGGCGGGGGCGCGGTGAGCCGGCGCGGCTTGAAGACGAAGGTGCGTTCGCGCGCGGGCAAGGAATGGAGCTCGGGCAAGACGACCGCCTCCAGCGCCTTCAGCTGGGGCAGCCGCGGCGCCGGGATGCCGCGCAGCTGGCTCAGCTCCGGCTTCGGCACGGTGGCTGGTGGATCCAGGGCCGGCTGGTCGCCCTCCGACCGCAGCAGCGGCTCCGGATCGATCGCGGCGTGGCGCCGGCGCGTCCTCTCGATCTCCTCGTACAGGCGACGCTCCGGCTCGGGCATGCGCCAGCGGCGCTCGTCGACGTGGAGGGCACCGGGAAGGCCCGGCGGAGATCCGGCGGGGCGGACGCGCGTGTGGCAGGTCAGCAGACAGGGGAACAGGAGGACGGCGCCCACCGCGACCGGCCAGCGGTAAGGTCCCGTCGTCGGTTGCCGGCTGCGGCGGGCGCCCACCCGGGCGCGCTGCCGGGCCAGGGCGTGGACCGGAAACACCAGCGCCACCAGCGCGCTCATCGACAGGAACAGTGCCACCACGCCGAGCGAGCCCTCGAACCCCGGCAGGGGATGCAGGCCCGTGCGCACCAGCGCCAGGCTGATCAGACAGCCGAGCAGCCCCCGAAACATCAGCCCGGCCCGCTCGCTGCGCGACAGCTGGTACCGGAGGACGCCATCCGCTGTCTCGGGCAGACCCGAGCACCAGGCGTACAGGACCACCGTGAGGAACGAGGCCAGGAACAGCCCGACCCCGTTGAGCCCGAGAATGCCGGGCGGCGCGCCCAGCAACAGCAGCCACAGGCCGAAAGCGAAAGCCGCCCACCCGACCGTGCGCGCCGGCCGGTAAGTGGCCGCGAACTCCTCCAGGGGCCAGCCGCGCACGTCCTGTGTGGCGCTGACCGACGAGGCCTTCCATTCGAGCGCGCGCCCACCCGCCAGCTGCCTCCAGGACTGCCACACCTTGACCGGGTGGATGACCAGATTGGCCAGCCCCAGCAAGGTGCTGACCACCACCGACGCCGTCCCCCGCACCAGCTCGGTGGCCACCAGCCCGGGCGCTCGCCACAGCAAGCGCCAGCCAGTCCCCGCCCCGCCCGCCGTCCTCAGCCCCCGCAGGCGCAGGCGCATCGGCTCCCAGTAGCGATCGAAGCCGAAGATGGCGACCATGGAGGCGATCTGCAGGCCCAGCGACAGCCGCGGGCTGCCCACCGGGGCGTCGGTGCCCAGCCACAGCGCGCCGCTGACCAGCACCAGCGCCAGGAAGGCGATGTCGCCGAACACCCGCCGGAACAGCTGGCTCAGGTGGAACTGCGCCGACGGGAACAGCTCCCGCGCGTAGGGGAACGCCGTGCGGAGCATCTGGATGTCGCCGGGGAACCAGCGGGCGTTGCGGGTGACCGCGCTGGTCGGCGACAGCAGCTCGCGCTCGCCGAAGCTGACGCTCCCGTCGAGGAACCCGAGGATGTGCGCGAGGGTGCGCTCCGGCGTCGCCTCGGGCCCGGCCCGAAACGTTCTCGCTGGACCGAAACGACCGTCCTCGAACCGTTCCAGGGTGCCGCGTCCCCCGTCGAGCAGCCGCACGCGGTAGATCGTGCAGACCTCCCCGCGCACGATCCGGACGATCCGTTCGCTCACGCGCCGCTCGCTCAAGCGCCACCCCCCGGCACCACGCAGCGGACCTCGAAGCGGCTCGGGCCGCACAGGACCTCGGTCAGGGCGCCCAGCCCCCCGGCCGCGCCCGCCACCAGGTACGACTGCTGGAAGTCGTGGCTGAGCGCGTGGGCCGCGTTCAATGCCTCGCCCGCGTAGTGCGCGAAGTAGGCCCGCGGGCGCATGAACCACTTGCCGAACGCCGCGGACGAGTGCTCGAACAGGCCCGCCCGGGTCAGACCATCGGCGGCATTGTGGATCTCCCGGGCGGCCTGCACGTCACGCACGAAGGCCGACGAGGTCGGGCCCTCGTGATCTTCGGGCAGGGTCACCTCGATGCGGGGCACACCGATGACGATGTGGTGATTTTCGGGTTGGAGCATCGTGGCCAGACCCTTCTCCAGCTCGCCGGGGGCCAGGCTGTTCTTGTCGTCAACGATGGCCGCCAGCTCGGGCACGCTGTCCACCACCAGGTCCTCGCCTGCCAGGATGGCGTCCTGGATCTGCTGGTTGCTGCCGCGCAGCCCGGTGTAGCGTGCGAAATCGCCCCACACCTGGCGGTAGTTGGGCAAGCTGGCGTCCTGCACGTGTTCGTGGACCCGGCGATCGGTGTAGACCGTGGGCCGGGTCTTTCCCAGCACCAGCAGCTCGTGGGCGGCGACGTCGTTGCCCACCTTCTTGAAGAAGCCCCCGCTGCCCCGCATGGGCAGGCGCGTGTACAGCAGCTCGCGGTTCAGCTCGAGCTGCTCCCGCGGCGTGAGCCGCTGGCCCGCGCGCCGGCGCTCGAGCCGCTCGCGGGTGACGGCCCCGGGCTGACGGTGGGCGGGCAGCGAATCGAAGTCGAACCCCGCGAACTGGCGGTGAAGCTCGGGGTCGCCGAGCTGCTGGTTCAGGGTCCGCGCCAGCTGCGCCCGCTCCGCGCCGTCCCCCGGGAAGGCCGCGACGAAGTCCTTGTCCCCGGCCTCGAAGCGCCGCAGCTGGGCGTTGTAGCTGTACCAGGCGCCCCCGCGCAGCAGATAAAGGAAGCCAACCTGCCCGGCGTGCTGGGCGTTCGACCAACCTTGCAGCTCGGCCAGGTGGTCGATCTCGTACTGGACGACGTCGGGATCCCGGCTGTTGCTGGCCAGGATGAACACCGGCACGAACCGCGGCCCGAGGTGATCGAGCGTGTCGGCCAGCGCCCGCAGGTTCTTGCGCAGGTAGAGGAACGCCTGGTTGGCGTCCTCGCCGATCATGTCCCAGATCCGCTGATCGGGGCTGGTGAGGACCAGGTTCACCAGGCGGCCGTCCGTCTCCAGCGCCACGTCCAGGGGGAACAGCGCGCGGCGCGCGTCGAGTTCCGCGCGCAGGGCGGCGCAAAGCGCGGCGCCCCTCCGCTCCAGCTCCGGAGCGTTCGCCTCTGACAGTTCGAGGACCGTGCGCCGGACGCCGGTGCGCATGGCGAACGGCGTGACCCGCGCGGGCTTTATCCC
>JBKPRZ010000112.1:0-7680 GCA_046734815.1 Myxococcota bacterium | reverse complement strand
GCGCCGGTGCCGCCCGCCGCGGCCGCGCCGGTGGCCAGCCTGGTGAAACCGACCCCGCCGCCCCCGGCGGAAACCAAGGTCGAGCCGGTGGTGTCGGCCCGGCCCAAGGAGCGCATCCCGGTGCCCCGTCTGGCGCGCGTGCAGGAAGCGCGCAGCGGGGAGGAACTGGGCCGGCTGCTTTCGCAGATCGAGAACGAGATGATCAGCCAGGCCGGGCTCACCCCCGCGTTCGCCCAGGGCGTGACCGGCCCGTTGCGGCGGGCGCTGGAGGCGCGCGGGGGGCAGATGGTGACCTATCCGGTGGGCGTGTACTACTTCATCGTCACCGAGGCCGCGCGCGGCCACGACAAGCGGACCGCCGCCCAGAACCTGGTCACGCTCCATCAGAACGACACCATCCGCAAGCTCAGCGAGCTGCGGGCCAAGGACAGGTGATCGCCCGTCGCGCAATTCCGGTAAACTAGCCTCGTGCCCGGTGGCTGGCGGAGGCGCTCGAGCGCTTGTCTGGTGGGGCTCGCCCTCGCCGGCGGCGGACCAGCGGCGTGGGCGCAGGAGCTGGCCTCGGTCAGCCGGCCGCCCCCCGCGGCGGCTGAGCCGGAGACCGACCCGCTGGCCGGTTACCTGGCCGACCTCGAGCGCAGCCGCCGCCTGCCCGCCGAGATCGCCTCGCTGGACCGGCTGCGCGAGGTGCTGGCCGAATCGGAGGACCGCCTGGTGCGCGGCGACGCCCGCGCGGCGGCGGTGGGCCTGTTCGGGATCGTCGAATCGCCGCGCTACCGCCCCTACGACACCAGCGTGCCCTACCAGAGCGCCGAGTTGCTGCTGGGGCGGGCCCTGCTGCGCGGCGGGGCCCAGCAGTCGGCCGAACGTTACCTGCTGCGGGCGCTGGCCCGCGGCCCGGGCGGCGCCTTCTTCGTGCCCGCCCATCGCGCCCTGGTCGACGTGGCGCTGGAGAGCCGGCAATACCAGCGGCTGCTGTCGGCCCTGGAAGCGATCCCCCTGGGTGGCCGTCCGCTGCCCGAGGACAGCGCCGCCGAGCGGGCCTACCTGCGCGGCCGCGTCCGTTACCAGGCCGGCGACCTGGAAGGGGCGGCCGCAGCGTTCGCCCAGGTGGGCCGGCAATCGCGCCTCTACGCCTCGGCCATCTATTTTCGCGGGCTGATCGCCGCCCGCCGCGGCGCCTACCAGGACGCACGCGGCGCCTTTTGCCAGATCTTGCCCGGCGACAAGGGGGCGGCGCTGGCCTTCAACATCGATGGGCGCTACTTCCAGTTGCAGGACCTGGCTCGCCTGGCCCTCGGCCGGATCGCCCACGAGCAGGGACGCTACGACGAGGCCTACTACTATTACTTCTCGGTCCCGGAGGACTCCGAGCGGCTGGGCGAGGCGCTGTTCGAGGCGGCCTGGTCGATGTACCAGAAGGGCGAGGTGCGGGCCGCCCGCGCTTTCGTGGAGGCGTTCGACCGGACCTTGCCCGACTCGCCCCTGCGACCGGAGGTGACGCTTCTGCGGGCCAACATCGCCCTGCGCTCCTGTGCCTTCGACGAGGCGCGGGCCGAGGCCACCGCGCTGGTGACCAGATTCGCTCCGCTGCAGAAGCTGGCCGCCCGCGCCGCCGACGACCCCGCCCGCGCGCAGGCGCTGGTGGCGCGGCTGCTGGCGCGCGACCCCGCCCAGGCGGCCGCCGCCGATCCCGAGGGACGGCTGCTGGGGCTGCTGAAGCTGGACGGTCGCTTCTTCGGGCTGACCAGCCTGCTGACCGAGATCGACGCCGATCTGGTGGAAGCGCGCGAGGCGCTGGCCCGCTGGCGCAGCCTGGCCGAGCTGGTGGAGAGCGGCTCGCTGCACCGGTCCGCCTCCTCGCCCGAGGCGGCGCAGCTGCTGCAAGACGCCGAGGCGCTGTTGCCGCTGGCCGCCGAGGACCCCGAGCTGGCGCCGCGGGTGGAAAACCTGTTGATGGAGGTGTCGCTGGTGGCCCACCCGCCGCGGCCGACCGGCCCCTACCAGACCGAGCAGGCCACCGCCACCCGGCTGCTGCGCGAGCTGACCGCCCTGCGCGAGAGCACGCGCGCCGCCGCCCAGCAGCTGGCCACCGACGCCCTCCGCGAGGTGGACGAACGGCTGCGCACCCTGTTCGGCAAGGTCCGCTTGACCCACATCGACGCGGTGGTGGGCCGCAAGAAGAAGCTGGAGGTCGAGATCGCGAATCTGCGCGCCGGCCGGCTGGGTGCGGACATCTACGGCAAGCTCAAGGCCGAGGGCACCCTGGGCGACGACGAGGAGTACTGGCCCTTCGAGGGCGAATATTGGTCGGACGAATACGAGCGGTACCGATGAAGCGCGCCGCCATCCCGGGGCTGCTGCTGCTGCTCGCCGCGCCGGCCCCGGCCACCGCCGCCGAGCCGGAAGAGCCAGCGGTGCCGCCGCAGGTGGAAGCGATCATCGTCCACAAGGAGAAGGAGGTGCGGGCCGCCCGCGGCGAGGGGATCAAGCTGCTGGAGGACTACCTGCGCGACAGCCCGGAGGCGCCCGAGACCGCCGAGGCGCTGTTCAAGCTGGCCGAGCTGACCTGGGAAGAGGCGCAGGCCGACTACCTCGACCGGATGGGCCGCTACCAGGACCTGGTGGCGGCCTGCAAGCGCGACCGCAGCCGCTGTCCCGACTTGCCCCGCCGGCAGCCGCGCCTGGACCTCTCCCGGTCGCAGAGCACCTACCTGCGGCTCATCCGCGAATACCCGAAGTTCCGCAAGCTGGACACGGTCCTTTACCTGTACGCCTTCTCGCTGCGCGACCAGGGCCACACCGCCGAGGCGGTGGCGGGGTTCGAGCGCCTGCTGGCCGAATACCCGCGCTCGCGTTTCCGCGCCGACGCCTGGATGGCGGTGGCCGAGCACCGCTTTTACGAGCAGCAGGACTTCACCGCCGCCAAGGACGCCTACGGCCACGTCCTGCGCTACCCGCGCTCGCCGCTGTACGGGCTGGCGCTGTTCAAGACCGCCTGGTGCGCGTGGAAGCTGGGGCAGACCGACGACGCGGCCAGCCGCTTCAAGCAGGTGCTGGACCTGGGGCAGAAGGCCAAGGACAAGAGCGTCGAGGAGCAGAAGCGCGCCGCCGAGCTGTCGGACCAGGCCCTGGAATACCTGGTCGAGCTCTTCACCGAGGACGACAGCAAGACGGCCGAGGACGCCTACGCCTTCCTGTCCCAGATCGGCGGCAAGGCCTACTCGCAGCGGGTGCTCCGGCGCTTCGCCGACACGGTCTACGACCAGACCCGTTACGAGCGCGCCGCCCACGCCTACGAGTTCCTGATCTCGCTCGATCGCAAGAGCCCGGACGCGCCGATGTTCCAGAAACGGGTGGTCGAGTCGTACCAGGCGATGGGCCGGGCCGATCGGGCCAACGGCGAGATGCGCCGGCTGGCCACCGACTACGGCCCCAAGAGCGACTGGGCCCACGCCAACGCCGACCACCCCAAGCTGGTGGCGGAGGCGCGCGCCACCGCCGAGGGGTTCATCCTGGCGCAGGCCAAGACCCTGCACGCCCGCGCCCAGCGCAACGAGAAGGAGTCGCGGGTGGTCGACCGGCCGCTGTACGCCCAGGCGGCGGAGGCCTACGCCTTTTACCTGGACCAGTTCGGCGAGACCGCGGGCGCCACCGAGGTGCACTACCTGCGCGGCGACATCCTGTATTTCAAGCTGGAGGACTACCGCGCCGCCGGCCAGGAGTACCTGGCGGTGGGCCGCTCGCGCCCGGTGGGGCCCAACCACAAGGACGCGCTCTTGAACGCCATGAACGCGTTCGAGAAGCTGCGCGCGCCCGCCGCCTCCGGCCCGGGCAAGCGCAAGCGCGAGGTGACCGACGACGATCGCCGCTTTGCCGAGGCGGCGGACCTCTATTCCACCCTGTTTCCCAACGACAAGGACATCGTCACCGTCATCTACAAGAACGGGCAGTTCTTCTACGACCACGGCGACTACGACGAGGCCGTCAAGCGCTTCGGCCTGATCATCGAGCAGCACCCCGACAGCCCCACCGCTGCCGCCGCCGGCGACCGCCTGCTGGAGTGCCTGGGCGAGGCCAAGGACTACACCAACATCGAGCAGTGGTGCCGCCGCCTGAAGAAGACCCGCGCCTTCGCCGCCCGCAAGGACCAGGAGCGGCTGGACAACCTGATCGCCGGGGCCCTGCTCAAGCAGGCCGAGGCGCGGGCGGCCAAGGGTGAATACGCCCAGGCCGCCGATCTGTTCCGCCGGGTGGCCCAGGACTTCCCCGATCACCCGAGCGCGGCCCAGGCGCTGAGCAACGCCGGCGCCGCCGCCGAGCGGGCGGGGCGCCCCGACCAGGCGGTGGCCGCCTACCGGGCCCTGGCCGACAAGTATCCGCGTTCGACCGAGGCGCCCGGCTCGCTGCTGGTGGCCGCGCGCATCGAGGAGAGCATCGCCGCCTACGCGCGGGCGGCGACCTTGTACGAGCAGCTGGCCAAGCGCTACCCGCAGTCTCCCGACGCCGCGCTGGCCCTGCGTCAGGCCGGGCTGCTCCGGCAGACCCTGGGGCAATACGATCGCGCCGCCAGCCACTACGGCGAATACGAGCAACGTTTCAAGGGCCGGCCCGAGACCCGGCAGGTCGCCTTCCAGAAGGGCCTGGTGCTCACCGAGCGCAAGGACTGGAAAGGCGCCGCCGCCGCCTTCGGCGATTACGCCCGCACCTACGAGCACGACCCCACCGTGGTCGAGGCGCTGGTGCACAAGGCGGAGGCCCACCTGAAGCTGGGAGACGACAACGCCGCCAAGGAGGCGCTGGCCCGCGCGCTGGTCCAGCACCGGAACCTGCGCCGGGCCGAGACCGCCGAGTTCGCCGCCCAGGCGCGCTACCTGCAGGGCGAGCTGCTGTTCCGCGAATACGAGCGGGTCAAGATCGCCGGCCGCCCGCGCCAGCTGCGGCGGGCCCTGGAGGACAAGGCGCGGCTGCTGGAAGAGGCGCGCAAGGTGTACCTGGACGTGCTGTCCTTCCGGGTCCCCGAGTGGGCCACCGGGGCGCTCCTGCGGATCGGTCAGGCCTACGAGGGGTTCGCCAAGGCCATGCGCAGGGCCGAGGTGCCCAAGGATCTGTCGGCGGAGGAGAAGCGCCTGTACCGCGAGGAGCTGGAGAAGGCGGTGATCGTGATCGAGGACAAGGCGCTGGGCGCCTATCGCTCCGGTTACGCGAAGGCGCTGGAGATCGGCGTCTACAACAAGCACACCCGGGCCTTGCGCCAGGCGCTGGGCGAGCTGGACCAGTCCGAATATCCCCGCGACGCCGAGCTGCGGCCGGCCCTGCGCCCGGGCGAGCTGCGCGCCGCCCTGGAGCCGATCGAGGAGATCCGCCGTGACTGAGCACCGGATCCTGCTGCTGATCGCGCTGGCGCTTTCCGGCTGCGCCAGCTTGCGCAGCAAGGACAGCGGCAAGAGCGCCCCGCTGCCGCCCGCCAAGCCGGAGGCGCGGGTCCAGTTCGAGGAGGGCCTCACCCACATGCAAGCGGGGGCCCGCAGCTACGAGGCGGCGGCCGAGTCGTTCCGCAAGGCCACCCGCCTGGACCCGAAGCTGTTCGAGGCCTGGCACGACCTGGGCATCATCCAGGCGCGGATGGGACGCTGGGAGACCGCGGCCGAATCGCTGGAACGGGCGCTGCGGCTGCAGCCGGGATCGCGCAAGACCGTGCTCGCGCTGGCCGACGCCCTCGGGCACACCGGTCGCAACGACGAGGCCGCCGAGCTGCTGACCCGGCGCCTGCAGGCCGAGCCGAAGGACGTCGACCTGCGCCTGCTGCTGATCCAGGCACTGCGCGACGGCGGCCGGACCCAGCGCGCCCTGGAAGAGGTGGAGGTGCTGCTGTCGAGCGACAGCCACAACGCCCGCGCCTTCAACGCCCTGGGCCTGGTCTATTACCGCATGGACAAGCCCGCGCTGGCCGAATCGGCCCTGCGCCGGGCCGCCGAGCTCGACCCGAAGAACGCCGAGGTCTGGAACAACCTGGGCCTGGTGGCGCTGACCCGCGCGCGCGACCGGGAGGCCTTCGCCGCCTTCGACAAGGCCGCCGAGCTGGACCCCGCCTCGTTGGCCCCGCTGCTGAACAAGGCCGCGGTGCTGCTCGATTGCGGCGACTACCCGCGCGCCCGCGACGAGCTGGAGCGCGCCGCCCGCCAGCACCCCGACGACCCCGAGGTGCAGGTGGCGTTGGGCGTGGCCTACCGCGGCCTCAAGGAACACGAGCGCGCCCGCGCCGCTTACGAGCGCGCGCTGGAGCTGCACCCCGCCTACCCGGCGGCGCTTTACAACCTGGGCGTGCTGTACATGGACTTCCTCTCCGACAAGAACCGGGCCCGCGAGCATCTGACCATGTACCGCAAGGTCGCCCCCGCGGGCGACGCGCGCAACAAGGAAGCCACCGCCCGCCTGCGCGAGCTGAAGTGATCAGGGGATGGCGCCGGTCAGCGCCGCGATCTCGCTGGCCGTCAGCGCGCGGTCGTACACGCGCACGTCGTCGAGGTCGCCGGTGAACAGCTCCTCGGGCACCTGCCAGGTGCCAAGCCGCGCGGTCTGGATGGCCCCGTTCTTCATCGCCGCCGTCGAGGTGCCGACGGAGGCGCCGTCCAGGTACAGGTGGTGGGTGGTGCCGTCCCAGGTGTAAAGCAGGTGATGCCACCCGCCGTCGGGCGCGCTGGTGGACTTGATGATCGGATCGAAATCGCCGTAACGCCACACCGCCACCTGCTCGGTGTCGAAGCCGAGGTGGATGCCGGTGTTCATCGGGTCGTTGAACAGCGCCACCAGGTTGCGCAGCCGCGGCGTCGTGGCGTTGTTACGGAACCAGACGGCGAGGCTCTTGGGCGCTTCGGCCCGCGGCAAGGTGCGGACCGCCAGCTCGACATAGTCGTCGCTCCCGTCGAAGCGCAGCGCCGAGCCAGCGACCGCTCCGGCGATCCAGACCGGACCGTTGATCAGGGTGCCGTCGTTCAGGTTGCCGGTGCCGTCGCGCACGACGGTGCCCTGTCCCTCGTCCAGCGCCCAGTGCGCCACCAGACCGGCGCTGGGCGGCGCCGCGTCCGGGGCGCTGTCCGGCGCGGCGTCGGGCGCAGCCACGTCCGCCGCGGCATCCGCGGACGGGCCGTCGGAAGGGCCGTCGGGCTCGACCGCGGCATCGGGCACACTGCCCGCGTCGGACAGGCCCGCGTCCTCGAACCCGACGTACGCCGGGTTCGGTCTCGTGCAGGCAGCTGTCCAGAGCAAGATCGCCGACACCAGGGGCGATGTAGGCGGGCGCGGGACCCTCACACGCACGCGACGCTCATCGGCTGATCAGGCCCGGAACGTGAGCCGGCATGTGCGGCGTGCGGCGAGGATGTATGTTGCGTCCGCTCGCGCTGAAAGCCGCATTACGATCGGGTAACCTAAACACCACCGCATGACCGCACGTCGGGGCCTGGTGAGGTTGCTTCTCGCTCTCGTGGTGATCGCGGGAAGCGGTCCGGCGTGGGCGCAGGGCCGTCGCGCCGCCGCCCGCAAGCCGGCGGCGACCAAGCGGGTGCGGGCGCCGCAGCCCCGACGGGTGGATCCCCCGCGCGCGCCCGAAACCAGCGAGCGCGCCGCCGCGGTCCCTCCGCCCGCTGCTCCCGCCGAGGCGCTGGCCCAGGCCGAGAA
>JBKPRZ010000111.1:0-4320 GCA_046734815.1 Myxococcota bacterium | reverse complement strand
CGCTCCCGGCTTGGGCGGGTCGCGCGGCGGCGTGCGCCCCTGCACCGCCCGCTTGGGCCCGCCGCTCAGCTTCTGCATCTGGTCGCGCATCTGCTGCTGATCGCGCGGGCGCAGCGCCTCCTGGGGCGGCCCCGCCGGCGTGATCTCCACCCGTCCGATGTCCGGCCGGGGGTCGTTGCGCCCCGCCCGCTCGCGCTTGGCCGCCTCCGCCCTCCGCGCCGCCTCGATGCCGATGAAGTCGTTCACCTTGGACCGGGCGCCGTCCCACAGGTCCTTCGCCTCGCGGCTGCTGCCGATGGCCCGCAGGTGCCCGAACAGGGTCCGCTCCCCCAGGTCCACCGTCACCCCGAACCACACGAAGATGGCCAGGCAAACCACGGAAAAGCAGATGGACAGGAGCCTTATCACCGCTTTTCACCTTTAACACCGCCCATCCACTGCGGCCAGTTTCTCACAAAACGACCGCCCCCCGGCAGGTCGTCGCGCGCACACCTGCCGTCCGTTCAGGTGCGTCCGGGTGGCGTGCCCAGCCGGGCGAACAGCAGCCGACCGATGTCATCGGTCAAGGTGTCCACCGGCAAGGTGCCGTCCATCAGATGCAGGTAGGGAAGCTGCAGGTTGCGGAAGATCTCCCGCGCCTTGCGCAGCTCGTCCTCGCGTTCGAACTGATCGGCCACGTCCCCGCGCTCCCGCACCCGCTGCAGCCCCACCTCGGGCGGCACGTCCAGCACCACCAGGATGTCCGGCTCGGGCGCGAAGGCGTTCAGCCGCAGCAGCTCGGCCGGGTCCAGCCCCCGGGCCCCCTGGTAGGCCACGGTCGAGAAGTAATAACGATCGACGATCACCACCTTGCCCTCGGCCAGCGCCGGCCGCAGCACGTCCTGCACGTGCTCCTGGCGGTCGAACAGGAAGGCCTCCAGCTCGTCCTGCACCGACATGCGCCCGGTGCGCGCCGACTCGCGGATCTTCTTGCCCCAGCTCCCGGAGGTGGGCTCCTTGGTGATCACCGACGACACCCCCGCCTCGCGCAGCAACGTCTCCAGACGCCGGACCTGGGTGGTCTTGCCCGCCCCGTCGATCCCCTCGATCGCCAGCAGCACCCCGCTGCGCGGCGCCGAGGTCGGATCGTGCGCCTGACCCAGCCGGCCTTGCCCTTCGCGGTCGTCTGCCCCCATCGACTGGACTGTACGACACACCCGGACCCTGCGCCCACCCGTCCAGCACGTCACGCCGCGCGGCCCGGAGGTGACGACGGCCTGCGGCCGGCCGGAGAAATCGTCGGCCTCGGGCCGTGCGCCGTCCCCTATGTTGGTCGGCGCAGGAGGTCGCCATGGCTTCACCGGTCCCCGTGTTCCTGGCCCTGTTTGCGCTCATCGGCTGCGCGGGCGTTCCCCCCAGACCCGACCCGGTCTCCAGCTTCGTCTTCCGCAGCCGCCACGTCATGGTGATGGCGCGGCTGGATCGCGACGGTCTGTCCGGCACCAGCGTCAACGTCGCCCACGAGGGCGCCGACTATCGGGGCGGCGCCGGCGGCCGCGTGGTCCACCTGAGCACCCGCGACGGGCACGTCAGCGGGATGATCGGCATCGAGACCAGCGACTTCGTGGTCGAGGACCATCCCGGCGTGCTGCTGGTGCGCGGCCGCCTGGGCGGCGATGGCACCACCCTGGCCATCTCCGACGGCGGCGTGGTCGGACGGATCGGCCTGTGCGTCTACGACCTGCGCCGGGCGGCGCTGCCGGATCCCTGGTACACGGGCATCGCCACCGACGACGAGCACACGCCGCTGCAGCTGCGCCTGCCCCCCGCCCTACTCGGCCGCCCGCCGGTCGAGCGCGGCGTCTTCGTCACACTGTTCCTGATGTCGCTGTGTGGCCGGCTGGACACCCTGTACCTGGGCCCGATCGCCGGCTGGTAGCGCGCGCTCACTTGCGCGCCAGCCAGGCCTGCAGGGCGGCCGGCCAGGCGCTGACGGTGTCGTCCTTCTTGCGCAGGGCAAAGCCGTGGCCGCCGCTGGCGTAGACGTGCAGCTCGGCCGGCACGCTGGCTTTGCGCAGCTCGAGGAAGTAACGGATGCTGGTGTCGCCCACCGGCACCCGGCTGTCGTCGGCGGCGTGGACCAGGAAGGTGGGCGGCGTGGTGCCGTCGACCTTCAGCACCGGCGGCATGGCCGGGTAGACCAGCACCAGGAAGCTCGGGCGCACCGGCGGCGGCGCGGTCATGCCCACCAGCGCGCTCAGGTGCCCGCCCGCCGAGAAGCCCATCATCCCGATGCCCTTGGGGTCGAGCTTCCAGCCCGCCGCCCGCGCGCGCACCACCTTCATCGCCTCCAGCGCATCGTCGACGGCGACCTTCTTGGCCGCGACGACCTGGTCCAGGCTGGTGGCCGCCGCGGTCGACCCTCTGGGCGGCAACCGGTACTTGAGCACGAACGCCGCCACGCCGATGCCGTTGAGCCAGCGGGCGATCTCGTGCCCCTCCTTGTCGATCACCACGCGTTCGTACCCGCCGCCCGGGCAGACGACGATCCCCTTGCCCGTCGCCTTGCCAGCGGGAGGCAGGTACACCGTCAGCTCGGGCTGGCGCACGTCGCTGATGGCGCGGTCGTGGTTGCCGTCCTTGCCGTGGTCGTCGACCTTCTCGGGCGGCCCCTCCGCCTTGCCCGCCGTGTGCAGCGGGATGGTCATCTGCGCCGACATCAACGAGGACAGCAAGACACCGAGCAGCGAGACCGACAGCGACATGCGCCGGGATGTTGCCACCGCCCCGCCATCCCTGGAAGCACGCCGATCGCGACCGCGGAAACCCGCTGATCCACTGCAGAACACAAAGACCCGGCAGGAGGGCGAACCGCACCGCCACCACCTGCACGAGACCGTCATCCAGCGCGCCGTCCGGGCCGCCGCTCGCCAGGCCGACATTACCAACCCCCCCACACCCTCCGCCACAGCTTCGCCACCCACCTCATCGAAGACGGCTACGACATTCGCACCATCCAGGAGTTCCTCGGCCACAAAGACGTAACCACCACCATGATCCACGCCCACATCCTCGACCGCCCCCCGCCGGTGTCCGCGGCCCCCTCGACCACCGACCCCGCCACAATGCGACCCTCGCTGCCTTTTCCGATACCTCTTAGGACGTTATTAATCACCACCAACCGCGCTCCGCCAGTGAACCCGAAGCGCCCGCCAGCAAAACCCGAAGCCTTCCAGCACCTTTTCTCCGCCGAGCCAAGTGACCCCGCCCACCACCCCCGCTGCCCGCGTGCTACGCTGACACTGCTGATTTCAAAGTTCGGCCGCGCGCCCTTGGCCAGAGAAACCCATAGCCAGGCGCTACCGCGGCACGGTTCGATGATCTTTCGATGATCTTTTCAAGGAGAACACCATGACTTCGGGCCAGCCTGAGGATGCAGACAAGACCAAACGGGAGCAACGTCAACGGCGAACGAGGATCGTCTCTTGTCTGTTCATCTCGATGCTCGGAGTTCCCCCGCTCTTGAACTCCTTGGATAATCCTCGCCTTCATGCGCTCCACGGGGTTGATTTCCTGAGACTCTTTGCTTCGGGACTGATCATTGGATTCGGATCGGGTCTGCTCTTGAGCAAGGGCATTTTTTCGAAGTGGGAGCGTCACCCCTAGCAAGGTGGTGACAGCGGAAATGACCAGGCCGAACCAGCCGTTGCAGCAGACAGGGGCCGCATCACGATATTGTGGATTTCGACGGCTCTCCAAGCGGCCCCTGCTGCTGAACGGCGCTTCGTTCGGCAGCTTGGCGGAGGATCACTTGGCGAGCGCCAAAGGCATGTCGGTCCGCATTCGGCCCGCCGTCGAAGGCGATGCGGTAGGCGTGGGTCGAGTACTTTTCGAGGCTGTCCGACAAACGGCCGCTCCCTTCTACCCTCGGGAAGTCATTGAGAACTGGTCTCCCGCTCCCGACGAGCGCCGTTACGCACAGATCCGGGACACGATCGCCGGGACCGACGAGCTGTGTCTGGTGGCAGACGATGATGGCGAAGTCGTCGGCTTCGGATCCATTGTCCCCTCCTCGCACGAGCTTCGCGCGGTGTACGTGCGCCCTGACTTTGGTCGATCTGGCGTCGGGGCAAGCATCCTGCACGAACTCGAACGGATCGCGATGGCCCGAGGCTTGTCTGAGCTTCACATGGATGCTTCGCTCAATGCCGAATCGTTCTACCTGCGCCACGGCTACGAAGTAGTCGAACGCGGTGTTCACCGCATGGCGGGCGGCGGGCAAATGGCCTGCGTGAAGATGCGAAAGCTTCTTCTGGAAGGGCGACGCTGATGCCGACCACA
>JBKPRZ010000110.1:0-3667 GCA_046734815.1 Myxococcota bacterium | reverse complement strand
GGTCTGGGGCATTGCCCTGCCGAGCGGGCCGGAGCTGTGGGTGTGGATCGCCTTCGCCGCGGGCACCTCCGGCGGGCTGCCGCCGGCGGTGCGCGTGTCCTGGCTGACCGCGCTGCTGCTGGGTCTGGGCGGCGCCGGGCTGGCGCTGTTCGGCGGCCGGGGCGGGCGGCGCGAGCGGGAGGAGCCGGGCCGCGCCGAGGAGGCGGTGACCATCCACCGCCAGCAGACCCAGAAGGGCGTGGAGGCTCCGGTGGTCGACGCGCCGGCCGGACGGCGCGTGCCCACGCCGGCGGCGGGCGACGGCTCGCCGCACACGCCGGCGGTGGCGGTGGCGGCGCTGCCCCGCCGGACGCCCCCCTACGAGATGGGCCGCTACCGGCTGCTGCGGCAGCTGGGCGAAGGCGGCATGGCCGAGGTGTACATCGCCGAGGTCCACGGGGCCGAGGGCTTCAAGCGCCACTTCGTGGTCAAGCGCCTGCACCCGCACCTGGCCACCCGCAAGGAGGTGGTCACCCAGTTCATCGACGAGGCCCGGCTGCAGGCGCGCCTCTTGCACTCGAACATCGTCCCGGTGTTCGACTTCGGCCGCGCCGGCGAGGAGTATTTCCTGGCCCTGGAATACGTGCACGGCCGCGACCTGGAGAAGCTGGTGCACCGGCACATGCAGCTGCGCGGGCGCGGGCTGCCGCTGCCCATCGTCGCCTTCATGCTGCACGAGGTGCTGGAGGCGCTGGCTTACGCCCACGCCCGCACCAGCACCACCGGCGAGCCACTGGGCATCGTCCACCGCGACGTCTCGCCGGCCAACGTCCTGCTGTCGTACCTGGGCGAGGTGAAGCTGTCGGACTTCGGCATCGTCAAGGCGGCCGGCCGGGTCAGCAAGACCGACGAGCGGGTGATCAAGGGCAACGTCAACTTCATGTCGCCCGAACAGGCGCGGGGCGAACCGGTCGACCCGCGCGCGGACCTGTTCTCGGCCGGGATGGTGATGTTCTTCTGCCTGACCGGTCGGACCCTGTACAGCGGCGACACCACCATGAACCAGCTGATGCGCGCCGCCGTCGGCCCGGTCACCGAGCAGTTCGAGCTGATGAGCGATCTACCCCCGGAGGCCAGCGACATCCTCAACAAGGCGCTGGCCCTCGACCCGGCCCGCCGCTACGCCAGCGCCGCCGACTTCGCCCGCGCGCTACGCCCCCTGGGCGCCAGCGGCAAGCAGGACCTGGCCCAGCTGATGGAATTCTGCTTCGCCGAGGAGATGAAAATAGACTTCTGACCATCAGTCGATGCGGGTGCGGCAGCCGAAGCGGAGCTCGACGGAGCCGCCGGGGTCGGTCTTGAAGCGGCGGCAGGTGGCCTCGCACACGCGCACGGTGGTGGGCGTTCCCTGGGCGGGGTCGATGTCGTAATACCAGCCGCCCCGGGTGGGGTCGCAGCCGGCGGCGCTGCCGACGTACAGGAGGTCGACGGGGCCGGCGGGGCCGTTGTAGCGGACGTTGACCTTGTTGTAGTCGATGATGCCGCTGGGCGGGCTGGGGATGGCGAGATCGCAGGGCAGGGCG
The DNA here is from genome assembly GCA_046734815.1 of Myxococcota bacterium. GTDB lineage: Bacteria > Myxococcota_A > Polyangia > Fen-1088 > Fen-1088 > CAVYGB01. The sequence continues at coordinate 2,105 of JBKPRZ010000110.1, read as the reverse complement.
CTGCCGCGGATGGTGTTCAGCGCGGCCAGCAGCTTATCGCCCAGGTCGGGCGCCTCGTTGTTGAGGACCACCGGCGTGCCCCCGCCCCCGGCCTGCGCCAGCCGGCTGGCCGAGGCCTCCCGCACGGGCTGATCCGGGCTCACCGCCGCGATCACGTAGGTCAGCAGCGAGGGGCGGCCGGTGCGGGCGCGGTCGAGCACGGCGGCCACCGACTCGATGTCGTCTCGGTCGCAGCCGTTGGGGACCGCGTCGGTCACCAGCACCAGCGCGCCCCGCCGCCGGGCCGGCGAGCCCAGGTGCTGCTGCAGGTAGCGGGCCGCGCCTTCCACCGCCGCGGCGATGGGGGTCAGGCCGGCCGGTCGGACCGCGCCCAGGCCGCGCGACAGCTCGGCCAGCGCGCCCGGCAGCACCGTGATGGGGACCTTCGGCTTCAGGTAGTCGTCGCCCTGGCAGCTGTCGACCGGCGCCTGGCACAGAAGGGGCGCCCGCTCGCAGACGTCGCTGGCCCCGCCGCCGGGGCAGGGCTCGCCCAGGTTCACGCAGCGGGCGAAGCTGCCGCTGCAGCGGCCCGAGGCCACGCAGCGGGTGTCGGGCCGGTCGCAGTAGCGGGTGACCGGATCGCAGGTGGCGGCGGTGGCGGGCAAGACGTCGGCGCCGTAACACAGGTAGGGCTGGCCGCACTCGCCGGCCTTGCCGCTGCAGTCGCTGTCGGCCGCGCAGGGCTTGTCGTGCACCCGGAACGGGAAGGTCTGGAACCCGAGCCCCAGCCCCGCCGAGCGGCTGTCGGCGGCGAACTGGACCATCGCCCCGGCCACCTGCTCCCAGCGCGTGCGGCCGCCCACGTCGTCGTTCATCGACCCGGACGCGTCCAGCACCAGCATCAGGTCCACCGGCACGAGCTCGCCGCGCACGGCCTCCTCCGCGCACTGCTCGCCGCTGGTCGGCGGGCGAGGCGCGGGCGCAACCGTTGCTCCATCCACCCCACCCACCGCGAAGCCGCCGTCGGGCGTTTCGGTCGGAGTCCAGACGCCACCGTCATCGAGCGCCGGGTCGACCAGCTTGTAGGGCCGACAGCTGACGATCGAAAGGAAGAACGAGGCTAACGATAGTCGGGGCCACCGCGCGAACGCCTCCAATGAGCCTCCTGACGCACCGGCTATGCGGGCAGGCCTTGATTATCGATGCAGCCGCGCCGCCCTACCACCAAAACCGTGCGCGCGACGCGGACCGCAAGGTTGTCGCTGCGCGAGAGGAGGTCACCAGCTGCCGGATACCAGCAGGGGACCGGGCACGCGGGGCACGCCTTCGGGCAGCGGGCGCGGGCGGGCGCGGCGGTGGGGCCTCAAGGTGTCGTAGACGCGCATGACCCGGGCGACGTATTGCACGGTCTCGCCGTTGTCGGGCACGCGTCCGCCGCGCACGGCGCCCGGGCCGGCGTGGTAGGCGGCGAGCGCCAGGCGGATCCGACGGAAGCGGGCCAGGTGTTGCCCCAGCAGCCGCGCGGCTCCGTCGATGCTGGCCTGGCTGTCGAACGGATCGCCCACCCCCAGCAAGCGGGCGGTGTCGGGCATCAGCTGCGTCGGCCCCATCGCCCCGGCGCAGGAGATCCGGTGCGGCTTGCCGCCCGACTCGACCTGCACCACCGCCGCCAGCAGGCCGCGCGGCAGCCGCTGCTCCTCGGTGGCGCGCGCGATCAGCGGATCCATCTCCGGGTGCGAGCGCAGCAGGCACAGCGGGCGGTGCAGGGCGTACGAGCCCAGCGCCGACAGCTTCTGGCGCAGGAAGAAGGGCGACAGCGGAAACACGATCGAGTTGCCGAAGAAGGCCACCGCCGTGTTCAGCATCCAGATCGGCGCCAGCGCCAGGGTCACCGCCGCCGCCACGATCAGCCGCCGCCGGGTCTTCGCGGAGAAGCCCCGGTACACGTCGGCGACGTAGCGCCAGCACACCCGCAGGAAGCGACCGACCATGGCTATGCCCGGATGATCTTACTGGATCCGGGGCGCTCCTCCGCGTCCGGGTGGTCCGGGGTGGGTGGGCGCCGACACGCGCGTACCTGCCCCTGGCGCGAGTGGCTACCCCGCCGCCCCGGAACGGTATATCTT
>JBKPRZ010000109.1:0-3839 GCA_046734815.1 Myxococcota bacterium | reverse complement strand
GGGAAGGAGCTACGACGCCGTCGCGGGGGGGAGGGGGAAGGGGGGGCGAGGCCGTCGCGGGGGGAGGGGAAGGGGTCAGGAGCCCATGGCGGGGGGTGGGGGCTTGGGGAGGGCGGTGGGGGGGTCGGCCGTGGGGACGGGGGCGGGGGGGGTGGCGCTGGTGGTTTGCAGCTCGCGGCGGCGGCGTTTGCGGTAGCGGGCCAGCTTGAACAGCAGGAAGGCGGCCGCGACCACCGCGATCACCAGGATGCCCCACTCGGACCGGCGCGCCCAGTGGATGACCCGGTCGATGTGCTCGCCGAAGATCCAGGCCAGGTACACCAGGAAGGGCACCGACAGCAGCGCGGCCAGCGTGTCGTAGACCAGGAACACGGCCGGGCGGACGTGCAGGGTACCGGCGCAGAAGTAGATCGAGAAGCGCAGGCCGGGCAGAAAGCGGCCCACGAAGATGACCTTGGGGCCGTATTTCCGGAAATAAGCCCGCACCCGCAGCTGTTTCTTGGCCGAGAACAGCTTCTGGGTCGGCGCCCAGACCAGCAGCCGACGCCCGAAGAAGTGCCCCAGAAAAAACGCCGCGCAGTCGCCCCCCAGCACCGCCGCCAGGCACACCAAGAACACGCTATGAACGTTCACCACCCCGAGGTGGGCCATGTACCCACCCGAGATCAGCGAGATGTCCTCGGGGATCGGCAGCCCCAGCCCGCACAGGAGCAGGGTTCCGGCCAACGTCAGATGGACCGACGCCGGATCGAGGCTCGACAGATGATCAAGCAGCCATTCCATGGCGTCGGCTCAGAACCCCCTCCCCATAGCACGAACTGCGGGGCGGGACTGGTACGAACCCCGTCATCCGCGCAACAACGCTGGACCTAATCGTTGACACATCCCTGCGCGGTCTCATAGGTTTGCGACGGGCGAGGTTCGTTCGATGTACACCAGGTCATACTCCTCTGTCTTCGGCGTTCTCGTTGTCGGTGTCCTCGCCGGGGCAGCCATCGGTTTCGGTTGCAAGCCGGATTATCCCTCTTGCGAGTCCGACGGCGACTGCAAGCCCAGGGAGTTCTGTGTAAACCGTAAGTGCCAGCAATGCCGGGACAACCGGGACTGCCCCCCGGGTAATTCCTGCGCCGCGGGCCGCTGCGCCCCGACGGCCGGCTTCTGCTCGGACAAGAGTCAGTGCCCACCCGGGCAGGAGTGCATCGCCAACCGCTGCCGCCCCTGTGCTGCCGACGGGGAATGCCCGACGGGTATGAAATGTGTGCAGGGGAGCTGCCGCAAGCCGACCTGCACAAGCGACGAGCAGTGCGCGCAGGACCAGGAATGCCGCAACGGCTTCTGCGTCAGCGCGCGCCCCGGCAAGCCGGCCGGCCCCCCCTGCCAGCTCGAGAGCGTCTACTTCGACTTCGACCGGGCGACCTTGACGAACGAGGCCACCACCGCGCTGGGCAACAACGCCACCTGCCTCAAGCGCGCCGATCGCCCGGTGAACCTGGTGGGCCGCGCGGACTCGCGCGGGACCCCCGAATACAACATGGCCCTGTCCGACCGCCGGGCGCAGGCGGTGAAGGATTACCTGCAGCGGATGGGCATCCCGCCCAACCGCCTGCTGCCGGTGCCCCGCGGCGAGCTCGACGCCGCCGGCGGCGACGAGGCCGGCTGGGCCCGCGACCGCCGGGTCGATTCCGAATGGCAATGAACGTGCGATCGGCTTCCCTGCTGCTGCTGGTGACCGCGGCCACGGCCTGCGTCACCAGCGGCACGGGCGAGGCGATGCGCAGGGACATCACCAGCCTGCGCCAGCGGCTGGAGGCGATGGAGCGACGGGGGGCCGACGCCGAGGAGCAGATGACCCGTCTGCGCACGATCCTCGACGAGGCCACCGCGCTGCTGGCGCGCAACAACGCCGACGTGGGCGCGCGCGTGCAGAAGGCGGAGATGGACCTGGGGGCGCTTTCGGGCAAGCTGGAGGAGGCCAAGCACCTGCTCGAGCAGCTTCAGAAGCAGCAGACCGACGAGGGCACGCGGCTGGCGGCGCTGGAGCAGGGGCAGCAGAAGATCGCCGACCGGGTGGCGCCGGCGATGGCCGAGGACCCGGCGACCTTGTGGAAGCAAGCGCAGGAACGGATGTCGGGCGGCATGCGCGAGGACGCGCGCCGGTTCTTCCGCGCCTTCATCCAGCGCTTCCCCCAGGACGCGCGCGCGCCGCAGGCCCACGTCGAGATCGGGCGCTCATACGCGCTGGAGGGCAAGCACACCCAGGCGGCGGCCGAATACCAGCGGGTGCTCGACGCCTTCCCCAAGTCGGCGGAGGTGCCCGAGGCGATGTGGCTGATCGCCCAGTCCTTCGTCGACCTGAAGTTCTGCACCGATGCGCGCGCCCTGCTCCAGGATCTGCTGCGCCGGTACCCGCGCTCGCCGCGGGCGAACGAGGCCAAGACCCGCCTGCGTGACCTGCAGCGCCTCGTGAAAGACAAGAAGGCGTGCGCCTCTTAAATGCGGAACCCTCAGAGGGTTCCGCGCCTCCCGCGAGGCTGCGCGCCCAGCCCGGGGTGGAGCGGAGCTGGGCGACTCCGCACGCGACAGCGGCGCCGCTGATTGTCCTTGCAGCCCTGGCCGGGGCGTGTGCGACTGCCCGGGTGGCGGACCCGGGGGACCTTCCGATCGGTGATCCGGGGCGGCGCGAGCGGGTGGTGCCGATCAAGGCCGGCACCATCCTGGACACGCGACGGGGTGACGCGGTCACGCCCGACCAGCTGGCCGAGCGGCTGGAGGGCGTGCAGCTGGTGTTCGTGGGTGAAAACCACGCCTCGCCGCCGTCGCAGGCGGCCGAGCTGGCGGTGCTGCAGGCGCTGGAGCGCCGCGGGCGCAGGGTGCTGGTGGGGCTGGAGATGTTGCCCGCCTCGGTGCAGCCGGCCCTCGACCGCTGGGTCAAGGGCGAGGGGACCGAGGAGGACCTGCTGCGCGGCAGCCACTGGTACACCCACTGGGGGTTTCACTTCGGCCACTACCGCCCCATCTTCCTGTTCGCCCGCGACAAGGGCGCGCCGATTTTCGGGCTGAACGTCGAGCGCGAGGTGATCACCGCGGTCCGCAAGGAGGGGCTGGCCAAGCTGCCGCCCGAGCAGCGGGCCAAGCTGCCCGCGCGCATCGACGTCGACAGCGCCGAGCACCGGCAGCTGTTCTCGGCGTTCATGGCGGGCGGGCACCAGGAGATGACGCCGGACGCGTTCGAGGGCATGTACCGGGCCCAGTGCACCTGGGACGCGGTGATGGGCTGGAACGCCGTGCAGGCCTTGAAGGCGCAGGCGGACCCGCGGGCGGTGATGGTGGTGCTGGTGGGGGTGGGTCACGTGGCCTACGGGCTGGGGGCCCAGCGCCAGGCGGCGCTGTGGGCGGCCTTCCCCGCCGCCTCGGTGGCCACCGCCGCCGAGGCCGACGACGAGGGGCACCCGCAGTCGGTGCGTGCCTCCTACGCCGACTTCCTGTGGGGCGCGCCGGCCAGCGACGGTCCGCCGCCCTTTCCCTCGCTGGGGCTGTCGCTGACCGACAAGCCCGGCTCCTCGGCGCCGACGGTGTCGGCGGTGCGGGCCGGGTCGCCGGCGGCCAAGGCGGGTGTGCAGGTCGGCGACGCGGTCAGCGCCATCGACGGGCAAGCCACCCCGGACAAGGAAGCGGCGCTGATCGAGCTGGGGAAGAAGGCCTGGGGCGATCGCGTGAACGTCGAGGTCGTGCGCCAGGGAGCCAAGCAGATCATGTCGGCGCTGCTGGAACGTGCGCCGGCGCCGCCCGCGGTGGGTCCGGCGCCGGCGAAATAAGAGCCAGCCCCGGAAACCGGACCG
>JBKPRZ010000108.1:0-23622 GCA_046734815.1 Myxococcota bacterium | reverse complement strand
GGCTGGGACAGGCCGCCGCCCGGGCCCAGGCCGCGCGCGGCAACGGCGCGTCCATGGGGCTGCTGCGCGATCGCCTGGAAGCGGAGATCGCCGCCCGTCTGCCGCAGGCCCGCCCGACGGTGCCGGGGGGGACGCCGCGCGCCCCCCACATCGCCAGCGTGCTGCTGCCGGAGCTGCCCGCCGAACCGATCCTGCACGCGCTGGAGGCTCGCGGGGTGTACGCCTCGGCCGGGTCGGCCTGCGCCACGCGCACGCGCGGCCCCAGCCACGTGCTCGAGGCGATCGGCGTCTCCGACGACGCGGCGGTGCTGCGCTTCTCGCTGGGCCCGCAGACCACCGAGGCCGAGGTCCAGCAAGCGGCCGCAGCCCTGGGGGCCGCGGTCGCCGAGGTGGCCGAGGTCGCGGCCCTGACCCGGCGGCGGAGGCGGGCGCCGTGAGCGAGCCGGTCATCCTGCTGTGCCGCTACGGCGAGCTGTTCCTGAAGCTGGGCAACCGCACGCGCTTCGAGCAGCAGCTGGTGGCCAACGTGCGCGCGGCCGTCCAGGACCTGCCGGGGGTGGAGGTCACCGCGCCCCATGGCCGGGTGTTCGTGCGCGCGCCCGCCGACCTGGGCGCCGAGGTCGGCGAGCGGGTCGGGCGTGTGTTCGGGCTGGTGTCCTATTCGCCCGCCCGCCTGGTGGCGCTCGACGTGGAGGCGCTGTCCGCCGCCGCCGTGCAGGCCGCCAGCGCGGCCCTGGAGCGCGAACCCTCGCTCCGCCGCAGCTTCCGCATCGAGGCCCGCCGATCGGACAAGCGCTTCCCGCTGACCTCGCAGCAGATCTCGGTGCGGCTGGGCGCGGACGTGCAGAAGGCCACCGGTGTCCCGGTCGATCTGGAGGACCCGGCCCTGGTGGTGGGGGTCGAGGTCGGGCGCGAGTCGGCCCATGTGTTCGTCGAGACCCGTCAGGCGCCGGGCGGGCTGCCGGTGGGGACCGCGGGGCACGGGCTGCTGCTGCTGTCGGGCGGGATCGACTCGCCGGTGGCGGGCTGGCTGGCAGCCAAGCGCGGGCTGTCGATGGAGGCGGTGTATTTCCACTCGCCGCCGTTCGTGGGGGAAAAGTCGCGCGACAAGGTGGTCCAGCTGGCGCGCGCGCTGGCCCGCTGGCACGCGGTCCGCGCGCTGCACGTGGTCCGTTTCACCGACGCCCAGAAGCGGCTGCGCGAGGCGGGTCCGGCCGAGCTGGCGGTGGTCCTGTACCGGCGCATGATGATGCGCACCGCGGACCTGATCGCCGACCGCGTGCGTGCGCAGGCGCTGGTGACCGGCGAGAACCTCGGGCAGGTGGCCAGCCAGACCCTGACCAACATGGGCGTCATCGAGGCGGCCGCCCGGCGGCTGGTGCTCCGTCCGCTGGTCACCTACGACAAGCAGGAGACCATCGCCCTCGCCCGCCGCATCGGGACATACGACCTTTCGATCTTGCCCTACGAGGACTGCTGCTCGCTGTTCGTGCCGCCCCACCCCGCGACCGGGGCGCGCCTGACCGATGCCGAGCGCGCCGAGACCCATCTTGACGTGGTAGCCGAGGCGGCCACCCTGGCCGGCACGGCAGAGACAGTTGTCATGGCGAGGTAGGGAACTTGGCTATACTCCCGGACGTGGACGTAGCCGCGAAGCACCAGAAGCTGCGAGACATCCTGTCCGGCTATGAGTCGGCGCTGGTCTGTTTCTCGGGCGGGGTCGACTCGACCCTGCTCCTGCGCGTCGCCCACGACGTGCTCGGCGACCGCTGCGTGGCGCTGACCGCGGTGTCGATCACCATGGCCCGCAGCGAGCGCAGCGCCGCGGCCGAGCTCGCCGCCGGCATCGGCGTGCGGCACGAGGTGATCGAGTCCAACGAGCTCGAACGCCCCGGCTTCGCCCAGAACCCCACCAACCGCTGCTACCACTGCAAGTCCGAGCTGCTGGACATCGCCACCCCCGCCGCCCAGCGGCTGGGCCTGCGCGAGATCCTGCTGGGCACCAACCGCGACGACCTCGGCGATCACCGGCCCGGCATGAAGGCCGCCAGCGAGCGCGGCGCCCGCCACCCGATGGTCGAGGCCGAGCTGGACAAGGAGGAGATCCGCGCCCTGTCGCAGCAGCTGGGGTTGCCCACCTGGGACAAGCCGCAGCTGGCCTGTCTGTCCTCGCGTTTCCCCTACGGCACCGAGATCACGGCGGAGCGGCTGCAGCAGGTGGACGCCTTCGAGGACGGTCTGCGGGCGCTGGGGTTCAAGCAGCTGCGGGTGCGTTATCACGGCGAGGTGGCGCGCCTGGAGCTGGAGGCCGGCGCCATGAGTCGGGCCCTGGATCCCGACGTCCGGATGCGGATCGTGCAGCTGGGCAAGCGCGTCGGCTTCACCTTCGTGGCACTGGATCTGGCCGGCTTCGCCTCCGGTTCGATGAATCAGCTCATCGGGCTGCGGCGGGCGGGCGGCTGATGCCGTTCGACCTTCCGCGCATGTAGTCATTCGTCCTACAAAAAATCGCCGTCGGTTCGCGGAGTTACGTCCTGGAAAATGGGTTTCCGGGTCGGGCTCAACTAAAATTGCCAAGCGGTCGTTGCTTCGGAGAGGAACCCCGTGCTTACCCTGCTCTTGCTTGCCGCCATGCCGCTCTTTCCGCCCTCGCTGAGGGAGCTGGAGCCGCTCCCCGCGCCGGAGCTGCCGGAGATGTGTGATCCGGCCGCCGCCCGTGAAAACCCGGGCCGCGAGCTGACCAAGAAGGAGAAATGGCTGGCCGAGAAGGCGACCCGGGTGGACGTCCACCTGACCACGACCGACCTGCCCCGCTCGCGCCCGCCGGCCAGGAAGGCCCCCGCCCTGCAGGTGCCTCTGGTCGAGGCGATGACACCTCCGCCCGGGACGGTGACCATGCCGGTGACCACGCTGTTCAACCTCAAGACGCGCGAGACCCTGTCGCTGGCGCCGGGGCTGCCGCTGGGCCAGCGGCTCAACGCGTTCCTGCGCGACCACTACACCAACCAGCCCACCCAGATGAACGAGCGGCTGGTCAACATCTTGACCCACGTCGCCCGCCGCTTCTCCGCCGGCCGCATCGAGGTTGTCTCGGGCTACCGCTCGCCCAAGTACAACGTGATGCTGCGGAAGAAGGGCCACGAGGTGGCGCGCGCCAGCCAGCACACCGAGGGCAACGCCGTCGATTTCCGCCTGCGCGGCATCCCCACGCGCCGCCTGCTCAACTACGTCAAGTCGCTGAAGATCGGCGGCGTGGGCTATTACCCCCACTCCCAGTTCGTCCACAGCGACACCGGCCGCGTCCGCTACTGGCGCGGCAGCTAGCCGGGCGCGAGATCCACCCCACGCCGGCAGACCGGCGCGGGGGCCCCGGGCCTGCGAGCGAACCCGGCTATTTCTGGCCCGGCTAGAACGTGCCGGTGGCGCCCGCCACGAAGCCGCGGGCCGCGGTGGCGGCCTGCTGGGTTTCGGTCACCGGCGTTCCGCTGGCCGGCGCCAGGAAGAACATCGTCCCGCCGCCGACCAGCAGCAGGCTGCCGGCGCCGAACATGATCCCGGACTCGAGCGCGGTCTGACGGCGGATCTCCACCGCGCAGCCCGCCGCCACCATGGTCTGACAGCGGACCACGCTGTTGTGGTAGTGGTACGTGACCGCCCCGGCGATGATGGACCCGACGCCCACAAGGCCCAGGGCCACCGCGGTCAGGCGCGACGGCCGCCACCCCCCGATCACCGCCGCCATGGTGCCGGCCGGGGCCAGGTCGACGGCCAGGTAGCCGTTCATGCCGCTGTCGACGAAGATGTTCTTCTCCGACGGCTGGTAGCCAGAGGCGCGCACGGTCATGCGGTGGGTGCCCGAGGCGACATCGACCGACAGGGGCGTCACCCCGGCGTTCTTGCCATCGATGGTCACCTCGGCGCCCTGCGGGCGTGATTCGATGGAGAAGCGGCCGGGCGCGGTGGCGGCGGCCTCCTCGGCCTTGCCGCGCAGGCTGAGCACCTGGCGGTCCATCTGGGTGCCCACCTCCTTGATCCCGCACAGCTCGCAGCGCTCGCGGCTCTGGCCGATGCCCTTGCCGTCGCGGCCGGAGATCAGGTCGATCACGACGTCGTAGTTTTTCTTGTCCACCTGCACCGACCCGGTGACCAGGTACTCGACGCCCAGGCGCTGGGCGATCTCCCGGTAACAGGCCGGCGCCCGGCAGGCCTCCAGCCGGCTGCCCTGCTTCAGCAGCTGCTCGACGGTCATGCCCGCGAACACCTGGAACTCGGCCGCGGCCAGACCGCCGATCAGCCGTTCGCGCAGGAAGTTCTTGTTGTTGTCGGGCATGTCCTCCGTGAACTCCAGCCGCAGCACCGCCACGCGACGGTGGGCGGCATGGGCGGGAGCAGCAACCGACAGGAGGACACAACCGAGGAGGCAAGCTAAGAGGGCCGCCGGGGCGGCGGTCGGGTGACCACTTCGCGGCTTAAGCATGGCGATTGTTTACCGCAATACCGCGACTCTATCACCGAAAAGCTGCTCGACCCTGGCCAGCAGCTCCTCGCTGGCCGACACGGCATATTCGGCCGGCAGCTCCAGGACGGTGTCGCTGCGCTTGGCGATCTCCAGGTGCAGCCAGGTCCGGCAGGGCCCGGGGAACTGACGCAGCAGCTTCTCCAGGGTGCCCAGCGACTCCTCGGTCAGCCGGTCGGCGTCCAGCCGGATCTCCATCATCGAGCTGCGCTCGGAGCGCACCTTGGCCAGCCCGCGGGCCGACAGGAAGCGGATGCGCTCGCGCACCATCTCGCCGTCGCCGAACGGCGCATCGACCGTGCCGGTGACCAGCAGCGGCTCGCCCGCGCAGAGGGCGTCGCGGTACTCCTGCAGGCGCGCGCCGCCCACCATGAACTCGACCTGGCCCAGCTGGTCCTCCAGCTTGAAGAAGGCGTATTTGCCCGAGCCGCTCTTGGCCATCCGCTCCTGGTAGTCGCAGACCACACCCCCCAAAGTCACCTCCGCGCCGGGCCCCCGCTCCATGGCGGTGGTCGAGTTGGCGGTGGCGAAGCGCCGCAGCTCGCCGGCGAACCGGTCCAGCGGGTGGCCGCTGATGTAAAAGCCCAGGCTCTCCTTCTCGTAGGCCAGCCGCTCGCGCGGCAGCCACTCCTCCACCTCGCCGGCATAGTTGTCGTCGACCGGTGCCGGCGCGCCGTTGCCCGCCGAGCCGCTGCCGTCCGGCTTTGCATCCAGAAGGGCGAACAGGGAGGTCTGCCCGCTCTCGCGCTCGCGCTGCACCTGGGCGGCGCGGTCCATCGCCGGACCGATGGTGCCGTAGACCCGGGCGCGGCTGCGCCCCTGCAGCTCGGCGACCCCGTCGAAGGCGCCGGACTTGACCAGCGCCTCCAGCACCTTGCGGTTGACCCTGCGGGCGTCGACCCGCAGGCAAAAATCGGTCAGCGAGGTGTAGGCCCCGCCGGCGGCGCGGGCCGCCTGGATGGCCTCCACCGCCCCCTCGCCCACCCCCTTGACCGCGGCCAGCCCGAAGCGGATCGCCTTGCCCTCGGTGGCGGCGTTGCGGGGGGCCTTGCCCCGCCCGCGCGCCGGCGCCCCGTCGGCGGGCGGGGGCGCCTCCGCCTTGACCACGGTGAAGTTCGCGTCCGACTCGTTGACGTCCGGCCGCAGCACCGGGATGCCCTGGCTGCGCGCCTCGGCGATGAACTTGACGATGGCGTCGGTGTTGTCGCGGTCGCAGGTCAGCAGCGCCGCGAAGAACTCGACCGGGAAGTAGCGCTTGAGGTAGGCGGTCTGGTAGGTGATGAGGCCGTAGGCGGCCGAGTGGCTGCGGTTGAAGCCGTAGCCGGCGAACTTCTCCATCAGATCGAACACCCGCTCGGCGATGGCCGGGTCGATCTCTTTCTGACGGGCGCCGTCCAGGAAGCCGGCCTTCTCCTTGGCCATGACCTCCGCCTTCTTCTTGCCCATCGCCCGGCGCAGCAGGTCCGCGCGGCCCAGCGAATAGCCGGCCAGCGCGGAGGAGATCTGCATGACCTGCTCCTGGTAGACGATGACGCCGTAGGTGTCCTTGAGGATGGGCTCGAGCAGCGGGTGGTCGTATTCGACCCTCTTGCGCCCGTGCTTGCGGTCGATGAAGTCGTCCACCATCCCGCCCTCCAGCGGGCCGGGGCGGTAAAGTGCGCCGGCGGCGACGATGTCCTCGAAGCAGTCGGGCTTCAGCTTCTTGAGCAGCTCGCGGAAGCCGGAGGACTCGACCTGGAACACGCCGGTGACGTCGGCGGCGGACATCATCCGGTAGACCTCGACGTCGTCCAGCGGGATGGCGCTGATGTCGAAGGGCGCCTCGCCCTTCTCGGCGCGCTCCTTGTTGACCAGATCGATGCAGGTCTGGATGCTGGTGAGGTTCTTGAGGCCGAGGAAGTCGAACTTCACCAGTCCGACCTTCTCGACGTCGGTCATGTTGAACTGGGTGACGACGTGGCCTTCGTCCTCGGTGCCCGCCGGCTTGAACAGGGGCACGTATTCCCACAGCGGCCGCTCGGCGATCACCACCCCGGCGGCGTGGATGCCGGCGTGGCGGTTCAGCCCCTCGAGGCGCATGGCGGTCTCGAGCAGATCCCGGTAGTCGCCTCCCTCCTGGTACAGCTGCTTGAGCCGCGGCTCCTGCTCGATGGCGTCGACGATGGGCGGCGATTTGCCCTGGATCGGCTCGGGCACCATGGTGGCGACCCGGTTGGCGTCGGCCACCGCGATGCCCATGGCCCGGGCCACGTCGCGGATGCAGCTGCGGGCCTTCAACTGGGCCATGGTGACGATCTGGCCCACGTTGTCCTTGCCGTACTTGTCGGTGACGTAGCGGATGACGGTGTCGCGCCCGTTCACGCAGAAATCGACGTCGAAGTCGGGCAGCGACACCCGCTCGGGGTTGAGGAAACGCTCGAACAGCAGCTTGTTGGCGATGGGGTCGATGTCGGTGATGCGCAGGGCGTAGGCCACCAGCGAGCCGGCCCCCGAGCCGCGGCCGGGTCCTACCGGGATGCCGTGTTGCTTGGCGTAGTTGATGAAGTCCTGGACGATCAGGAAGTAGCCGGAGAAGTCCATCTTCTGGATGACCCCCAGCTCGAGGGCCAGCCGCCGCTCGTACACCTCCGCATCGAAGCTCTTGCCCAGGCGGGTGAAGGTCTCGAAGCGCGCCTTCAGCCCCTGGGCGGCCAGCTCGGCCACGTAGCTCTCGGCGGTCTGCCCCTCGGGGACGCGGAACCTGGGCAGGTAGCTGTTCTTGCCCAGCTCGAACTCGACCTTGCATTCGTCGCCGATGCGGGCGGCGTTCTCCAGCGCCTGAGGCCAGTGCTTGAACAGCTCGTTCATCTCCGACGGCGAGCGCAGGTAGTAGGCGTCGGTCGAGTGCTGCAGGCGCTTTTCGTCCTTGACCGTCCGCTTCTGCTGCACGCACATCAGGATCTCGTGCGCGCGGGCGTCCTTGCGGTTGAGGTAGTGACAGTCGTTGGTGGCGATGGTGGGGATGCCGGTCTTCTTCGACAGCTCGACGATCTTCTCGTTGACCTCCACCTGCTCGGGCAGGCCGTTGGCCATCATCTCCAGGAAGAAGTTGCCCTGGCCGAAGATCTCCACGAACTCGCGGGCCACCTGCTCGGCCGCGTCCAGCCCGCGGCGGGTGAGGGTCTGGGCGATCTCACCGCCCAGGCAGGCGGAGCTGGCCACCAGCCCCTGGCTGTGGTTGCGCAAGATCTTCTTGTCGATGCGGGGGCTGTAATAAAAGCCCTCCAGGAAGCCCATCGAGTTCAGGTACGACAGGTTCTTCCAGCCGGCGCTGTCCCGCGCCAGCAGGATCAGGTGGTGGCTGCGCCGCTCGGTCTTGTCCAGGCGATCGGGGGCGACGTAGGTCTCGCAGCCGAAGATCGGCTTGACCCCGTGTTTCTTCGCCTTCTCGTAGAAGTCGATCGCCCCGAACAGGTTGCCGTGGTCCGTCATGGCCACGCTCTTCATCCCCAGCTCGAGGCACTTGGGGAACAGCTCGTCCACCCGGATGGCGCCATCGAGCAGGCTGTACTGCGTGTGCAGGTGCAGGTGCGAGAACTCGGCCATCGCAGCAGCCGGTTGTTCTACGCGCCTGTGCGGGAGCGGTCAATCGACACCGGCAAGCTGGGCGGCTGCCCACGCGATGGCTGTCGATGTGGTAAGACTTTCGCTGAGGAAAGGGCATGACTGGTCCAGCAGGCCGGCTGCACGTGCTGCTGTCGATCGCCGTCGGTCTGGCCGGATCCGGGCTTGCCTGTGGAAAAGGCGACACGCCGCCGCCCGGTGACGGCGGGGTGACGTCCACCTACCGCATCCGCACGCCGGTCGACAGGGTGGCGGTCGCCCCGAACGGCAGCCGCCAGCTGTCCTTCACCCTCACCGACACCCGCGACGCGCCGGTGCCCAACCGGGTGCTGCATTTCCAGATCGCCGACCCGGCCCTGGCCCGCGGCGCCACCCTGTCGCTCAGCCGCGGGCTGACCGACGCGCGCGGCTCGGTGAACCTGCAGGTGATCGCCGGGCTGCCCACCCATTTCCGCCTCACCGTCGCCACCGACGGCGCCCAGATGCTGACGATGGACATCCTGGTGGACCCCAACAAGCACGGCCCCGTGGACGTGGCGCCGATCCTGGTAGGCACCGCCACCGAGCCGGTGGCCAGCGTGCACCTGTTCTTCGCCCCCGGTCTGTCCTGCGCCACCGTGTCGCGGACCGAGCCTCCCAGCGACGTGTTCGCCATGCGCATCACCATGCCCGGGCAGGTCGAGCGGTACAGCGCAGTCAGCGTGGACCAGGGGCACGCCATCATCGGCCAGGGACTGGACGCCGCCGGGGTTACGGTGGTCGACGGCTGCCTGGACCTGGCGGGCTCGTCCATCCTGGAGGAGACGGCCGTGCGGGTGGTCTTGCCTCTGCGACCCCTGACCATCTCGCCGGTGGGCCGCTTCCGGGTGACCTCCCAGCTGCAGCTGCAGGGGACACCCAAGGCGGTCACCGAGCTGGGCGAGACCTGGGGCGAGCTGACCGCCTGCGCTTCCGATCCGGCGCGGCTGTGGCTGGACTGCACGGTCGACGCGCTGGGGGCGGAGACGGCCGACGACCCGCTGGACTGCGTGCCCAGCGCCACCGACGAGATGGCCTTCGACGGCAAGCTGAAGGCGCGCCGGGGCGTGGTGCAGGCGCCCGCCCCGGGATCGATGTTCCCGCGCTGCCGCCGGCAGGACACCACCCCCACCGGCGACCCGGGCACCCTGGAGATGCGGGTGGCGGGCATGTTCTCGCAGATGGCCAACCTGCGCCCCAACCTCGACGCCATCACCCACGAGGCGGCCACCTTGCTGTCGGCGATCGGCGTGCAGTCGTATTTCCAGGTCAGCGCCACCAGCCGTCCCGACCGATTCCAGATCGATCATCAGCTGGAGGCGCTGGAGCTGGGCGAGCCCGGGGCCAAGGTGCCGGTCAACCTGTGGAGCCTGGGCCTGCCGCTGCGGATGGCCCAGCTGGTGCCGGCCACCACCCTGGCCAGCGACATCACCATCGTCCAGCACGGCTTCACCCTGCGGCTGGGTTCGGCGGCGCGGCTGGCGCTGGAACAGGGGATCCTCGCGCGCCGCGGGTACCCGGGCGAGACGGCGGCCTTCATCACCGGCCTTTACGGCGGGGCCAGCTACACCGATCGCGGGACCACCTACCGGGGCTGCCCGGCGCTGGCCGCGCTGGTCTGCCCGCTGGTCGGCGGGGCCGACGGCTGCCTGGTGACCGCTTGCCAGAATGGCGTGGCCGCCCTGGCGCGCCGGCTGTCCGCGGTGTTCGCCCCTCTGAACGGCAGCGGCATCGATCTGTTCCTGGAGGGCACCGCGCCGCTCATCGACCGCAACGGCGACGCCAAGGCCGACTCGTTCGGCTGGCTGCTGCCGTCGGCGATCCCGCCCGGCCTCTGGTCGGGCTACCTGCGCACCGCCGAGGAGCAGCAGGTCATCAGCGGCATCTTCACCGCCGACCGCGAGCCGTGACCACCCGCACCGCAGCGGGAACCGGTCCGTAAAAAGCGCCCCCTCTGGTGTCCCGGAGCGCTTCGGCGTATGACACGCGGATGCGCTGGCGTGTCTCCGGCGGAGAAGCGCTCAACACAGGCCACCCCCACCCGGTAGACATACGTACTTCATGGCAACGATGACGGCACCACCTGGCCCGCTCCCCCGTTTTTTCGCCCTCGTCCTCTCCGCCCTCGCCATCGCCTGGACACCGCCCGTCGGTGCCGCCGAGCAGCCGCTGACGTTGATGCAGGCGATCCAGCAGGCGATAGTCTCCAACCCGGACCTGCGGCGTGACCGGATCGCCGTCGATGTGTCCGAGGCGCAGCTGGAGGCGGCGCGCGGAGCCTTCGACTTCCAGCTGACCTCCGGCCTGGTGTTCTCGCGGCGGACCACCCCGCCCATCAGCAGCCAGGACGTGCAGGGCGGTTTCAACAACAACCTGCTGCTGGACCTGGGGCTGGCCCGGCAGCTGGAGACCGGCGGCGGGGTCAGCCTGGGCTTCCGCAACAGCCGCAGCGACAGCAACTCGCGCCTGAATTGCGGAAATCTGGCCGGCCTGCAGACCACCTGCACCATCTACGGCAGCACCGTCGAGCTGGGGTTCAACCACCCGCTGCTGCGCGGGTTCGGTTCGGAGATCGCCCAGGCCAACATCCGCCGCCAGCGCGTGCAGCGGGATCAGGCGCTGCTCAACCGCCAGATGCGCGCGGCCAACGTGATCCGCGACGTGGTCAACACCTACTGGGGCCTGGCCTACGCCACCCAGGACCTGGCCATCCGCCGCTCGGCGGTCGACCTGGCCAACGAGCAGCTGCGGGTGACCAAGGCCCAGATCGACGTCGGCCGACTGGCCCCCGTCGACTCCGCCGCGGTCGAGCGGGCCATCGGCGAGCGCATGCAGGAGGTGCTGGTCTCCGAGCAGGAGCTGCTGTTCCGCACCCTCGAGCTGCGCCGGCTGTTCGGCATGGGCGGCGAGCCCGACATGCCGGTGTACGGGGCCAACGATGCCCCCCAGGCCAGCGGCGGGCAGCTGGACGTCGCCGGCGAGGTGGCCCACGCGGTGCAGAGCAACCCGCAGCTGCGGGCGCTGCAGCTGGGGATGAAGCTGACCGAGATCGACATGCAGGTGGCGCGCTCGAGCCTGAAGCCCCGGCTGGACTTCGTCGGGAACGTGGGCGCCACCGGCCGGCGTGCGCAGCTGAGCGACGCCATCGCCCAGGCGGTGGGGCTGGACGACATGACCTGGTCGGCGGGCCTGAATTTCGAGGTGCCGCTGGAGAACCGGGTGGCCGAGGGCGCCGATCGGGTGGCCCGCCTGGGCAACGAGCGCTCGCGCCTGGAGGCGGGCGACCTGGAGATGGAGATCCGCAACCAGGTCGTGCGGCTGGCCTCGGTGATCCGCACCGCCGCCCGCCGGGTCGAGCTGGCCAAGGCCACGGTGGGCTTCGCCAACCAGAACCTGGAGGCGGAGAAGGCGCGCTTCTCGGTCGGACGCTCGACCAACAACGACGTTCTGCTGCGCCAGCAGGAGCTGAAGAGCACCGAGATCCAGGTGGTGCGCGCCACCGTCGATCTGCTGGTGGGGGAAAACACGCTGGCCGCGCTGACCGGCGAGATCCTCGAACGCTACCGCCTGGTGCTCAAGGGGCTGGACTCGACCCCACCGCCCTGATCGCCGGGTGCGGGGGCCGGTGGCGCATCTCCGACAGCCGCCGCCAGGCAAGGTAAGCGGCGATGGCCACGTTGAGCAGCAAGGCCACCACCCGGGCCGGCGTCGTCCGACGGGCCAGCTCGTAGACCTCGAAGGGGATGAACGAGGTGGTGACGACGACGGTCAGCCACTCGGCCCACCGGCGCTGGCGGACCAGGCCCACCCCCTCGACGACGAACACGGCCGCGTAGGCCAGGGTCAGCAGGCCCAGCCGGTGCAGCCGGGCCGGTTCCAGGAACCACACCTGCTGGGCCAGCCGCTGCAGGGTCAGGCGGCCCGGCAGGGCGCCCATCCACCAGCCAGCTGCCTCCGCCATCCGCGCCAGGCGGCCGGACATCTCCGCCGCGCCCAGCACGCCCAGCGGCAGCAGCAGTGTCGCCTTCACGAGCTTGAAGACGCCCGTCAGGACCACCAGAGGCGCGCGCGGGCGCTCCATGGTGGCGACTATGGGTTCACCGCCGGCCGATGACCGACAGATGCTGGCCGGTGCGGCCGTTGCCGCCGCGGTACGAGAAGAAACGGCCCGCCGGATCACAGCGGGTGCACTCCTCTCCGGCGTCGATCTGCTCGGGGGGGACCCCGGCTGCCTGCAGGTCCAGCCGCAGCGCCGCCTTGAGATCGACGTGGGGACGGCGCGGGCCCTGGTGGATCACGCCGCGCGCGCGGCCGTCGGGATAGCCCGCCTCGAACGCCGCCACCACCTCCGGGCCCACCTCGAAGCAGCAGGCGCCGATGGCCGGTCCCAGGGCCACCCGCAGGTCGCGCGGCTGCGTGCCGAAGGCCTCGGTCAAGGCGGCGATCGTGGCGGCGACGGCGCCGGCGATCACCCCGCGCCAGCCGGCGTGCACGGCCCCGCAGGCGCCCCGTTCAGGGTCGGCCAGCAGCAGCGGCACGCAGTCGGCCGAGAACACGCCCAGCCCGGCACCGGGAAGGTCGGTGATCAGCGCATCAGCCACCACGCCGTTCCAGCGGTCGGGAGAGTCCTCGGCCCGCACGTGCGCCACCTGGGTGCCGTGCACCTGCTTGGCCAGGAACAGGCGGGGCAGCCCGCAGGCCTGCTGCCAGCGCCGCCGGTTCTCGGCCACCGTCTCGGCGGTGTCGCCGAACGAGCGGGCCAGGTTCAGGCTGTGGTAGGGCCCGGTGCTCACGCCGCCGGCGCGGGTGGGAAAGCCGTGAAAGAACCCTCCGGGGAGCACCGGCGACTGCAACACCGGCAGGGCCGTGCCCTCGACGTCGACCAGGCGGGTGATCATGCCGCGCGCATCTCCTCCAGCGCCCGTTGCATGTCGGGCGGCATCGGCGAGGTCCACTGCATCCACTGGCCGGTGGCCGGGTGCGAAAAACCCAGGATCCGCGCGTGCAGCGCCTGCCGCCCCAGCTCGCGGGCCAGGGTGCGCAGCCGGACGTCGCGGGGCGGCCGGCCGTAGGTGGCATCGCCCAGGATGGGGCAGCCCAGCGACGCGAAGTGCAGGCGGACCTGGTGCGTCCGACCGGTGTGCAGCTCCGCCTCCATCCAGGCCCCGTCGGGCAGGCGCTCGCGCACGCGCCATTCGGTGATGGCCCGGCGGCCGGTGCGCACGCGCACCGAGAACTTCTTGCGGTCGTGCGGGTCGCGCCCGTGCAAGGTCTCGATGCGCCCGCTGTCCCGGGGCGGCGCCCCCACCACCAGCGCGTCGTATTGCCGCTTGATCCGGTGCACCTTGAAGTCTGCCCCCAGCGCCACCAGCGTGGGCTCGTCCTTGGCCACCACCAGCAGCCCCGACGTGCCGCGGTCCAGCCGGTGGACGATCCCCGGCCGCAGCTCGCCGCCGATGCCGCGCAGGTCGTGGCAATGGGCCAAAAGTGCGTTGACCAGGGTGCCGCCCTCGTGCCCGGGAGCCGGGTGCACCACCATGCCCGCCGGTTTGTCGATCACCAGGAGCCAGCGGTCCTCGTGCACCACCTTCAGAGCGATGGCCTCGGGCGCGATGGCCACCGGGCGCACCGGCGGTGGCTCCCAGGTCAGGCGGTCGCCCGCCCGTACCTTCTGCGACGGCGCCGAGGCGCGCGCGCCGTTGACCGTCACGGCACCTTCCGCGATCTGCCGCGCGATCTGGGTGCGGGAGACGCCTCCCAGGGCGGCGGCCAGCGCCACGTCCAGGCGCTTGCCCGCCCCTTCCGGTCCCACGACCAGCCGCTGCCCGGCCGTCCCCCCCTCGATACCCTTTTCCGTGCTGGGTCCGCCCGGTTTCACCAGATCTTGGATTTGAGATGTCCCTTGGATTTGAGCATGACGTCGACCAGCGCCCGCTCGTACAGGTTCAGCGCGAAGATCTCGGGGGTCACTCGGGACTTGAACAGCGCCCGGCCCTCCTCGATCTCGTCCTTCATGACCTCGAACAGGATGTCCTTCTGGATGCCCTCCACTATCTTCGCCTCATGATAAAGGGTCAGATCGGAGGCAATGGCCCGGGCCAGCTGCCGGGCCCGATCCGGCTTGTCGATGAGTGGCGGCATACCGTAAAAAATACCGCATCCGCTCCGCACCGGGCTACCCCGGGAGCTATTCTTGTCGGGAGGTAACGATGTCGTTTCGCGCACCGCTTCTGGCCGTCGGCTGTCTTTCCATGGGGTTTGCCATGTCGTTTGCCGCTGGGTCCTCGTTCGCCGAGGAGCCGCTGCACGAGGTGATCGCGCCGCCCGCGCAGGGAAAGGTGGGTGCCAAGGGTCGTACGGTGGTGACCCTGGCGGGAAAGAACGGCTGGCACCTGAACGAGCAGGCGCCGGTCACACTCAAGCTCACCCCCTCCCCCGGTATCGCCGTCGACAAGCCGAAGATGGCCCGCAAGGACCTGGTCGAGGACACGAAGGAGCGCGCGCGCTTCGACGTCGCCTTCACCCCGGCCGAGGCGGGCCACAAGACGATCGAGGCGGAGGCCGCCTTCGTGATCTGTCAGGAGCAGGCCTGCAAGCCGGTCAAGCAGACCGTCACCCTGGCGGTCTCGGTCGCCCCGGCCGGCAAGAAGTAGCCGCGGCCAGCGGTCAGACGACGTCCTCGAACGAGCGCAGCAGCCGCCGGACCTCGGCGGCGATGGCGGGGCGCTGGGGCCCCACCGCCACCGCGGTGAGGCGCTTGCCGGAAAACACGCGCGCGGCCACCGACTGCACGTCCTCGCCGCGCACGCGTTGCACGCGGCGGGCGCGCTCGACGTGTGAATAGGGGCGGAAGAACAGCTCGGTGCCTCCGAACCAGCCGCACAGGCCGTCCAGGTCGTCGAAGCCCGCCTCCAGGTCGCCGATGTAGCGGCGCTTGGCCTTCTCGAGCTCGGCGGCGGGCACCGGGCGGGTCGCCAGCTCGCGCAGGATGGCCAGGATCTCGCCCACCAGGGTGGCCAGATTCTCGGGCGAGCAGGCGGCGTCGATCTCGACCAGGGCGGCGTCGTGCAGCGGTTCCAGTCCGGCCGACACGTGGTAGGCGAGCCCCTTCTGGTCGCACACGCGGTAGTGCAGCGGGGTGGACATGCCGTCGTCGAGCAGCCGCATCAACGTGGCCAGCGCGGGGAAGGCGGGGTCCCACTCGGGAAAGGCGTGGAAGACCAGCTGCAGCTGGACCTGCGAGCCCTCGTCGGTGACGAACTTGACCTGCGGTCCGTCCAGGGTCGAGCCCGCGTCCGAGGCGGGCAGCGGTTCGACCCGCTGGCCGCGCGGCACCTTGGCGAAGGCCTTGGCCGCCAGCCGCCGGACGTCGGCGCGCTGGACCCGCCCGGCCACACACAGGGCCATGTTGCGGGCGCCGTAGAAGCGCCGGAAGTGCTGGCGGACGTCCGCGGTGGAGAAACGGCGCACGTTGCGGCTGGGCCCGATCACCGGGAAGCCCAGCGGGTGCCCGCGCCAGGCCACCGCCCGCGAGATGTCGTGGATGTTGACGTTGCGGCCGCGGTCGTCGAGATCTTCCAGGATCTCTTCCAGGATGATCGGCCGTTCCAGCTCGATGTCGCGGAAGGTGGGGGCGGCGAACAGGTTGCCCAGGATGTCCATCGCCACCGCCACGTCCCGCGGCCGCAGGGCCACGTGGTAGAGCGAATAGTCCCGCCCGGTCTCGGCGTAGAGGGTGCCGCCGCGTTCCTCGATCGCCCGGTTCAGCAGGAACGAGGTGGGGAAGCGCGCCGACCCGCGGAACAACATGTGCTCGACGAAGTGGGACAGGCCGTTGCTGCGCGGGGTCTCGTAGCGCGCGCCGGCGCGCACGTACACGGCCACCACGGCCGAATGAAGGTGTGGCGTCTCCACCGTCGACAGGCGCAGGCCGTTGGGCAGCAGGTCGCGATACACCCGGTAGGGCGCGGGCGCGACCGGCGAATCCGTGCCGGCGTCGCTGGAGGCGGACAGCGCCCCGCTGGGGGGCACCATGACATCGGAAACTCGGCGGGCTCTTCTTCGGGTAGGCACGGCGGCTACTTCCTGGATTTTAGCCGGTTTGCCCGGGCGTGCTAGCGGGGCGCGAGCCTGCGAGCGAACCCCGCTATTTCTGGGCCGGGGGCTCCGGGATCCCGGCGAACCCACCTTCCGGGGGGGCAGCAGCGGATCGGCGCAAGTCAAGATCTTCGCGCCGATCCGGCGGTCCGCTGTCGGGGCGCACCTCGAAGCTGCATGTCACGGTGCGAGGCTCCCCTATAATCGACCCGCGCCATGGTGAGCGACGGCGAAACCACCTGCCTGGTGGTCAACGCGGACGAGTTCGGCCTGTCGGCCGACGTCTCCCGCGGGATCGTGCGCGCGCACCGCGAGGGCATCGTCAGCAGCACGTCCCTGCTGGGCAACACCCCCGCGCTCGACCAGCTGCGTGCGCTGCTGGCCGAGGCGCCCGGGCTGGGGGTCGGCGTGCAGCTCACCCTGGTGCGCGGGCGGCCGGTGGCCGACGGCGGATCGATCCGCTCGCTGCTGGACGCCGACGGGGCCTTCCCGCGGCAGGCGCGCGACGTGTTCGCCGCCTGGGTGACCGGCCGGCTGAAGCCCGTCGAGGTCGAGCGCGAGTTCGAGGCCCAGGTCAGCCGGGTGATCGCCGCGGGCATCACACCCGACCACCTCAACACCCAGCACCACATCGGGTTCATCCCACCGGTGGGGCTGGCGGTGGAGGCGGTGGCCCGCCGGCACAACATCCCCGGCCTGCGCAGCGCCGTCGAGGAGCCCACCCTCGGCTGGGTGACCGACCTGCCCCGGGGCGCGGTGGCGGCGATGCTGGGCGGCCTGTCCTGGCTCACGCGCCGGCGCCTGGGCGCGCTTCGCCACGGACCGAAGACCTGGGGGTATGTGGAGAGCGGACAGCTCGACGAGGTGCGTATCCTGGAGATCGTGGGGCGCCTCGGTCCGGGCAGCCACGAATTGATCTGCCACCCCGGCGAGCGGGACGACGATGCGCCGGTGCTGGGCGTTTTCCCGTCGATGGGCTACCGGCGCGCGCGCGAGCTGAAGGCGCTGACCTCCCCCATTATGCGACATGCGCTCGAGCAGCGACGGATCCGGCTGTGCCGGTGGTCCGAGCTTTTCTGAACCGAGCGCGCACAATTGACGGCGCCCTCCTCGCGTCGCCCTTCCGAGCGACCGGGGTTCTGAACCATAATGAATCGACGATGTCTGCCGCGCCCAGCACCCAGGACTATTACGATCGCTTCGCGCCCAGCTACGAGGCCGCCCGGCACGAGGGCTACCACCGTCTGATCGACGAGCTGGAGCTGGAGCTGATCGGCCGCTACGGCGCCGGCAAGGACATCTTCGAGGCGGGCTGTGGCACCGGCCTGCTGCTGCGCGAGGCGGCCGGGATGGCCCGGTCGGCGGTGGGACTGGACCTGTCGCGCGGCATGCTGGCCACCGCCCAGGCCCGTGGCCTGAAGGTGATGCAGGGATCGCTGACCGCGGTGCCCCTGCCCGACGCCAGCTTCGATCTGGTCTACAGCATGAAGGTGCTGGCCCACGTGCCGCCCATCCGCGAGGCGGTGGCCGAGCTGACCCGGCTGTGCCGCCCCGGCGGTCACCTGCTGCTCGAGTTCTACAACCCCTGGTCCCTGCGCTACCTGGCCAAGAAGCTGGGCGGGCCCGGCGCCATCGCCGCCGGCACCGACGAGAGCGACGTCTACACCCGCTTCGACACCCTGGCCCGGGCCCGCTCGTACCTGCCCGACAACGTCGAGTTCGTCGGCGTGCGCGGGGTGCGGGTGGTGACGCCGGCCTCGACGGTGTTCCGCATCCCCGCCCTGGCCCGCGTTTTCACGCGGGCCGAGTGGCTGGCCTGCGACGCGCCGGTGCTGCGCAACCTGGGGGGCTTCCTGATCGTGATCGCGCGCAAGCGGACCTGAAGTACACATGGGGGCGTTGACCGGGGACATTCTGATCGTCGACGACGAGCGCTCGCTGCGCGAGTTCCTGGCGATCTTCCTGCGGCGGAGCGGGCACCGGGTGGAGGCGGCGGCGGACGCGGAAGCGGCTCGCAAGGCCATGACCACCCGCGAGTTCGACGTGGTGATCACCGATCTGAAGATGCCCGACGGCAGCGGGCTGGACGTGCTGGCCGAGAGCAAGCGCATCCACCCCGACACCCAGGTGATCGTGGTGACCGCCTTCGCCACCGCCGAGACCGCCATCGCCGCCATGAAAGCGGGGGCCTACGACTACCTGACCAAGCCGTTCAAGGTGGACGAGGTGGGCCTGGTGGTCGAGCGCGCGCTCGAGCGCCGGGTGCTGCAGCACCAGAACGTGGTCCTGCGCGACGAGATCAAGGGCCGCTACAAGCTGGACCGCCTGATCGGCAAGTCGCCGGCCATGCACCGGGTGTTCGAGGTGGTGCGCAAGATCGCCTCTGCCCGCACCAGCGTCCTGTTGATCGGCGAGTCGGGCACCGGCAAGGAACTGGCCGCCCGGGCGCTGCACGAGCTGTCGGGCCGGTCCGAACACGCCTTCATCGCGGTCAACTGCGGGGCCATCCCGGAGTCGCTGCTGGAGTCCGAGTTCTTCGGACACGTGAAGGGCTCGTTCACGGGCGCCAGCAGCGACCGCACCGGCCTGTTCGAGGCCGCCCACGGCGGCACCATCTTCCTCGACGAGATCGGCGAGCTGCCGGCGCCCATGCAGGTGAAGCTGCTGCGCGTGCTGCAGGAACGCCGGGTCAAGCGGGTGGGCGGGGTGAGCGAGAAGGAGGTCGACGTCCGGGTGGTGGCGGCCACCAACCGGGATCTGGAGACCGAGGTGGAGAAGGGCACCTTCCGGCAGGACCTGTTCTATCGCCTCAACGTCATCCAGCTGCGCCTGCCGCCCCTGCGCGAGCGCCGCGAGGACATCCCCATCCTTGTCGATCACTTCGTGCGCAAGCTGGCCGCCGAGCACGGCCGCCAGATCACCGGCGTGGACCCCGACGCCATGTCGGCGCTGATGACCCACAGCTTCCCGGGCAACGTGCGCGAGCTGGAGAACCTGATCGAACGGGCCGTCGCCCTGGCCCCGGGCGACCGGATCTCGCTGGGCACCTTGCCCAACCTCAGCCCCGCCTCCGCTTCGGGGGCACGGCTGGGCCCGGCCGCCGAGCTCCCCGAGGAGGGGCTGGACCTCGAGAAGGTGGTCGACGACTTCGAGCGCGGCATCCTGATCAAGGCGCTGGAGCGCACGCGCGGCAACCGCACCGAGGCGGCGCGGCTGCTGGGCGTCACCTTCCGCTCGCTCCGCTACCGGCTGTCCAAGCTGGGCATCACCGGCGGCGAGGCGGGCAGCGAGGCCTCGTCCGAGCCATGAAGACCCGCGGGCTGACCGCGGCGCTGGTGGCGCTGCTGTTCGGCGGCTCGGTGGCCTTGACCACCGCCGCCCGCCGGCGCGCCGGCGAGCTGCGCGCCACCTGGCCGGCCGAGGCCGACCTGATGTACCTGCCGCCGTCCGCCACCTTGCGCTGGCTGGCCCTGGGCCACAACGAGCTGGCCTCGGACCTGGTGGCGGCACGGGCCAACGTCTATTACGGCACCCAGATCTACAGCAAGGGGGCGCAGAGCTGGCTCGACCGCTACGTGCACACCGCCATCGACCTGGACCCCAGCTTCCAGCGCCTGTACGGCAGTGGCGCCGCCATGGTCCTCTACTACGGCGGCAAGATCACGCCCGAGACCGTGATGAAGGCCAACGCCATCCTCGAGCGCGGGATCAAGGCCTTCCCCACCGAGTGGAACTTCTATTTCCAGCTGGGCTTCAACAAGTTCTACGAGATGGCCAACGCCGCCGGCCCGGACGACCCCCGCGTGCCGGCCTGGCGCCAGGAGGGCGTCGAGGCGCTCCGCCAGGCCTCCACCTTCGACGGCGTGCCCTACTGGCTGCCTGGCCTGACCGCGCGCCTGCTGACCAAGCAGGGCGCCGAGGACCTGGCCGTCCGCCAGCTCGAGCAGGCCTACGCCATCACCTCGAACGAGAAGACCCGCGAGGAGATCCGCTTCAAGCTCGAGCGGCTCAAGCACAAGCAGCTGATCCGCGTGGTCGAGGAGGGCCGCAAGCAGTTCGAGGCCCAGCTGGAGCAGGGTTATTCCTACGCCGACGAGGCTTTCTCGGTGCTGATGGGCCCGCGAAGGCCGCGCTTCGTCGAGCTGCCCGCCGCCACCCCACCCCCGGTCGAGGGCACTGTCAGCGTGGGTCACGACGAGGTACGCTCGCGGGGTCCATGAGCCTCCGCTTCACGTTGCCGGAACGCGGCCGCCTGCGCCCCAACAACGAACGCGACCCCCTGCCCTACTACTACCGCCCGCTGACCGGCTGGCTGTACCGGCACCGCCTGCAGATGGGGCTGGACCTGCTGCCGGCGGGCGGCCGCCGCGTGCTGGAGGTGGGCGTGGGCAGCGGCATCCTGGTCCCCACCCTGACCGCCCACTTCCCCGAATACGTCGGCAGCGACCTCGAGCTGGCCCCCGGCCTGCAGGCGCTGGTCACGTCCGGCTGCCGTGCCACCTTCCAGCGCGCCGACCTGCTGGCCGCCGACTCGCTGCCGGCCGGGTCCTTCGACGCCGTGGTCTGCTTCTCGGTGCTCGAGCACATCGCCGACGCCGAGCGCGCCGCCGCCAGCCTGGCGCGCGCCCTGGCCCCGGGCGGCACCCTGATCACCGGCTACCCGATGGTCAGCCCGCTGATGACCCGCGCCTTCGCCCTCATCGGCTACCCGAACATCGACGATGACCACGTCAGCCCGCCGGTCCGCATCGCCGCCGCTCTGGGCCGGGTCCTGCGCCGCCGCGCGCGCGCCGCCTTCCCTCCCGCCGCCCCCACGCGCCTGGCGCTGTACCAGTGCACGGCCTGGAGTCATTGACCGGTAGCGACTAGCGGCGCTGCAGGACCGCCAGCAGGCGGAAGCCCAGGATGCGGAACACCGCCGCCGGCAGCCGATCTTCCAGGTGCAGCAGCGCCTTCCACAGCGGCATCGGCAGCAACGGACGCCGCGACAGCCCCCCGGACGCCGGGTACGACGGCCCGGCCAGCGGCTCGACCTCCAGCAGCTGCAGCTCGGGAAACCGGCGCTCGAGCTCGGCGCGCTGGCGGTAGAACAGCCTGGTGGGCACCGCCTGGTTGCCGTCGAAGGGGTCGGCGCTGGTGGCCAGCTCCGAGCCCAGCGGGTCCAGCGCGAAATCGCAGCGCTCCTGGTGCAGCAGCTTGTAGACCGGGAACGACAGCGGGCCCACGTAGGGCTCGATCAGCACCACCCGGCCGCCCGGCCGCAACACCCGCACCGCCTCGCCGAGGAAGCGGGCCGGCTCGCGCAGGTGGTGGAGCACGTCGAACAGCACGATGGCCCCCAGCGAGCCGTCGGGGAAGGGCAGCGACTCGGCGGCGATCTCGTGCTGGTGCCAGGGCGCCTTGACGATGTCCGACAGCTGCAGCTCGGGGATGATCTCGCGCGCGAAGCCGGGGCCCGAGCCCAGCTCCAGCCAGGGACCCAGCGCCGGGTCGGGCAGCTTGGTCTTGACCTGCCCGTACCAGCGCCGGTAGAGCGTGCGCACCGCCTCGTTGCTGTCCCAGACCTGGCGGTGCTCCTCGAAGCGGCGAAGAGCGCTCTGCCTGAGCTCGGCTTCCACCGCGTCCCTCAGACGTAGCGCAGCTTGCGCGCGGCCAGGGCCGACATCTTGAGCAGCAGCCAGCCGTGCTTCCACCGCTGGATGTTGGTCTCGCCGTAGGTGCGGTCGCGGTAGCGCACCGGGATCTCGCCCAGCTTCAGGTTCAGCTTGCTGGCCCCGAAGATGAGGTCGAAGTCGCCGAACGGATCGAAGTCCCCGAAGTAGGCCCGCCCCGCCGCCAGGCGGTCGTAGTCCTCGCGCCAGATCACCTTGGTCCCGCACAGCGTGTCCTTGATCGGCTGCTGCAGCAGGTGGGAAAACAGCCGCGAGAAGGCGATGTTGCCCAGCTTGTTGAAAAAGCGCATCGCCCCCTGCTCCATCGGATAGACCAGCCGGGTCCCCTGCAGGAAGTCGGCGTGGCCCTTGACCGCGCTGTCGTAGAACACCGGCAGCTCCTCGGGCGGCACGGTCAGGTCGGCGTCCAGGATCATCAGCAGGTCCCCGCGCGCCCGCGAGAAGCCCAGGCGGACCGCGTCCCCCTTGCCCTTGCCGGTCTGCTGGTAGGCCGACAGCTTCAGCGGGCCGTGGTACTGGGCCATCACCTCCTGGATGCGCGTCCAGGTGTCGTCGCTCGAGTGTCCCTCGACGAAGATGAGCTCGGTCCAGGGGCCCATCCGCGGGGTGCGCGCCACCGCGGCGGCGATGTTGCCGGACTCGTTGCGGGCGGGCACCACCACGCTGACGGTGGCGCTGGGCCGGCGGGCGGGCGCCACCCCCTGCCGCCGCCTGAGCACGTAGATGCGGTACAGCGACAGCAGCTGCCAGCCCGGCAGCTTGGCCAGGTAGCGGTTGAACGCGGTCGAGGCCAGCGGCAGATCCGCCGGCAGCAGCAGCCGGTCGTCGTGCTTGACCTCTTCCAGCTCGGTGATCTGGAACAGGTTGCGAAAGTCGCTCTCCGAGAACCAGTTCGAGGTGGGCGCGGGCAGCTTCCAGCCCAGCCGCTCGGCCATGCGCGCCGGCACCTCCCACAGGTAATTGAAGGTGGTGAGGAAGATGCGGCCGTCCGGGGTCAGCCGCTCGCGCAGCGACACCAGCAACTGGCGCACGTCCAGCACGCTGTGCCCCAGCCGGTCGCAGATGACGGCATCGAAGCGGGGCAGCCCCTCCAGCGCCGGCGCCTCGGCCACCTGGAAGGTGATCCCGGGAAAGCGCCGCCGGGCCCGCTCGACGGTCTCGGGCAACATGTCGACGCCCATGCGGACGGCGTTGGGCAGCGCCGCCAGCAGCTCGCCCTCGCCGCAACCGACCTCCAGCACCGAGGCGTGCTGCGGGATCAGCCGCTGCAGTGACTGCCTCAGATCGTGCAGCATGTAGTCGCGGGCCCCGCGGTGGCGCGGCTGCTCGGCCCCGGCCCGCGCGTAATAGGCGCGCCAGGCCTCGGCCAGCCCCTCGGTCCGGACCGCAGGCGGTGGGTTCATCCGCGGCTTTCCGCCGACAATCTCGCGCAACATCGTCGTTGGTTCCGCGACGGGCGGGGCGTCCGGCCTACTGGCCGTCGTCCATCTGGAAGATCTTCTTGTATTGCTCCCCGGCCCGCAGGATGACGCTCTCCATCTTCTCCAGGTTCAGCTCGGGGTTCCACAGCCGGATGCGCCGGCGACCGCAGGGGACCTTGTAACCGACCAGCGGCGTGAGCTTGCCGGTGTTCCGCCCGTCGATCCACACCTCCGCCCAGGGCCGGGCGCCGATGTTGACCGAACAGTTGCCGCGCTCGCGCGCGATGGGGCCGCT
>JBKPRZ010000107.1:0-8013 GCA_046734815.1 Myxococcota bacterium | reverse complement strand
GCTTTGCGCAGCGGAAGGCGAAACGGGTGCGGGCCGCCAGCGGCCGCGCCGGACCGACCCGCACCGCCCGGCCCAGCGCCGCCGGGTCCGCCGGGCTGGCGGGCGTGCGCTCGCCCAGGGTGCCGTCGGACCGGCGGACATGGAAGGCGCAGGCGCGCGCGGCGTCCGTGGACCGGATCGGCAGCGAGGCGCGCACGGTGACCACCGGCGTGGACGGCTGGAACTTCGCCGCCCCGGCCACCTCCAGCTCCTCGACCTCGAGGCGCCGGTAGACGAAGTGGGCGCCCGGCCAGCTGGCCAGCCCCACGCCGCCGGCGACCGCCAGGCGCGGATCCAGCTCGACCTCGTAGGCGGTCGAGGGACGCAGGGGCGCGCGCGGGAAGAACGCCAGGGTCTGCGGGTCCACCCAGCGCGCCTCGCCGTCGACCGTGGGCGACAGGCGCAGCGCCGGTCCGTCGACCACGCGGCCGACCGCCCGCGCCGGCGCCACCGGGCGGTCGAAGGTCAGCCGGATGCCGCTCGACAGCCCGTCGGCGTCGACCTCGGCGCCGGAGGGCGACACCTGCAACACCCGTGCGACATGTCGGGTGCGGTTGCAGGCCGCCGGCACGGCCAGCACGGAAACGACGGCGATGAGCAGCGCGCGCTTTTCCATGCAGCGAGCGTACAGCAACCGCCGCGCCACCCTGACCCGCCCGGCCGCCGCCGGGCGAACCCCGCCCGCCCCGGCCCCCGCTGCGGAGCCAACCGACGCCAGCCCCGCCCCGCCGCGGGGCGACTTGCGATGCGATCTATCGATCGTGGAGCGGGGCGATCATTCGGCGATCAGAGTGCCGGTGCCTCCCATCTCCTTGGGGAGGTCCTTCTGCTTGGGCTTTCCGTCGCGCATCGGCAACACCGTCTCGCCGTAGTTGACGTGCACCGCCGCGGCGAAGGGGAACTCGGGGATGGTGGCGGCGTAGACGTCGATCAGATTCCACTGCGGGTGCTCGGTCATCAGGTGGCCGCCGCAGGCCTTGCACCACTTGCGAAAGCTGCGATCGGTCTTGTGGTACGTCCCCACCTGCTCGGCCCCCTTGGTGATGCTGACCGCGCTGGGCGGCCACAGGGTGAACGCGTTCACCGGCCCCGCCGACCACTGGCGACAGGAGGTACAGTGGCAATAGCCCTGCGCCACCGGCGCTCCCACCGCCTTGATCTCCACCGCTCCACAGAAGCAACGACCCTTGTATTCGTCCTGACCGGGCATGATGTTCTCCTCGACTCGAGCGGGATCGCCGCCGGCCCCGTGCCGGCGCCGTCCCGCCACTCTCCGGAGTCTAGGAAACGCCCCCCCGTCGGAGAATCACCGCTCGTCCGCCTCGCATGGCCGCACGTCCGGATGTCGGTCGTTCACTGACCCGACGGCGCTGCCGCCAGCTCGCCACGCCGATACGGCGCGGGAGCCACCCCGACCCAGCGCTTGAACGCGCGGCTGAGCGCGCCCTCGGATCCGTAGCCCACCCGCTGGGCGATCTCCGCGATCCCGGCCGTACCTGAACGAAGCAGGTTGGCGGCCAGCTGGATCCGCCACTGCGCCAGGTACTGCATCGGCGGGACACCGACCAGCTGGGTGAACCGTTCGGCCAGCACCGAGCGGGACAGCGCCGTCTCGCGGGCCAGCTGCTCCAGGGTCCAGGCGAAGGCCGGACGCTCGTGAAGCTTGTGCAGGGCGCGCCCGATCCCCTCGTCGCGCAGCCCCGCGAACCAGCCGCCCTGCTCGGCCGGCAGAGTGTCGAGGTAGTGGCGCACCATCTCGACGAACAGCAGCTCGCCCAGCCGCGCCAGCACCCCGTCGCTGCCAGGCCGGCGCGCGCTGGACTCGGCCACCGCCAGGTCGACCAGCCGACGCAGCGGCGTGTCGGCCTCGGCCCAGCCGCGCAGGTGGATCATGCGGGGCAAGCTGGCCAGCAGCGGATTGAAGGGGCGGGCGTCGCAGCCCATGTAGCCGCAGATGACGTGGGTCTGCATCGCCCCCCCACCCTGCAAGGTCAGCGGGATGGGCAGCGGCGACCGGTTGAGGATGCGGTAGAGCTCGATGTCCGCCTGCCCGCGCATACCGGGCGTGCTGGACATGACGTGCGGATCCCCCTGCGGGAACACGATGACGTCGCCGGTGCTCATGTACACGGGCGGCTGCCCCACGGCGCCCGCCCAGCAGCCGCCGTCGGTGATCACGTGGTAGCCGATCACGTGCTCGACGCCGGACACGATGTGCGGCGCGATCAACGGCCCGGCCGGGACCTCCGCCACCCAGGGATCGGAAGCGTCGATCGAGAAGTAGACGGCGCCCGTCAGCCGTACCGCACGCAGCACGTCCGACAGCGTGTCCATGTCAGATCGTGTCCATGGTGTTCCGGGCTACACCGACGCCAGCAGGCCGCCGTCGACGTAGATGATCTGGCCGTTGACGAAGTCCGAGGCGGACGAGGCCAGGAAGACCGCCGCGCCGACCAGGTCCTCGGGGCGGCCCCAGCGCCCGGCGGGCGTGCGCGCCTTGACCCAGCTGTCGAACTCCGGATTCTCGATCAGCGGGCGGGTCATCTCGGTGTCGATGTAGCCCGGGCCGATGCCGTTGATCTGCAGGTTGTGCCTGGCCCACTCGACCGCCATCGCCCGGGTCAACATGCGCAGGCCGCCCTTGGCCGCCGCGTAATTGCCGGTGGTGGGGCGGCCCACCTCGCTCATCAGCGAGCAGATGTTGATGATCTTGCCGCGCTGGCGCGCGACCATGCGCGGCGCCAGCACGCGCGCGACGAGGAAGGCGCTGGTAAGATCGGTTTCCAGCACCTCGCGCCATTGCGCCTCCGTCATCTCCAGCAGCGGGGCCCGCCGGTGGATGCCCGCGTTGTTGACCAGGATGTCGACGGGGGCGATCTCGGTCTCGGCGCGGGCCAGAGCGGCGGCGATGCCGGGCCCGTCGGTCACGTCGAACGCCACCGTGGCCACGCGCGCGCCCTCGCGGGTCAGCGTGTCGGCGGCGGCGGCCAGCTTGCCGGGGTCGCGGCCGTTCAGGATCACCGACGCCCCCGCGGCGGCCAGGCCGCGGGCCAGCGCCAGGCCGATGCCCTGGCTGGACCCGGTCACCAGAGCGACGCGGCCACCGAGATCGAAGGGGGAGGGGCGATCGGGCATCGGGTCATTGTAGGGGAATCGCCCGTCTGGACGGAGGTTCTTTCGTGCGGCTGATCCGCGGGCATACGTTATTCTTCGGCCGCCTCGGCAGCGCGGGGCACAAGGAGGGTTCGATGTCCGTTCCATTCAAGGTCGATCTGTCGGGCAAAGTCGCGGTGGTCACCGGCGGCACCGGCGTGCTCTGCAGCGCGATGTCGCGGGCGCTCGGCGAATGCGGCGCGCGCGTCGCGGTGCTGGGCCGCCGCCGCGAGGTCGCCGACGAGCTGGCCAGCCAGATCCGCAAGGACGGCGGCACCGCCATCGGCGTCTCGGCCGACGTGCTCGACCGGGCCAAGCTCGACGCCGCCTGTGCGGTCATCGAGAAGGAGCTGGGGCCGGTGGACATCCTGCTCAACGGCGCCGGCGGCAACCACCCCAAGGGCAACACCTCGCTGGAGCATCTGAACCCCGAGGACGTGGGCAAGACCGTCGAGGGGATCAACACCTTTTACGACCTGGACCAGGAAAGCCTCCAGTACGTCTTCAACCTCAACTTCCTCGGCACCCTGCTGCCCTGCCAGGTGTTCACCCGCGCCATGGTGGGCAAGCGCAAGGGCACCATCATCAACGTGTCTTCGGTCAGCGCCGACCGCCCCTTGACCAAGGTGGTGGGCTACGGCGCCGCCAAGGCGGCCATCACCAACTTCACGCAGTGGCTGGCGGTGCACTTCGCGCGCGTGGGCGTGCGGGTCAACGCCATCGTGCCGGGCTTCTTCCTCACCGAGCAGAACCGCAACCTGCTCACCCGGCCCGACGGGTCGCTGTCTCCGCGCGGCGACAAGATCGTCGCCCACACCCCGCTGGGCCGCTTCGGCGAGGCGGCCGAGCTGCTGGGCGCGTTGCTGTGGCTGGCCGACGACCGCGGCGCCAGCTTCGTGACCGGTTCGATCGTGACGGTCGACGGCGGCTTCACCGCCTACTCGGGCGTGTAGCCATGAGCGCCATCAACCGGTTCCTGCTGGAAAACGGGCTGCGCATCGCCGGCAACCCCTGCGTCAGCCCCGACTTCTGCCTGGACTGGCCGGCCCTGCGGGACAGGCTGGTCACCGGCGAGGGGCTCAGCCGCTACCCGCTCAGCCGCTGCGCGATCGCCGGCGGCACCGTCGAGCTGGTGTCGGACGCCAGCGGCGACCACGCCTGGATCGCCGAGGGGGCGGACACCTCGGGGATGGAGGACCGCGTCGCCATGGGCGGCGGCCGCAGCGCCTTCCCGGCCACCTGGACCAACCTGCTGCGCCTCAAGAACCTGCTCCAGAGCGCCGACGCCGGCAACACCGTGTTCCCCAGCGCGGCCGGGTCGCTGGACCACGCCTCGCTGGGGGTGGGCGCGCGTTTCACCACCTTGCACTGGCCGGCGGTGGAATGGGCCATGGCCCAGCTGCAGCTGCCGCTGACCGCCAACCAGAACAGCATCCCGCGCGAGCTGGTGTACGACGTCGACGCCATGCTGGCCAGCCGCCTGGACGTGGTGCCGTTCCCGTTCATCGGCGGCAGCATCCCCGAGGGTCACCAGGGCCAGAGCGTCGAGGGCATGAGCCAGGGCGCGGTGCTGTCCAAGCTGAAGACCGGTTTTCACCGCCACCGCATCCCCTGGGGCTTCAACGCCGACCACCAGCCCATCGGCGGCAAGTTCGACGCCCGCGAGGACCGCCTGGTCGAAGGCTCGCTGCTGGCCAGCTACATCACCTTCGACCTGTCGCCCGAGCTGGCCATCACCCCCACCCTGGCGCCCGAGGAGGCCCGCCGCTACGTCGAGGGCGAGGTGGGCGCCGACCGGATCGCCCGCGTGCGCGCGCGCGTGCAGGAGGTGGGGCTGTCGGTCGACGAGCCCGGCCTCTACGCGCTGCTGGCCAAGGTGTGGCCGTCGGTGCGCAAGATGAAGCGCCGGGATGAAAAGTACAGCGCCGCCCGCGCCGCCGCCTTCACCACCCCGGTGGGCCGCGCCTACTTCCGCGAGCTGTCCATCGACGAGCTGCCCGGCCTGACCACGCCCGAGACCCTGGCCACCATGCTGGCCCTGTGCGAGGCGCTGGAGATGAAGATCCACTTCGTGGCCCCGGCATTCGGCTTCCAGAAGAACTTCCCCTTCGAGGACAACGCCGAGCTCGAGCGGCGGGTGAGCGCGGCCTGGCGCGTGTGCGAGCGCTTCGGGGTGAGCATCGGCTTTCACTCCGGCTCGGGCAAGTCGGGCGAGAACTACCGCATCTGTGGGCGGATCACCGGCCAGCGCCTGGAGATCAAGACCAGCGGCCGCTACACCTACGAGATGGGCGCGGCCCTGGCCGCCTCCTCCAACGCCACCGACCGCACCCTGTGGCAGGACTGGTACGCCTTCACCCGCGAGCTGGCCCTGGCCAGCGCCTTCGGCGCCGACGAGGGCGAGCGGCAGATGGCCCGCCAGTTCATCGTGCACGCGCTGAAACACGAGGGGCGGTCGTCCGAGATGGTGTTCGAGACGCCGGAGGCCTGCCGCAAGGCACTGGCCAGCCTGCCGCCCAGCCCCGACCACATGTTCTGGTTCGAATACAACTTCCTGTACGTGCTGGCGCGCGAGGGCCGGCACGAGAAGCCCGCCCTGGGCGATCACTCGCCGGCCGGCTACCGCCAGCGCGCGCGCTTCTACGCGGTCAGCGACGAGGGCCAGCTGCGCTACGCCCAGGGCGTGGCCCGCTACCTCTGTTTCCTGGCCGAGACCACCGGCCTGGGCAAGCCGGACGCCTGCGCCCGCGCCCTGGCCAAGCTGGACAGCTACAACCGCTACGCCGAGCTGATCGCCGACATCGCCCCCGGCGCCCGCGCCCCCGGCACCTGAGCGCTCAGCGGGTGGCCGCCTCGGCCCGCGCGTGGTGTGCTGCCGGCGCGGGCGGGGTGGCGCTGTCGGGGCTGGCCGAGCTGTAGCCCAGGTTGCGGAGCGCGCGCGGCCCCAGCCGCTCGGCCAGCTGGGCCAGGTACAGGCTGGCCGGGGCCACGTGGGTGCCCGGCGAATCGACGGTGCCTTCGGGCAGCAGCGGGCCGGACCCGAACGGGCGCGGCGCCTTCTTGCTCTCGCCGATGCTGCCGATCAGCCAGTTCATGGCCCCGGGCGGGTTCTGCACGATGAAGTCGCGGGCCTCGCTGTTCCAGATCACGCCCCAGCCCATCGACCAGCCGTGGCCCGACCCCATCGACCCGCGGTTGCGCAGCTCGATCCCGCCCTCGGGGGCGCGGCAGCTGTCGTACAGGATGCCGGTGGACCAGCGCTGGTGCGATTCGGCGCGCGCGTCGCCGGTGAAGGTCGAGTTCAGGATCACGGTGGGCCCGTCCTGGCGCGCGCCGGTGGCCACGAACCAGACGTTGTCCGCGGTGACCGAGCAGCGGTCCAGCAGCACCTGCGAACCGTTGGGCGCGAACTCGGCCGGCTTGGAGGCGCCCGGGTGCTTGGCCTTGCGGGTGATGGCGACGCGCTGGAACGTGATGCGCTTGCCGTTGATGCCGACGCTGTTCATGGTCTCGTCGATCACCAGGTCGCGCGCCCAGCCGTCCTCGGCGGAGAAACGCAGGGCCGAGAAGTGCGGCTGGGAATGGTTGATCTCCTGGGGCGGCGATTCGATGTGCAGCCGCTCGATCCCCACTTGGCTCACCCGCGCCGGCGGGCGCACCTTCACCACCGTGGCGCCGGGCGGGCTCAGCAGCTTGGCGTCCAGGGCGTCGGTCAGCGGCACGTCGACGGTGATGGTGTTGCCGGTGATGGCCTTGATGGTGCGCTCGGTGCTGATGGTGGTGCCCGGCTTCAGCCAGGTCTGCTTGCGCCCGTTGCGTTCCATGTCGTCCATCTGCATGAACTTCACCCAGGCCTCGGTGACCGGGTGGCGGATGACGATGGTGTCTCCGCGGGCCAGCCCGCGCGCGTCGGCGACGGTCAAGCGGGAGGTGCCCGAGGGGACGTAGCTGTCGCGGACCGCGGTCTCGGTGCCGGCGGTCTCGGGCTCGCCGCGCTCGCCGCGCACCTGCACGGCGGTGTGCGGGCGGCCGGTGAGCTTCAGCGTCGAGCGGAATTTGGAAGGTTGCTCGCCGCTGCCCCGCAGGACCACGCCGCTGGCCTGGATGGTGATCGGCGTCGGCAGGTTGTAAACGCCGGGCGACAGCAGCACCGCGCCGCGGAACTTCCCCTGCAGGGGCAGGGCCGAGACCTGGTCGATCGCCGCCTGGATGATCGCGGCGTCGTCCTCGCCGCCGCTGGGCGCGACCGTGCGCTTGACCGGCACCGTGGGGATCGCGACCCCGCCGCCCATGTACCCGGCGTGGGAAAAATCGAGGATCCGGTCGCCGGCGGGCGTGGTCTTGTACACCAGCTTGCCGTCCTTCCCGCGGTGGACCCACTGGCTGGTGGCGGTGTCGGCGGCGGCGGGACCGATGACGCCGACGGCGGCGAGCACGAAGAGAGGACCGGCGATCCTGCGGTGCGCGAGCGCGGCGTTGTGCATACGAACTCTACCGGGCCGCGCCTCATTTCAATGAGGCGAACCTCCGGCGGTCCGGGTGCTCACGACCCGCGCGGGTGGCGGGCGGGCCGGCGGCGGCGCCGGCGGCAGAGCAGCAGCAGGGCCGCCAGCGCCAGCAGTGGACCGGGGCGCAGGGTCGCGCGCGAGCGGCCGGTGTCGCAGGCGCAGCCTCCCGTCTCGGTAGGCGCCGGGACGGGCGTCGCGGTATCGGAGGCGGCGTCGGGCGCCAGGATGCGGGAGGCATCGGGCACCGGGGCCGGCGGCGAGGGCGGGGCGTCGGGGGCCGCGTCCGACCGGGCGGCGTCGGACATGCCAGCGG
>JBKPRZ010000106.1:0-8614 GCA_046734815.1 Myxococcota bacterium | reverse complement strand
GATCTGGACCTGCAGGTGATGTCGCCGACGCAGACCCTGCACGAGGTCACCACCCGCACGGTGACCGGCGTGCGCGAGGTGCTGGAGCGGGAGAAACCCGCCTGGGTGGTGGTCCAGGGAGACACCACCACCGCATTTGCGGCGGCGCTGGCTGGCTTTTACGCCCGTGTCCCGGTGGCTCACGTCGAGGCGGGCCTGCGCTCGGGCAACCGCCACTCGCCTTTCCCCGAGGAGGTGAACCGCCGCATGGTCGACCAGCTGTCCGAGGCGCTGTTCGCCCCGACCGAAGACGCGGCTGCCCTGCTGCGGGCGGAGGGGTTCGCTCCCCACACCATTCACGTCACCGGCAACACCGTGGTCGACGCCCTGCTGTCGGTGCGCGCGCGGCTGCGCCACTCGCCGGTGGCGGTGCCCGGGCTGGACGAGCGGGTCCTGGCCGGCCGGCGCCTGTTGCTGGTCACCGCTCACCGGCGCGAGAGCTTCGGCGACGCCTTCCGCGAGATGTGCCTGGCGCTGCGCCGGATCGTCGACGACAGCCCGGACACCTGTGTGGTCTACCCCGTCCACCTCAACCCGAACGTGGCCGCGCCCGCCCGGGCGCTGCTGGGTGGGCACGATCGCATCCAGCTGCTGGACCCGGTCGGTTACGCCGAGTTCGTGACCCTGCTGGACCGGGCGCACCTGGTGCTCACCGATTCGGGCGGCGTGCAGGAAGAGGCCCCCACCTTCGCCAAGCCGATCCTGGTCATGCGTGACGTGACGGAGCGGCCCGAGGGCATCGCCGCCGGGGTGGCGCGCCTGGTGGGCACCAGCGGAGACCGCATCCACGCCGAGACCATGCGGCTGCTCAACGAGGACACCGCCTACCGGGCCATGGCCACCGGCCACAACCCCTATGGCGATGGGCACGCTTCCCGGCGCATCGCCGGCGTGCTGGCCGCGGCCATCGGTGCCAGGGACCCGTTGCCCCGTGCCGCCTGATCGACCGCTGGCCCCCGCCGGGGCCCTGCTGCTGCTGGGGGCGCTGGCCCTGGGCCTGGGCGGCTGTGCGACCGCGCCGGTGATCGCACGCCGCTGCCCCCCGGGGCTGCAGGGCAGCTTCGTGCAGCTGACCGACCAGCAGCTTCGCTTCGGCGAGGCGGACTGGGCGGCGCCGGTGCAGGCGCTGCGCGCGACCGGGGCCGAGACGTTGATCGTGCAGTTCAGCGGTGACGAGATGGGCGCCTACGAGGCGCGCGCCCCCGGGCCGATCACCGCTCTGCTGTCGGTGAGCGCCAGGGCGGGGCTGAAGGTGTACCTCGGTATGCACGCCGATCCCCGCTGGCCCGGCGACAGCGCCGCCGCCGGTCTGCCGCCGCCGCTGGACGATCAGGCGGCCGGGCCGGCGCTGGCCCGGCTGTGCCAGCAGGCGCCCGCCTGCGCCGGTTTCTACCTGTCGAGCGAGATCGACGATCAGACCTGGAGCAGCCCGCCGCGCACCCAGGCGCTGCGCGGGTATCTGACCCGGACGGCCGCCAGCCTGCGCGCGCTGGCCCCGGGATACCCGCTGGTCCTGGCGCCGTTCTTCACCGGCACGCTCGACCCCGAGGCCCACGCGCGCTGGTGGGGCGAGCTGATGGTCGGCCGCCCCTTCGACGTGCTGGCGCTGCAGGACGGAGTGGGGACCCGGCGGGCCACGCCGGAACGGGCGGCCGACTACCTGCGCGCGCTCGCCCCGGTGGCCGCCGGTGTCGGCGTGCGCCTGTGGAGCGTGATCGAGCTGTTCGATCAGCTGCACGGCACCCCGCACGACGACCGGCCGTTCGCGGCCCGCCCGGCCGACTTCGACACCGTTCGCCGCAGCCTCATCGCCGAGCGCCCGCTGGTCGAGCAGGCCATCGGCTTCGCGGTCCTCGACTACATGAGCCCCTTCGGGCCGCCGGCCGCGCGCCGCCTGTACCACCGCTACGTGGTGTGGTGCCAGCAGGCCGGGTCGTGGCCGCGTCGACTTCCCCGTACCGAGATCCGAGTCGCCACCCTGGCACCGGAACAATCGATTCCCGACAACAAGAAAGGAAAACCGAAACATGACCCGCGTCCACAGTCCTCCGTTCGCAAGAGTGCGCGCGCCGCTCGCGGGGCTGACCGCCCTGCTGGTCGCCGCCTCACTGTCCGCCTGCCAGGAGACCCGCGAGCGGGGGCACTCCACCTCGCGGCGAGCCGCCTCCATCATGGTGAACAACCCCGCTCCCGGTCAGGGCCCGCCCGCGCCCATGTTGACCGGCACGCCTGCCCCCCAGAGCGGCGAGGGGATGGAAGTGGCCCTGTCGGCGCTCAGCTCCGGCACCGGCGGTGCGCTGGTCCTGTACGACACCACCGGCCCGTACGGCGCCCTCGGTGAGCTGTACGGGATCGGCGCGGCCAACCTGGCCAGCCATTTCGGTTCCTGGACCACCAAGCCGGTGGTCTCGTACACCTGCGGCGAGATGGCCGGCTACCAGGCGGTCCTGTACATGGGCTCGACCTATGACGAGCCGCTGCCGAGCTGCCTGCTGGACGACGTGCTCGCCACCACCAAGCCGGTGGTGTGGAGCTTCTACAACGTCTGGCAGCTGGTGGCCCGGGCCGGCGGTGACGTCGCCTTCGGCGCGCGCTTCGGCTTTCTGCCGGGCGTGCTGGACTTCGCGGGCGTGTCCCAGGTCCGCTACAAGGGCCAGAGCCTGAACCGCTACGCCTCCAACGCGGCTGGCATCATGTCGGTCACGCTGATCGACGGCACCAAGGCCAAGGTGCTGTCCGAGGCCGTGCGCGCCGACGGGACCAGCTTTCCCTGGGCCACCCGCGGCGGCAACATCACCTTCGTCGGCGAGATCCCCTTCAGCTACATGAGCGAGGAGGACCGGATGCTGGTCTACGCCGATCTGCTGTTCGACGCCCTGGCTCCGGCCACCGCGGAACGGCACCGGGCGATGGTGCGTCTGGAGGACATCAGCGGCGACACCGACGTGGCGCAGCTGAAGGCCGTTGCCGACTACCTGAAGAGCCAGAACATCCCCTTCGGCTTCGGGGTGGTGCCCGAGTTCCGCGATCCCGGCGGTGTCTACAACGGCGGCCGGTCCCTGCGCATCCGCCTGCAGGACAACCGCTCGCTGGCCACCTTGCTGAAGGACATGGCCAGCAAGGGCGGCACCATGGTCATGCACGGCCAGACCCACCAGTGGGACACGGCGATCAACCCCTACAACCGGGTGAGCGCCGACGATTACGAGTTCTACCGGGTGGTCGAGAACCTGGACCACACCCTGACCTACCAGGGGCCCATCCCCGGCGACTCGCTCACCTGGGCGCGCAGCCGGCTGACCAACGCGGACACGTTATTCAAGAACGCGGGCCTGGCGTTGCCGACGATCTTCGAGTTCCCGCACTACTCGGCGTCGGCGACCGATTACCAGGCGGTGGCGGGACGGTTCACCACCCGCTGGGAGCGCAGCCTCTACTTCAACGGTGTGCTGAGCGGCGCGGGGGTCAACTACAGCCGCATCTTCGGGCAGTTCTTCCCCTATGTGGTCAAGGACGTGTACGGCACCAAGGTGCTGCCCGAGAACCTGGGTAACATCGAGCCGACGATGTTCTACCAGTACCCCACCCGCTTTCCGGGCGACCTCATCAACGCCGCCCGGAAGAACCTGGTGGTGCGCGACGGCTTCGCCAGCTTCTATTTCCACCCGTTCTTCGAGCTGTCGATGCTGCGCGAGACCGTCGACGGCCTCCGGGCGCTGGGTTACACCTTCGTCAGCCCGGCGTCGCTGTAACACCTGTCGGCCGTTCAGCGGCCCTGGTCCCGGGCTCACGCTCGGAGCCAGGCCGCCGAACGGCCGCTGCCCCCGTCATCCCGTCGTAAGCGGCCGCCAGGTCGTACAGCGCGCGCTTGCCGTCGCCGTGGAAGGACTTGCCGTGCATGATCGCGAGGGTCTGCGGCGCGAGGTCGCCCAGCGCCCGCAGGATGCGGCCGGTGTCGGGGTTCAGGGAGGTGGCGTGGAACATGTTCTCGGCGGCGATGGCGGGCTCGACCACGTCGTCGGTGGTGAGGGCGGGGCCGGGGCCGACGTGGGTGAAGAGGTCGCCGCACAGGAGGGTGCCGGTCGTCTCCTCGTACAGGACCTGGGCTTCCCAGCCGTGGGGAACGTGGGGGGTGTGGATGGCGCGGACGCGCTTGCCGCCGAGGTCGATGACCTCGCCTTCCGGCAGGGAGCGCGGCGGGCGGTCGCACAGGTCGTTGAGCGAGATGTCGCAGCCGAGGGGGTTGTAGGCGACGCGGCTTTCGGGGGCGGCGGCGAGCCACATGTTCATCGAGCCGCATTCGTCCGACTCGACGTGTCCAAAGCTGATCCAGCGGAGGGACTCGACCGGGAGGACCTTGGCGACTGCCTCGGCGACCAGGGGGAACATGCCGCGCGGGCCCGTGTGGAACAGCAGCGGCTGCTCGGCGGCGATGAGGAACTGGTTGAAGGTGAAACCGTAGGGGGTGACCTGGGGGACGAAGGTCGAGATGCGGTAGATGCCGTTCGCGATCTCGTCCACTGCGGAGTGTGTGTCGTTCATGCCCTGGAGGCGTTCAGTCGGGGGCGATTCCGTTCAATCACGACTGAACGACCCACCGGACCTCGTCGTCGGGTGTGGGTTCGTAGGCGCAGTAGAGGCCGGTGCGCACCCGTCGGTCGAGCACCTCGGCGGCGGGGAGGGCCTCGCGCAGCCGGGCCAGTGACGCGCGCAGGGCGCGGGTGACGTTCAGGCGGGCGCGCTCGGCGGCCGACGCGGCACGACGGTCGCGACCGCCCAGGCCGAAGGCGCCGGCGAGCTGGGCGGCCAGCTGCTCGATCTCGGACTGGGCGGCTTCGGCGGCCTCCAGGCGGCCGTCGGCGAGCGCGTCGTCGGCGACTGCGCGCAGCTCTTCGATGCGATGGCGGTAGGCGGCGCGGGCCTCGCTGTCCAGCTGCGGTCCCGCGTCGCCCAGGGTGCGCCGGTCCACCCCGCCGGGGGCGGCGACGCCTTCGATGCGGTCGACCAGGTCCAGCACGTGGCGTTCGGTGCCGGGGTGGGCGAGCAGCTCGGCGAGGTAGGCGAGGCCCTTGTTGTTCTGGACGCGCGCGCTGCTGCCTTCGCACGAGGCCACCCACCACGCTCCGTCACGCGCCAGCGCGGCTGTCCGCGCGGAACGGCGTGGCGACGGGGTCGCACCTGCCAGCAGGGCGCGATCGGCCGGCGACAGCACCACGTCCAGGCTGGTCAGCGCGGCGGCGGCGGCGTGCACGTCCAGCCGGGCGCCGTCGGCGTCGCCGGCCTGCTGGCGGGCGCGGGCCAGCTCGAGCAGCAAGGTGGCGTGCAGCCACAGCAGCTGGCGGGTGTCCAGCTGGTCGACCGCCTGCTCGAGGACGGCGACGGCCTGCCGGGGGTCGCCGGTGGCGATGAGGACGCGCGCGCGTGCGGCCAGAGCCCGGGCCTGCAGGGCGGAGACCGGGAGGTCGCTCGCGCAGGCCATCAGCTTCGTCGACGCCTCGGAGGCTGCTTCCCGATCGCCAGCGGCGAGGGCGGCATCGACCAGCAGGATCAGCAGCTCGACGGCGCGCAGCTGGTCCTGGCGAACGGCGCGCAGGCCGCGCTGGGCGGTGGCGCGGGCCAGCCGGTGATCGCCGCGGGCCAGATGCAGGCGGGCGAAGGGGAGCAGGGCCTGCATGGCCTGGTCCTTGCCGAGCAGCAAGGCCTCGGCCTCGTCCAGACGTTCCTGGCGAATGCGCAGATCGGCCAGGGCGATGTCGGCGTGCCAGCTGGAAACGCTGGTCATGGCTTCGCAGTCGACGCGCGCCCGGACCAGGACCGCCTCGGCCTCGGTCCAGCGACCCAGCTCCATCAGCATCGTGGCCTGCAGGCTGTCGCAATGGTTCGACAGCGGCATGGACCCGGGCGCCAGACCGATCAGCCCTTGCTGGCGCAGCAGGGTGGCCCACGACGCCGCTCGTTCGAAGTCGGTGGTGTAGTAGCAGGCGGTGAAGAACGAGCAGACCGACCTGCCGGCGGTCAGGGTGTCGTCGGCCGGTCCGCAGGCCAGGGCCATCGCCTCGTCCAGCAGGGCCATGCCGCGGGTGATCCGCCCGGCCTGAACGTGGGCCAGGCCGGCGTCGGCCAGCGCCTTGGTCTCGAGGTTGATGTCGCCGAACCGACGCGCCCGATCGAGCGCGAGCTCGGCGGCGGCCAGCAGCTCGGCGGGATCGTCGACGTCGCAGCCCATGGCGGCCACCGCCACCCAGCCCTGTTCCAGGCAGGGCGGCTCGTCCTCGACCAGGCGCCGGGCGCGGGTGAACCAGGCGCGGCTCGCGGTCAGGTTGCCCATCCTGAAGGCCAGCGTCTGCCCCAGCCGGACGCAGGCCATGGCCGCGCGCCGCTTGTCACCGCCGGCGGTGAAGCAGCGGATGGCGGCGGACAGGTGGGCGACGGCGGCGTCGACGTCGGAACGGGCGAACGCCTCGTCGGCCAGAGCCAGCGCCCGCCTGGCTTCCTCGAGATCGGGCATCGCCCCAGCATCGCATGCGGCCGGGCGGGTGTCCGGCCGATCAGACCGCCCCGGCGCGCGGCGTTGCGGGCGGCAATCCGAACCAGGGGAGCACGTCGCTCTCGAAGCGGGTCATGGCGCAGATCCGGTCGCCGGTGAGGCCGAGGACGACCAGGCCGGTGGCGGGGCGGTCGCCGGTCGGGGTGCGCAGGTAAGAAATCGGCGACCACGTCTCGCCCCTGATACTCGAAGGGTATCGGCGGCATCGAG
This sequence comes from Myxococcota bacterium, assembly GCA_046734815.1. GTDB lineage: Bacteria > Myxococcota_A > Polyangia > Fen-1088 > Fen-1088 > CAVYGB01. Next base: position 1,818 of record JBKPRZ010000106.1, on the reverse strand, counting down.
ATGAAGACGTCGTCGGTCAACAGGGCCACCAGCGCGTCGAGATCCGCGGACTCGTAGGCGCGCACGAACTTCGCGACGATGGCGTCCTCGGCGGGTGACCCGGGGGCGGGAGGTGGTTCGCGGTCGGTGATGGGCGGCTGGCGTTGCAGGCTGGCGCGGGCGCGCTTGAGGGCGCTGTTGACCGACTCGACGGTCGACGACAGCATGGCGGCGACCTCGTCGGCGTGGAATCCCACAACGTCGCGCAGGATGAGCACGGCGAGCTGCCGCGGCGGCAGGACCTGAAGGGTTCCCGGATGCGAAGATCCTGGGCGTGCCGCTGACGGATCTGGACGTCGAGGCTCACGCGGCAGCTGTCGGCCGAGCTCGCACCTCATGGCATCCGGGTGGTCGGTCTGCGACCGCAGGGGATGCCGGAGACGGGCACCTTGAAGGAGGCATTCGAGCCCCGGGCCCGGGCGTCCGGCATGACCTGGGAGCAGTTCCAGGGCGTGCTCGCCAGCAGGACCCACCCGCGACGGCTGATGACACTCGCCGAGATGGCCAGCGTGGCCGCCTTCATGGCGTCCGACCAGGCCAGCGGGATGACCGGCACGACCGTCAATCTGACGATGGGCAGCCTGGACGACTAGACGGACGATCGGCTGGAACGTCGGTTTTTTCGATTCTTCCCCGTCGATTTGACCCGGCAATTTCACGCGCGGGTGCCCGGGCCGAGCGTGACCGGGCTCGGGTGCGGCTGCGTATCGCCCGCGGTGTCCGGGGAGGCCGTGGTGGCCTCCGGCGCGGCACCGTGGAGGACATCATCATGACCAAGCAGAGACTCGTGTCGAACAAGGCCATCCCGATCCTGTTGCTGGCGCTGGGCGGTGGCTGTGGGGACGTGGCGGGCATCGACCCGGCGGGTGGGGGCGACGGCGATGGCGTGGAGAGGACCACCCAGGCGCTGGATGGGACCTGGTCGCCGCTGGCGCCGTTCTGCGATTCCAGCCAGTCGCCCAAGATCACGAAGGCGATGAAGGTGATCAACGCCAATGTCCGCAACACGGCCATGCGCGAGTGTCTGACCCAGTCGCTGCAGTCGTATACCGAGTCGTTTCCGGAGGTGATCCTCGATCAGATGAAGCTCGACACGCCGCTGGGGACCTGGGTGTCTTGCCGGGACCTCGGCGGCGCCAATGCGGAGGCGCCGGTGTACGGCATCAGCGACGAGCGGCTGTACCTCGACCCCGACTTCCTGGCGGGCGCATCGATCACCGACCTGGCTGCGGTGATCGGGCACGAGGTGGCGCACAACCGCGGGTACCAGCACCCGATGAACAACAGCTCGCCGTCTCTCGACTACCTGAACGCGCTGGAATACCGCTACACGATCAACGAGCAGCTGGAGGCCTGCTCGCGCGCGATCTCGAACAAGGGCAAGCTGGTCGGCAACGGGCCCCGGCGGGACGACCTCCAGCGCGAGACGCGGCTGGCGCCGACCGGCTGGGCGGGCGGGACCGGCTTTTACACCCAGTGTCCGTCGGGGCAGATCGCCATGGGGGTTCACGTGCGATCGGGGACCTACGTCGATGCCATCGGGCTGTCCTGTCGCGTACCGGATGGCAACGGAACCATCACGCGCACCGGACTGTCCGGGGGTGACGGGGGCGAGGCGCGGCCGCTGGAGTGCCAGGCGGGCGAGGTGCTGGTCGGGCTGTACGGGCGCGCGGCCAGCGTCAACGATCGCGTGGGGGCGCTGTGCGCGTCGGCGGCGTCGGTGCGGAACGGCTCGGTCGCCTCGACCCGGCGGGACCTGGCCGGAGGCGATGGAGGGCA
>JBKPRZ010000105.1:0-7384 GCA_046734815.1 Myxococcota bacterium | reverse complement strand
GGCGACACCCCGGGCGTGACCGGGCTGAGCGCGGCAGCCCACCGCGCGTTCGCGCTGGTGGCGCTGCTGATCACGGTGGGCTACGCCCTGGTGCTGTGGCTGGGCCCGTGGAAGGCGCCCCTGGCCGGGCTGCTGTGGCTGGGGCTGCCGCTGGTGCTGGCGCGCTCGTTCACCGCCCTGAATCAGGCGTTCCATCGGGGCGCCCTGCGGGTGGGGCGCTACAACGTCATCGAGGCCGGCCAGGCGCTCCTGGGCCTGGCGGTGGGGGTGGCGCTGGTGCGCGGGATGGGTCTGGGCGCCGCGGGGGCGCTACTGGGTCTGATCGCCGGCGCGGCGGTGATGGGCCTCCTGGATCTGCCGGTGGCCATCGCCTCGCTGCGCACACGTCCGCCGCCCGGACAGATCAGGAGCTTGCTGCGCTACGGTCTGCCGTTGACCGCCTCGACCACCCTGGACTTCGTCATGTCCAGCGCGGATCGGCTGCTGATCCAGTATTTCGTGGGACCGGAGGCGGTGGGTGTGTACGCGGTGGCCTACGGGGTCATGGACCGGGCGCTCGGGGCCCTGTTCAGCGGGATCTCGCTGGCCACCTTCCCGATCCTGGTGCGCGCGCTGGAGCGTGACGGTCCCGAGGCCGCCCGCCGCCAGACCCGGCAGAACGGGACGGCTCTGCTGGCGGTGGCCATCCCGGCCGCCGCCGGGCTGCTGATGGGCAACCACCACATCGCCGCCGTGCTGGTCGGCGAGGCCTTCCGCGAGCCCGCCCGGGCGATGATGCCCTGGATCGTGGTCTCGGCCTTCCTGTGCGGCCTGCAGCAACACTACCTCTCGCAGTCGTTTCATCTCAGCGGCCGCACCGAGATGTTCGTGGTGGCCCTCGCTCCCGCGGCCGTCGCGAAGGTCGTGATCGCCGTCGGACTGCTGCCACGGCTGGGGGTGATGGGGGCGGCGTATGCCGCCGTGGCCAGCTACGCGGTGGCGGTGCTGAGCCACCTGATCATCGGCCAGCGCCTGTTCCGCATGAGCTTCCCGGGCGGGCCCCTGCTGCGCATCGCCGGGGCCACCGCGCTGATGGTGGCCGTACTGGCACTGGCGCATCCTCCGCCGACGCGGCTGGGGCTGCTGGTGCTGGTGCTGCTGGGTACGGCCAGCTATGGCGCCGGAGCCTGGTTGCTGGACGTGGGCGGCCTGCGCCGGCTCCTGCGCGAGCGCCTACGTCGGGGACCGGCCGCCTGATGCGGGTGGGGATCGTCCTGCCCGCGCCGGGCACGCCCGACTGGATGGGCACCCTGGTCGATCGCCTGGCCGCCACCCCGGGCCTGCAGGTGACCGTCTTGCCGGAGGGGCCGTCCGGTTCCGGCTGGGACGTCCTGGTCGATCCGGGTGACCGGGCGCCCGATGTGTGGGAGGACTCCGCGCGCGGGGGCCTGTGGCGACTGCGCGACGGCGACGGCCGCCCGCTGGCTGACGCCTTCCCGGCGCTGCCCGCTTTCGCCCGGGGGGCGGTGCCGGAGGTGCTGGTGGTGCGTGGTCCCCAGGCACGCCCCAGGCTGGTCCGCCGCGCCCACCTGGCGCCCGCGCCCGATTATCCCCGGCTGCGTTCGATCGCGATCGAAACGGCGATCCGGCTGGTGCGACAGCTGCTGCTGGAGCTGCGCGAGGGGCTGGAACTGCCCGACCTGGCCGAATCGGCGCCCGTCGCGCCGCCGTCCGGGCGTGCGGGTGTGCTGTCGGACCGGATCCGGGCCCGCCTGCGTGCGGTGGGCGGGCGCTTCCGCCGGATGATCGTCGACGAGTCCTGGATGCTGGGGACCATCGACCATCCGATCGAGGAGGTGCTGGATCTGCCGCCGCCGCTGCCCATCCGCTGGGTAGGGCCTCGCCAGCACCGCCGCTACCTGGCCGATCCGTTCCCGCTGCCCGACGCGCCCGACCGCCTGTATTGCGAGACCTACGACCAGCGCACGGCGCTGGGGCAGATCGCCGAGGTCACCCTGGCCGACGGACGGATCATCGCCGAGCGACCGGTCCCGTTCCCGGTGCCGGGGCACCTGTCGTATCCCTACCTGTTCGCGCACGACGGCGTTCGCTATTGCATGCCCGAGGTGCCCGCCAGCCGGTCGTGCGTGCTGTACGCGGAGGACCCGGCTGGCGGCTGGCGGCCGCTGGCCACCTTGCTCGAGGACGTGCTGGCGGCCGACGCGACGATTTTCCACCGGGAAGGTCGCTTCTGGCTGGCGTACACCGACGGCGACCTCGGGCTCCACGACAACCTCTGCCTCTGCTACGCCGATCGCCTGGAGGGACCCTGGCGACCTCACCCCGCCAACCCGGTGAAGATCGACGCCGCCAGCGCGCGGCCGGCCGGGACGCCCTTCGTGCGCGCGGGCGCGCTGTACCGCCCGGCCCAGGACTGCCGGCGCCACTACGGCGGAGCGGTGGCCATCAACCGGGTGCTGGTGCTGACGCCCACCCGCTTTCGCGAGGAGACGGTGCGGTGGTTGAATCCCGACCGGGGGGGAGCCAACCCGGATGGGCTGCACACCCTGTCCGCCTGGGGAGGGCGCACCGTCGTCGACGGCAAGCGCCACCTGCCCAACCCCTACGGGCTGTGGCGCCGGGCCCGGCTCCGCTGGCAGCGGCTGCGGCCCGGCTGAGCCGCGCGGGTCAGGCGCGGCCCCGCAGCCGTCGGACGACTGCGCGCAAGCGCGGGCTGCGGCGGGCGCGCGCGTGCAGGCGCCCGATCGCCACCGGCACCAGGCCCTTGAGGCTGGCCGACACGCGCACGTCGGTCAGCGGCACGCTCACCACCCCCATGCGCTTCTTGTATTCGTAGTCGCCCAGCGTGAAGTCGAAGGTCCGGTACGAGCGTTCGAAAAGCGCATGCATCGTACGTTCGATGATCAACCGCCCCGGCGAGCACTTGGTCCACTCGCCGCCCGCCGTCGACAGCCGCAGCATGAACATGTGCTGGCCGTCCCCGACGCTGTAGAGCGCGGCCACCACCTCGTCCCCGACCGTCAGCGCGGTGAGGATGACGCTGCCCGAGGCCAGGCCGCTGGCGAGCAGGTCGCGGTAGAAGCCGGCCTTGGCGGGCTGGTCGAGCAGGTAGGGGATGCCCTGGCTGGTGAGACGGTCTCGCTGCAGCACCGTCAGGCGCTGGTACACGGCCTGAGCCTCGGGGCCGGGCCCCAGCTGCTTGAAGGCGGCACCCTCGTGACGGGTGAAGACGCGCCAGATCCGTTCCAGCTCCTTGCGGTAGCGGCGGTCGAAGCTGTGGTGCCACTCGTCCCAGGACCCGTCGATCTGGATCAGGTTGCCCGCCAGCCGCGCGCTGCGCGCCTCGGGCAGCAACGCCAGCGGGTTGATCTTTCCTTTCACCGCGGCAGGCATGCGCGCAAGATCGATCACGTCGACCCCGCGGAGCTCGGCGCGGAGCGCGCGGAACAGCTCGACGGCGCCAGCCGGCGACCGGGGCGCGGCCGGCCCCAGCACCGGTGCGTTGTAGTCGGTCAGGCCGCCGTCGGCGAACTCGACGTGCACCAGCCCGCGCGCGCGTCGGCGGACCAGCGGCAGCGCCAGGGCCGGTACGCCGTCGACGTGGATGACCACCGGCAGGGCCTCGATCCCTGGTTGGCGGCCCGGATGCAGATACCACGCGTCCAGCCAATCCCGCTGCTGGAATGGCAGCGACGCGCCGTCGGCGGCGAGCTTCTGGAACGCGGGAGCAGCGGTCTTCCAGTTATTGAAGAGCTCGATCCGACACGGCATTTTCGGTCACGGCAAACGGACGAATGGCTATTGAGTTAAACGAATGTTTCCGGAACGCCCCATTGCAGATTTCGGGACGGATTTGGAGTGGTTCCGGAAGGGGTTTTCACGGTGGTTTTCACGTAGTTTTAGATGACGGCAAGGTAATCGCTCGTTCATCTTACATCGGGCTACCCAGTCTGATAACCTTTCGGACGCGTGTCCAAGCGAACCGTCGTCGGCACCCCCACCGTCCTCCCGAAGGAGGAGTACGAGCGCGCGCGCCAGATGCAGTCCAGGGCGACGTCGATCGGAATCCCGCGCATGGCCCCCGTTCCGCCCGATGGCGCACCGCCGTCCGACGTCGGGTACCAGCCGCCACCCACCCAGCCCGGTGCATCGGGCCGCGAGTTGCAGCCTTACGGGCGCCCGGTGCGCCAGCCGGACCCCCGCGAGCTGGCCTTGACCGGTCGCGAATCCGCCCAGCTGGTCGCGCGCCAGGGACTCCAGCGGCTGCAGAAGAACGAGATGCTCGCGCTGTTCCACCGCGTGGACACGGCGCTGGCCGCGCGCCCCGGGCGGTCGGTGTTGTTCATCGCCCCCAACCCGGGGGCAGGTTCCAGCAGCCTCGCCTGCGGCTACAGTCAGGTCGCCGTCCAGGCCTCCGACCGCCGCGTGCTGCTGGTCGATGCGCGGCACCCCGGCGCCCACGAGGAGCTGGCGCGGGCAACGATCACCGACACCATCCTGACCGGCCGGAGCGTCACCTCGACCGCACAGCTGCTGGGGGGAGGCCTGTACCACAACCTGCTGATGAGCTACGGCTCGGAGGAGCGCACCGCCTCGTTGCTGAAGGAGCAGCGATTCTGGCGCAGCCTCACCGCCGAGTTCGACGAGGTGGTGATCGACACGCCGGCGGTAACCGAGTCGCAGATGGGTCTGGTCCTCGCGTCGCTGGTGGACGGCGTCGTGGTGGTGGTCGAGGCGGAGGAGACCTTGCGATCGCAGGTCCGCCAGCTGGTCGACGATCTGCGCATGTTCCGGGCGAATGTGCTCGGCACCGTGCTCAACAAGCGCCGGGACTACCTGCCCAGGTGGCTGCATCGTCGCCTGTGATCGGTCGCCTGTGATCGGTCGGCGTTGATTGGTCGCCTCTGATTGACGGTCGCCTTTGCGACAGCCAGCGCCTCTCAATAGGCGTTGCGGCCTTTGCGACGGCCGAAGATCGTCAAGAATATGATTTCCAGGTCGAGCGCCAGGCTCCAGTTCTGGATGTATTCGAGGTCGTACTGGACCCGTTTCTCCATCATCCCCAGTTGAGGGGTCGCACCCCGCCACCCGTGGACCTGGGCCCAGCCCGTGATTCCGGGCTTCACCTTGTGCCGTAGCATGTAGCCCTGGATGATGGTCCGGTACTCCTCGTTGTGGGCCACCGCGTGCGGGCGCGGCCCCACGATGGACATCTCGCCGGTGATGACCTGCAGGAATTGAGGCAGCTCGTCCAGCGACAGCCGCCGCAGGACCCGCCCCAGCCGGGTCACGCGCGGGTCCTCGCGCCGGGCCTGGGGCACGCTGTCGCCGTCCTCCGTCACCGTCATGGTGCGGAACTTGAGGACCCGGATCTCCCGTCCGTTGAGCCCGTAGCGTCGCTGGCGAAAGAACACCGGCCCGGGCGAGGTGAGCTTCACCGCCAGCGCGATCACCAGCAGCGGCACGGCGATGAGCGCCAGGATCACCAGCCCGATCAGCACATCTTCGACCCGTTTGAGCCAGCCGACGATGCCCGTGAACGGCGTGTCGTAGATGCTGACCACCGGGAAGCGGCCCATCGTGCTCCAGCGCGCGCACAGCAGCTCGTAGGTGAAGAAGTCGGCCAGCAGGTAGACGGTGGCCGTGGTGTCGGCGAGCGCGCGCAACATCTCGGCGGTGCGCCCCTCCGCCCGCAGCGGGAGCGTGACGTAGACGACGTCGATCTGGCCGGCCTTGCAGGCCGATACCAGGGCGGCGACGTTACCGAGGTAGGGGATGCTGGCGCTGGCCTCACGGCGGTCCGCACCGGCGCGGTCGTCGAACAGGCCCACCACGCGCATGCCCAGCCCGGGTTGCTCGCCGATGTGCTGTCCGACCTGCGCGGCGTTGGCTCCTGCGCCCAGGATGGCCACGCGCTTGACGTTCCAACCCTTCGTGCGCAGATGCCGCAGCAGCGCGCGAGCCCCCAGCCGCCAGCCGTACAGGGCGAACGGGGACAGCAGGAACCAGCTGAACGATACGACGCGGGAGTAGTGCGCGGAGGTCTTGGTCGAGAAGGCCAGCAAGGTGAGCACCACCGGCACCACCAGCCAGCTCAGGACCACCGTGCGCATCTGCGTGTCTTCGGCGGGCTGCCAGTTCCAGGGCCGATACAGGCCGTTGGTCTCGGCCGCCAGCATGAAGACCAGGGCGCCCACCCCGGTGGCGTTCAGGGTCTGCGCTTCAGGGGCCACGCCATAGACCGAACGCGCCGCCCAGTGGATGAGCGCGATGACCAGGATGTCGGCCACGCGCTGAAGAGCGCCTAGCAGATTTTCGTTGGTCCCAAGGAAGCTCTTCACGACCCCGCCTCACTCATTCCGGTGCTTCCGCCAGCGGACGCGATTGACTCGGGGCGAGTCAACGCCGTCGGGGTGTGGATCAGAAAAGTTACATGACCGATACGCATGGGGCGGGCGGTAGCGCGCATGGACTGGAGTGGATGTTCCGGATGTTCCAGGTTGTACATGATGCGCCGGTGCCTCGGCCCTCACAGCATCGGCGTCATTGGCAGGAAGTTGCTCGCCACACGTTGAACGAACGGGCCGCCGCCTGCTACGGTCCTATTTTCGATTCGGATTGCGGAACGGAATATGGCCAGTCACATGCGTGAGACAAGCTCCAGTTACGGCGACGCCGGCAAATACGTCAGCGCGCCGTACACGCTGCTCGAATTTTTGACCAACTTGTTCAAGGACCGACTCTGGCTGTCCCTGGCGTTCCTTATTCCCATGATGGGGGCCGGTTTCGTCGCCTGGCGGAGCAAACCGTCGTACGAGGCCAAGGCCAGCCTGGTCGTGCGCGTTGGCCGAGAGCACATCTATCAGCCCGAGGTGGGCGAGCTGGGCACGCAGCCCATCGCCATGGCCCGCGAGCAGGCGTTGCGTTCGGAGCTGAACATCCTGACCAGTCGAGATCTGCTGGAAAAGGTGGTGAAAACCATCGGGCCGTTCCGACTCGTCCCCGACCTGGCCCGGCGCCGGCTGCAACCCCCGCAGACCCCCACGGATGTCGGGTTGCTGGCGATGGAAGATAGTCTCAATGCTGTGTTGTTGAAGGACAGCAGTGTGATCGAGGTGTCTTTCCGGCATCAAAGCGCGCAGCTGGCGGCACAGGTGGTGAACAATCTGGTCGAGGAGTACCTGCACAAACGGGTGGATGTCCTCTCCGAACGGAGGGCATCGTTCATGGACGGCGAAGTTGTGTCCTATCGGGAGCGGCTGGCTGCGGTGGAGAAACGCATAGACGAGTTCAAGCGGGAGCACGACATCGTGTCGTACGAGCGGCAGCGGGAGCTGCTGCTCGATCAGCGCACCACCCTCGAGTCGCGGCTGCGGGACGTGAC
>JBKPRZ010000104.1:0-6472 GCA_046734815.1 Myxococcota bacterium | reverse complement strand
GCGGCTGTCGATGCCGATGAAGTAGTTGCCGCCGGTCGACAGGAACGACAGGTGCTCGGCCTTGCCCGCGCCGCAGCCGTCGTTGATCGTGCGGGCGGTGCAGGTGCGGATGTCGCAGCTGGGGAGAAAATAGATGGCCGGGTCCAGCTCGTCCTTCAGTGGCTCGACGTGGACGTGCCACTTCTCGCCGGCGTTGGTGGCGATCTTGACGAAGCCGTCGTTGCCGGGAAGATCGCGCCGCAGGCAGCCGGCGAATTCGTGGTAGTCGCCGGCCATCGCGCTGGTGTCGATGTAAAAGCGTTCCTCGCTCGACGGCACCATCGGCACGTCGCGCTCGCAGCGGTCGGCCAGGGTGACGCTGGTCCGGTTCTGGTACAGGCTCGGGTCGAAGACGTCGCAACCGACCAGCGCCACGCTGAGCGCGATCGCCATGGTCTTGCTGATGCCCATCGTGGTCTCCTTGCCGGCCGAGCTGCGGGAAGGCCTCGTCCGGAAATCCTGGGGCACGACGGCCATCCCCGTCGCCGCGATGTCGCTATCTACCTCAAGAGCTACGCACGAGGCCCGTTTTCCTTCCCACCCGCACCCGCACTCTATGTGTTCGAGATCACTTAGCATGTGAAACTACGGACTTTCCACAGCGGCATTTCCACGCATCGCGCGGCTCTCCCACACCGTACGGCCGGCCGTCGCCGCCAGGATTACCAGGCCGCCCAGCAGCGATGATGACCCGGGCGACTCGCCGTGCACCAGCCAGGCCCAGACCGGGTTCAGCGCGGTCTCGAGGAACAGCAGCAATGACGCTTCCAGCGCGGGAACGTGCGGCATAGCCGCGGCCAGCAACACGTAGGCCAGGCCGATCTGGAAGACGCCCAGATAGATGATGATGGCCCAGTCCTTCAGGGGGTGGGCCGCGATCGGCAGCGCCATGGGCAACGTGGCGGCGAAGGCGAGCAGGTTGCCCAGCGCCACCGCCGGCATCGCCGAACGCCCGCCGCGGCCGGTCCAGCGCAGGCCCAGGATCAGGCAGCCGTAGGTCAACCCGCTGCCCAGCGCCAGCAGGTTGCCGCGCACCGGATCGGGCGCGGTCGCGAAGCTCCGCTGCTCTCCCAGCAGCAGGACCGCCATGCCCGCCGCCACCGCGGCGATGAACAGCAGATCGCGCCGGCGGGCGCGCTCGCCCAGCAGCCAGGGCGACAGCAGCAGGACGTACAGCGGTGCGGTCGACTGCAGGAAGATCGTGTTGGCCGAGGTGGTCAGCTTGTTGGCCAGCACGAACAGCACCAAGGTGGCGGCGTAGGCCAGCGCCACGGCGGCGGTGCGCGCGCGCGCCGCCACGGTGTCGCCCAGCCGCCGCGCTTGCGGGAGAAAAGCCCAGATCGCCAGCGCCGCCACCGCCGAGCGCAGGCCCGCCACCTGCCAGCTGGTGAAGGCGGCCGACTTGATCGCGGCTCCGCCCGTCGAGAACAGCAGCGCCGCCGCCAGGATCTGCAGCCGCGGCAAAACCCCCGCCATCGCCGGAGAATCGCCGCCCTGACCCCCCGCGCGCAAGGGCGGCGCAAGGGCCAGGCGCGTGCGTAGCGTCGCCGCGTCAGCTCACCGACGGTCACGGCGGGCCAGACGATCCCTGTTCGTCTCGGGGCCCGAGGCGTGTTATGCCTGCCCTGAAACCGGTGTAGGCCTCCGCCGCACGAAGACCCAGACCAGGAAGGCGGTCCGTGGAAAAGCTCTCCAGATCCGCGGCCAGAATCGCAGGTGCGCTCGCATGTGCGATCGCTGGCGCGGTCGTTTCACCCCTGACGGCGGCCGCGCAGGACGGCCGGCCAGAGGTCCGTGTCAACGAGCTGCGGCCAATGACCCTCGAGGAGCTGCTGAGCCTCCCCACCGTCACTGGCAGCGGCGGTGAGGTCGAGGAGCGGGCCGTCACTCCCGCCAACGTCATCTTCATCAGCCGCGCGCAGATCATCCAGAACGGCTGGCAGTCGGTGGCCGAGGCGCTGTCCAGCGTGCCGGGCCTGTATCTGATTGACAGCGGCACCTCGCCTTCGATCGGCGTGCGCGGCGTGACCGGCGGCCTGCGCTCGGGCACCCGCCTGGTCAAGGTGATGATCAACGGTGTGGCGGTCAACTTCCGCCCCGACCTGCGCGCCTTCCTGGGCCCCGAATACCTGCCCGTCGACGCCATCGAGCGGATCGAGATCGCCATGGGGCCGCTGTCGGCCCTGTACGGCGCCAACGCCTTCATCGCCACGGTCAACGTCATCACCCGCTCGCCCACCTTCGGCACCCTGGTCGAGGCCTCCGGCGTCGGGCAGGCGATCGATCGCGGGCGGCTGGGCTGGCGCACCTCGGGCGTGGCCTCGTACGGCGGCTCGAACGTCACCGTGCTGCTGGCCGCCTCCACCGCCAGCCTGGACCGTTCGGGCCGGCGGGTGCAGCGCACCTTCGGGGCGCAGGAGCCGGGCGAGAGTCGCTTTGCTCCCTACTTCGGCGAGGCCAGCCGCGACGACACCGCCAACCCGACCAGCGCCTTCGGGCAGGTCAAGGTGCTGCGCACCCCGATGGGCGCGCTGAGCATGGAGGGCGGGGTGCAGCGGCTGGACGCCAGCGGCGAGTTCGAGCTGAACTCGACCCTCACCCACGAGAGCCGCGAGTCGCTGACCAACGGCTGGGGCTCGGCCAAGCTGGAGAAGACCTGGTCCGAGGGCAACAGCACCACCTTCCGGGTGGGCGCCTCCAGCGGCGCGCCCAACCGCGACGAGCAGTTCTACCTGACCGGCTCGCGCGCCCGCGCCTTCAAGCGCAACTTCGGCTACCAGTCGGTGGACGGCAGCTTGACCTCGCTGTTCTCCTGGGGCTCGCGCTTCTCGCTGCGCCTGGGCCTGGACGCCGAGGCCGACCGCGAGAACATCCTTTATTACACCGCCATCTTCAACCAGGCCGAGGGGCAGCGGCAGGCGGGCGAGCGGCTGGACCTGATCGCCGAGGGCCAGGCCCGCCGCCAGCTGATGTCCGATCTGGGCGCCGACCTGCAGATGTCGGGGGCGCCGTTCGGGGCGCTGCCCGAGCTGCGCCTGACCGCCAGCGGCCGGGTGGACCGCGTGTCGTACGGATCGTTCGGGCCGCCGCTGCAGCCGAGCTACCGCCTCGCTCTCACCTACAGCGCCGCCGACAGCGTGTTCATCAAGGCCATCGTCGGCAAGGCCTTCCAGGCGCCCTCGGGCGTGTTGCTGTTCGCCCAGCCGGGCTTCGGCGCGGCCAACAACATCATCGGCAACCTGAACGCCCCCGGGGTGCCGGCCCTGCTCCCGCAGACCATCCAGAGCGGCGAGCTGGTGCTGTACGGCCTCATCGCCTCGCGCGCGGTGCTGGAGGCCTCGTTCTTTTACCAGGTGCTCAAGGACAAGATCGAGTTCCGCTCGGGCGGCACCGACCACGTGGCCCGCAACGGCGGTCAGACCTCCTACGCGGGGGCCGAGGCGGCCGCCCACTTCGAGGTGGGGCCGTTCAAGCCGTTCTTCACCGGCGCGCTGGTGGCGGAGGTCAACGGCAAGACCGTGCTGCTCGACGCGCCCGAGGCCTACCCCAACCTGGTGGGCACCGCCGGCTTCGACCTGGACCTGTTCTCCGAGCGCCTGCACCTCAACACCCGGGTCCGCTACGTGGGCGAGCGCGGCGCCACCGCCAGCAACGTCTTTTACAACCAGGACTCGCGCTACTCGCTGCCGCCCTTTGCGACAGTCGACGTCACCGTGACCACTGCCAAGCTGTACCTGCTGGGCGACACCGCCGAAACGCGGATCGTCGTCTCGGCGGCCGATCTGCTCAACCGCGCGCGCTCGGAACCGGCGTTCGGCGGGTACGACCTGCCGGTCACCGGTCGCCGGGTGCTCGTCGGGGTTCGCCAGTCGTTCTGATCAAGTCAGCGGAAAGGAGTCGGACATGAAGAAGTCGATCCTGCTGTTGGCCCTGCTGTCCCCGGTTGCCTGCATCAAGTTCGAGCGCGCCGACCTGCAGACCCAGGCCTCGCCCGACGCCATCCGCATCGCCGCCTTGACCGACCGGACCGGCACCAGCGCCACCCTGTCGTACAGCGCGGCCATCGAGCTGGCCTTCAAGCAGATGAACGAGGGCCTGCGCGCCAGCTACCAGAGCACCATCGAGTTCGCGCTGCTGAAGCGGGACACCGCCAGCAAGTCAGACCAGGCGGTCCGCCAGGCGCGCGAGGCCGCCGCCGCCGGCGCCCGCGCGCTGGTCACCGAGATCAGCGCCGACACCATCGCCGTCAACTCCCTGAACTACGCCGAGAACATGGGGCTGCCGGTCAACTGCTTCGCCTGCTCGTCGGCGTTCATCAACGACCCCAACGCCAAGGACACCGATCCGCTGCGGCAGATGGCCGAGCGGGACGATCGCAATTTCTTGCACCGCCTGTTCATGAACAGCAAATACGAGGCGGCGGTGCAGATGCGGGTGGCCATGTCCCACGGCGAGAAGCGCGACGGGGACACCAACGGGGACGGCCACTTCAAGGTGGCCCTGATCGCCACCGACGACCCCTACGGCAAGGGCTGGGAGTCGGCCCTGCGTACCAAGATGATGGAGATGCACCCCGACAACTCCAGCATCGAGGTGATGTACGTCGACCCGCGGGTCAACGACACCTCCTACAACTGGAACACCGATCTGTCCAAGCTGGTCGACACCCGCAACGAGGGGACCAACATGGAGGACGGGCGTCCGGACGTCATCTTCCTGGCGCTGCTGCCGGTGGGCTCGGGCGCGGCCACCAAGGCCTACCGCGAGGCGGGCTACGACATCCCGCTGCAGGCCACCACCGCCTTCCGGCGGCTGCACATCCTGCGATCGCTGGGCGCCAACGCCGAGGGGGTGGAGGGTGGATCCCCCAGGGCGGCGGCCGCCGAGTCGGGCGCCGCCTTCGAGGCCGCCTTCCGCGCCGAATACGGCGAGGAGCCGGAGATGCTGTCCTCGGGCGCCTACGACTGCGCGGTCACCCACATGCTGGCCGCCCTGGTGGCGGTCGGCACCAGCTCGGACCCGCTCCGCGCCAGCCCGGAGGCGATCCGTCAGTCGCTCGACCGGATCAACGATCCGGCCGGCCTGCGGATCGGCGTGGGGCCCAACGAGTTCGCCCGCGCCGCCGACGCCATCAAGGCCGGCCGGACCATCAACTACCAGGGCGCCACTGGCGACACCACCTTCGACGCCAACGGCGACAACAACCCGGTCATGGTCCACTACCGGGTCGAGAACAAGCAGTTCAAGGAGCTCGAGTCCTACAACTGCACCACCACGAACCCGCTGTGTGATCAGGTCCAGTAGGCCGCCGGCGACGAGCCGGTAAAGCCAGGAGCCGAGTCACCGACCCCGCTGTGCAGGGGCTCGGTGCTCGGCTCTTGCTTCTGTCTTTTGTATTGTGTCGACCGGGAGCTGTTTCTCAGCTTTTTTCCGATCCGGCCTTTCGGCGGGCTCAGTTCACGTTGGTGGGGACCTCGTAAAAGCGCAGCTGCAGCAGCTTGAGGCCGTTGTTGTCGTATTGCCAGAAGAAGTCCTGGAGGGCGTCATCGAACAGGGCGTGGCGCTCCACGACGCCGTCGCCGTCCACGTCCGCGAACAGGAACAGCAGCTCCTTGCTGACGTTGGTGAAGGTGGACTTGCCGGTGCCGCGCACCGAGACCAGCGTGAACACGCTGCAGAACGTCTCGCCGGTGGCGTCCTGGGCGCAGGTGGTGGTGGTCGACGAGCCGCCCGGCTTGCCCAGGGCGCGCGCGAACACCGAGTAGCTGGTGATCCCGTCGCCGTCGGCGTCGGGGTCGGGCAGCTGGAAGGTCCCGGAGCCATCGGTGGCGTTGGCGTCGAGGACGGCGAAGTCTCCCTCCTTCAGCAAAATTTTCGTCGACCCGAACAGCGGCACGAACATGCGCGAGCCGCCCCCGGTCATGTCGACCTTCTTGCTCTTGGGCACCCCGATCATGTTCAGGGTGAAGTGATTGCCCGAGGGCGCTCCGTTGCTGGCCAGGTAGACCGGCTGCGCTTCGCCGGTGTCCGGTCCTTCAATCTGTTCGCCGGGTTGCGGATTCGTTTCATCGGAAGAAGAAATTTCACCGGACACGCACGCCGTGCCGAGCAGCAGCGCGAGGCCGCAAGTTAGTCCCAGTCGTCGAACAGTTGCTGTGAGCATCGGATCCTCCACTGGATGTGAGGAGCTGATAGCCGACCCTGGCTCACCCAGGAATCCCACCATCACCTCGGCGTTGTTGCCAACGACCAGCCAATGTCGGTGGATACAGATTTTCTTGGGTGCTCACGGGTGGAGTTCTATTGCACCAGTCGCAGGCGGGCGTCGTCGTTGTAGACCCGGCCGCCGCCCAGCGGATCGGAGCGGCCGGCGGGGCGGTCGTTGCATTCGATCTGGATGGTGACGCTGCGCTGGGTGATGCCGGGCTGGGGG
>JBKPRZ010000103.1:0-3323 GCA_046734815.1 Myxococcota bacterium | reverse complement strand
CCGCTGGTCTGCGCGTCCGGCGGCACGGGCGGTCGGTCGGCATCGTAGGCGGTGTTGGCCAGCCGCCTGCGGCCGCCGGAGGGCCGGGCGGCGTCCTTTCCCGCGGCATCGGCGGGCGGGGACTCGCTGGCCGGCGGCGGCGCGCTGCCGCCCTGCCCGACGGGCGGCGCGCCCTCGGGCTGTTTCGCCGATTCCTCGTCGGTGGCGACGGCCGGAGTGGACTGTCCCTCACTCACCTGCATGTGCGAGATCCGATCTTAGTACCACCGCGCGCAGGTTTCCTCTTTGGGGTTGTCTTTTGAGGTTGAACATCTCACTGTGCAACGATGCGCGGCAAGTGGGGAGGGCGGGATCGGGGGCGGTCTGCCGGCTGGCTCTTGCTGCTGCTGTCCGCCTGCGGGCGCTTCGACCTGGACTTCGGCTCCGACGGGACGGAGGTCACCCGGCCCGAGGCCCGGCCCCAGCTGTGGACGATGTTCGACATCCACCAGGCACTGGTGCACAAGCGGCCGGTCGCGCCCACCGCCAGCTTTCCCGCGGGTTTCCCGGCCGAGACCTTCCTGAGCCCGCAACCGGACGGGACCGTCAACCTGCGCATCATCCCCGCCTACAGCGAAGGCGAGCCGGCGGCCTACGTGTTGCCGGAGATGTGGCTGAACTTCGACGAGATCTGGGTGCAGCCCTGGTACGAGTTCGTCACCGCCTGGGACGACAGGAGCAATGCCCAGAACGCGCTCAAGGGGCCCAACGGCGAGGACTCGCCGCCGGTGTTCGACGTCGGCCCGCGCAGTCTGTTTTATAGCCCCTTCTGGGTCCTGTTCTATGCGGTGGTCCCGCCCGGCACCGCCTTCGATCACTACACCTCGGTCGAGCAGATCGTGAACGACGGGCTGCCCATCTACCGGGGCGCGCCCTGGATCTTCTCGGTGCGGCCGCCGGAGGTCACCCTGGCCGCCAAGCCGGTGCATCCGTACCTCAACAAGGAGGTGGCCACTTTCCTGCGCCAGTACGATGTGTCCTGGGTGGACGACCAGGCGATGCCCTATTTCGACGAGGGCTTCAACAACTTCAAGTACGACGGGCGGCTGGTGGTCGAGGAGACGCCGCTGTTCTTCCTGGCCAAGCGGGACGCCTCGGGCAAGCCTGCCCTGCTGGACGCACCGGCGGTGATCGGCACCGGTCCGCTGTTCTCGCGCCGCCCGCCCGAGGTGGGAGGGGGCAAGCCCCGCTTCGGCTCGGCCAGCCGCTTCCACATCGCCATGGTGCCGGCCACCGCCCAGGCCTTCGATCCCGACCAGCAGGTGGCGGCGACGCAGGCTCTGGTGGCCAAGGGCATCGACCCGCAGACCTATCGCGGGCGGGTGGCCCGCAACGCCGTCAAGATCGCCGAGCGCGACAAGCCCTGCTTCGAGGCCATGGACTTTCCCACCTCCTGCACCTGGCTGGACTCGCAGGCGCGGATCGAAGACGCGGGCGGCGCCTCC
Source organism: Myxococcota bacterium (assembly GCA_046734815.1). Taxonomy (GTDB): domain Bacteria; phylum Myxococcota_A; class Polyangia; order Fen-1088; family Fen-1088; genus CAVYGB01. The sequence continues at coordinate 1,839 of JBKPRZ010000103.1, read as the reverse complement.
AGCATCCGGCGCACCGAGGTGGTGGCCTGCTCGCCGGTGGTGTTCTACGGCGGAAAGGGGATCGGTCGATGAAGGCGTCGGCGGTGGGGCTGGCCCTGGGCTGGCTGCTGTCGGCGACGGCCTGGGCCCAGCCGGCCGTGACCGCGGAACAGCCCAGGAACCAGACGACGTCCCAGGAGACGGCCGAGGAGACGCCCGCGGAGGAGCCGGAGGGGTTCGTCCTGCCGCCCACCACCCAGGTGGCGCCGCCGCTGGTGTTCATGGGCTACGTCGACGTCGGGTTCGCCGACGCCGAGGGCAACGGGACCAGCTACCCGCGGGTCGACACCCGGCTGCCCGCCGACTACGGCGTGGACACCTTCGCCCCGATGGTCAACAGCCGCGGCGACGTCGCCTCGAACGACCCCGGCGGGCTGTTCGTCAACGGCTTCTTGCCGCGCTCGGCGGGGATCGGCGGCCGGCCCTCGTTCCTCCTCAACACCGTGAACTTCGACATGCGCTACCTGGCCCCTCACGCACCGATCATGGTGTTCGCGCGGCTGCAGCTGATGCCGCGCTTCGGGCCGGGGCGGGGCAACCAGACCGGCCTGGTGCTGGACCAGGGCTTCGCCCGGGTCACGCCCATCACCGGCAAGGAGTTCTTCGTCAGCGTGGGCAAGTTCGATTCGGTGTTCGGCATCGAATACCTGGACAACCAGGCCAACTTCCGCACCGGTGTGACGCCGTCGTTGCTGGCCCGTTACACCACCGGCACCTCGCTGGGGGCCAAGGTGTTCTTCCGGCAGCAGATCGCCCCGCTGTGGTCGGCGGTCAGCCTCAACACCTCGGCCACCAACAGCGGCAGCTTCGTCGAGGCGTTGCAGCCGCCCGACGCCAGCTTGACCGGGATCCCGGTGCTGTCGGCGCGGCTGGGTTACGAGCTGAACCTGCGGCAGGTGCAGGTGAAGCTGGGTGCAAGTGGCATGATCGGCCCGCGCAACGACCAGCGCGATCAGGACGCCAAGCAACGGATGTGGGGCGCGGACGCGCGGCTGTACTTCGCCGGACTGTCGCTGGCTGGCGAATACGTGCACGTCGACGAGGACCTGGGCGCGGTTGGCAAGGAGACCGGGATGGGCGCCTTCCCGGTCAGCTCCGAGTTCCGCGCGCGTGGCTACTGGGTGCAGGGCGCCTACGCCTGGCACGCCGGGCTGGGCCCGCTGACCGCCGCCACCGTCTACGGGCGTTACGAGCGGCGGCGCGCCGAATTCGAGGGCTTCCGTCCCATCGCGGTGGCGCGGGTGACCACCGGGCTGCGGTTCGACCTGTGGGAGGCGCTCGTGCTGAAGGTGGAGGTGCTTTTCAACGAGGAGCGCCGGGGCGCCCCCCGCGTCGACAACGACGTGTTCACCTGCTCGGTGGTGTATTCGTGGTGACGAGGCGGCGTCTGCGAGGCGTGGCGGCGCTGGTTCTGGCGCTGCCGGGCCTGGCCCGGGCGGCGCCGCCCACGGCTGCCGCCTGGCCGGGCGACGACATGCCGCTGCCGCTGACGGTGCATTCGCCCGAGGAGCTGGCCTTCAAGAACGAGGCCGAGCGGCAATACGCGGTCTTCAACCTGATGACCAGCGGCAAGCTGGCCTTCGAGGCGGGCGACTACGCCCGGGCGGCGCGGCGCTGGGAGGCGCTGCTCAAGCTGCCCAGCCTGCCCCCGGACGTCGAGCGGGTGGTCATGCCGCTGTACGAGGCGGCCCGGCGCGCCGCCGGCGGCGGACCGCCGGTGGTGATGGGCCACGAGGCCAGCCCGCTGGCCACGTCGGTGGTCCCGCCCGCTGGCGCGGCCAGGCCGGCGGCGCCCGAGCC
>JBKPRZ010000102.1:0-6157 GCA_046734815.1 Myxococcota bacterium | reverse complement strand
ACCTGGTCTGCCCGGAGGAGATGCTACCGCCTCCGCCCCCTGACACGACCCCCATCCCCGGCGGCGGCCGCCCCGATGCAGGCTTCCCACCGCCCCCGCCGCCCTTCCCGCCCCCGTCGCCGCCGCCGCCGCCGGGGCCGCAGCGGGACGCTCGCCCCCCCGACAGCTCGAGGGCCCCGGACGGCGGCATCTAGCCAGCCGCCGGGCCGCCCCCGGGAGGTAAGCTCACCAGAGTGACCGGCGAAGGCCGGGGAGTCGCCGAATCACTTCGCGCGCCTCCCCGGCCTTCTCATTTCTGCGCTCCTCGCGCCGGCGTCGGCCTGCACGATGAAGCCCGCGGTCCCCCTGAACGGACCCGAGCGCAGCACGCGGCGCGGAAGATTACCCGCTGGAAACGTTGGTACGGTAATGATCCCGCCTGCCATGTCGACGCCGACGGGACCGAGGCTCATCGCCGGCGCGACGGTGGGTCTGCTGGCGGGGGTGCTGTCCTATGTGGCCGCGCGGGCCGCTGGCGCCTCGTCGCTGGTGAGCGCGGCGGTGGCCGTGGGGCTGGGCGGTGGCCCAGGCTGGTTGCTCGCGCGGCGGTTGCCGGATCCCGCCGGGAGGCCCGGACGCGCGCTGCAGACGCTGTTCGCGCTGTCGTCGCTGCTCTGTGTGGCCCAGACGGCACGGTTGGCCGCCTTCATGCTCGACCCGCAGCTGGCCGCCGGGTCGCTGCTGCCCGGCAACTCGTTCCTCGCGCATCACAGCTGCTTCAGCGCCTATCACGAGGCCGCCCGGCTGGCGAAGACCGGCGACAAGGTGTACGACCTGGCCGGGTACCTGCGCAGGCCCGACGACCCCCAACCCAGACCGGTGTGGCAAGAGGCGCGGGATCCCCGCCGCACGTCGGGCCCCTTCTTCCTCGATCCTTACGAGTACCCGCCGACCTTCTTGCTGCTTCCCGCCCTGCCGCTCTTCTCCGGGTCGGATCTGGCGAGGGCGCGCGTACCGTGGTTCGTGTTCGAGGCGGCCGCGTCCATCCTGGCGCTGCTGCTGGTCGCCTGGCACCTCGCTCCGGAGTCGGGCTGGCGGTTCGGGCTCCTGGCGCCGCTGCTGTTCCTGGCGGTGCCGATGCAGGCATCGTTGCAGATCGGCAATTTCCAGCCGGTCGCGATCTCGCTGTGCATGGTAGCGCTGGTAGCCATCGCGCGCGGGCGGCAGGCGCTGGGCGCGGCGGTGCTGTCCTTCGTGGTGCTGACCAAGCTGTTCCCCGGCGTGCTGCTGCTGGCTCTGGCCGCGCGCCGCCGCTGGCGCGCGCTCGCGTGGACCCTCGGCGGCCTGGCCGCCTGGACGGTCCTGGCGCTGCTGATTTTCGGGCGCGCCCCGTTCGTCGAGTTCCTCCACTACCAGGTCCCGCGCATCGCCACCGGAGAAGCGTTTGGCCAGGTGCTGTTCCCGGCGGTGGCCGCCGTGAACCAGGCCATCTACGGCATCCCGCTGAAGGTGCGCGTGTTCGACCGACCCGCCTCGCTGGCCCTGTCCGCGCAGCTGGCCTGGATCTACTCCATCGTCCCGTGCGCAGCCGCGGTGCTGCTGGGTCGCAAACGCGATTTTCCAGAGCCGCTGCTCTGGGCGCTGGTGCTCGCCCTGGCCACCTACCGGGCGCCGTTTCTGCCCCAGGACTACGCCGCCCTCGGCCCGCTCTGGACCCTGGCCCTCCTCGCCGTCCTTCGTCCACCGACCACCGGTCGCCAGATCGCCGCCTTCACCGCCGCCTGGATACTGGCCCAGCTCTACGCCCCCTTCGCCCTCGTCCCGCCTGCCGCCGCGCTGGCGGTCAACACCGTCGCCCAGCTCGTCGCCGCCGCGATCCTGGTAGCGGCGGCCCGGGTTCGCATCAGGACATCGTGATCGGTGGGAGGCAGCGTCCTTGAATCGCCAGGCTCTCATCTTTGGGGTGCTGAGCAGTCTGTGGCTGGCGGTGGCCTGTGCTCCGCAGTCAGCCGATCGGGCGATCCGGGTGGATGCATCGGTGAGACCTCCGGACGAGGGGCGCGTCCTCGACCTCGATGCGGGGGGCGCCGATGACGGGCAGGTGGAGGATGCCGAGCCCAGCGACGCCGCCGCCGCTCCGGTCGACCTGACTGCCGCCATCGACCTGCCGGCCAGCGACGCGGCGGCCATCGACGCGGCCGCTACCGACGTGGCAGCCATCGATGGGGCAGCCGTCGACACGCTGCTGATCGACACCGCGACACCCGAGGGCGCCTCTCCGCCCGATGCCGACGTGTCTGCGCCCGCCGACAGCGGACCGGCGGTGGAAGCAGGCCCCGAGGCGCCGGTGAGCGCGACCGTCCTGCTCGTCGTGGGCAATCCGGGCGCGCTCAGCGCTGGCGACCGCCGGCTGCGCACCGCGATCACGTCGCGAGGGCTGACCGCGCGCCTCGTCGACGACGACGTCGTCACCGTCGGCGTCACCGGCATCAGGATGGTGGTGATCTCCGCCAGCTGCGCCCGCGCGACTCTGAGCACCAAGTACCGGGACGTTCGCGTCCCGCTGCTCATGACCCAGGCTGCCGCCTACGACACCATGGGCATGACCGCCGCCACCGCAGCCGATCTCGGTCGGACGGTCAGCACCACCTTGACCATCCTGATGCCCGGCCATCCACTGGCCGCCGGTCTGCAGGGGGACGTCGAGGTGGTGAACACGCCCTCTCCCCTGGGCTGGGGCCGCCCCGCGGCCGGCGCCGAACGGATCGCCGCCCTGCCTGGCATGCCCGATCAGATCGCCATCTTCGCGTACGCGAAGGGAGTGATGATGGCCAGCGCTCCTGCCCCCGACCGCCGGGTTGCCTTTTTCGCCCCGGACGACGCCACCGCCAACCCGAGCGATGCCGGCCTGCGCCTGCTAGCGGCCGCGATCGACTGGGCGCTCCTGCCCTGATCACCCGCACCATCGGTCTTCACCGAACGCCAGCGGGCAGCTCAGCGATCGCGCCAGCCAGCGCACGCCGAAGCGACCACAGCGCGCAACTCGACCGGGTCCCAGGGCTTGAGCAGCCACGGTTGCGACGTGCGGGCGAGGAAGCCGCGGGCCTTTTCGCCGAGCCCGCCACCGGTGATGAACACGACCCGATCGGCAGCGCCGGGGTTCTCGATCGCGAGTCGCAGAAAGAAGTCCATCCCCGACATCTGCGGCATCATCATGTCGCACAGGATCGCATCGAACCGCGCCCCGGTCCGCAGCAGGTCCATCGCATCCATCGCCGAGGCCGCCGTCGTGACCTCGTGCTCTCGCAGACACGCGCCCAGAGCGGCGCGGACAAGGGGCTCGTCATCCACCACCAGCACCCGGGACCGCCCGACCGGACCCGGCCAGGACAGCTCGCTTTTTCGTTCAGCCAACACCATCGTGCTCCTCCTCCTTCTGGGCGACCCAGCGAAGGTACCTGAACCGATGGTCAGTGTCCAGTTTTTCGCTCGAATCAGGAGTCGTCGTAGCGATTTCGCAGACGCTGGTTGGTCCGCAGCTTCTTGAGCGCCTTCGCCTCGATCTGCCGGATGCGTTCGCGGGTCAGCGAGAACTGAGCGCCGATCTCGGCCAGGGTCTGCTCGTCGCGGTTCCCCAGCCCGAAGCGCAGTCGCAGAATGCTGGCCTCCCGGGGAGTCAGGCTGGCGAACGCGCGCTCGGTGTCGCCCTCGGCCTCGCCCTCACTCACGACCGTCACGGCCGAGCGCGCCTGCGCATCGGTGAGGACGTCGCCCAGCCGCAGATCGTCGTCGCGGCCCAGCGGGGCATCCAGCGACGTCATCGGTCGACTGAGCTCGAACAGGCCCAGCACCCGTTCGGTGGTCACACCCATGTGGACCGCGATCTCCTCGGGGCGGGGCGGGCGTCCCAGCTGCGCCGTCAGTCGCGCCCGCGAACGGCTCAGCTGAAGGACCGCCTCGTTCACGTGGACCGGCAACCGGATGGTGCGCGAGTGGTCCGCGATGGCCCGGCTGATGCCCTGGCGAATCCACCAGACCGCATAGGTCGAGAACTTGAAGCCGCGGCGGTGATCGAACTTCTCTGCGGCCCGCATCAGCCCCATGTTGCCCTCCTGGATCAGGTCCAGGAGCCCGAGCCCGCAGTGCGAGTACTTCCTGGCGAAGGCCACCACCAGCCGGAGATTCGCGCCGACCAGCTCCTCGCGCGCGTGCGAGCGCATCCGCTCGGCAAGCTCGATGTCGCGAACACAACGAAGCAGCTGGCCCCCGTCGCAGCCCACCGCGCGGCGCACCTCCGCCCGTTCGGCGGCGCCGGCCGACTCATGGACCCGGGCCAGGTGTTTCAGCCGGGCCACGAATGGCGCGCCCAGCGTGGAGGCGAACCCCGCCAGGCGCAGCAGGCGGACCAGGCGGAAGCTGGCGCGCTCCGACAGCTGCGCCTGCGCGGGCCGCGTTCGCGGCCGCGTACGGCCGCTGCCCGGGCTGCCGCCGGTGCGGCCGCGAGGACGGCGACGCAGGATCGCCAGCGCCTGGTCCAGCTGGCGCTCCACATTGTCGGCCGGCGACCCGTCCTCCTGCCCCCCGATGGAAGGCGATCGTCCGCGCACCTCGGAGCGCACGCGCAGCACCTCGTCCGCCAGCGCCGGGATCCGCGCCAGCGCACCCAGCAGCTGGTGATCGAGCGACTCGATCCGCGCCGCGATGGCCACCTCGTCTTCTCTGCGGAGCAGAGGAGTACTCCGGATCCGACGGAAGTAGGTCTGCGTCAGATCGGCTGTGGAATCTGCGCCGGCGTCACGATCGAGGCGGTCCGAGGCGGCGGCCGCCTCGTCGCCGCCCTCCAGAAACATGCGAAACACTATGCGCGTAGGTGCCCGCGAAGTCGAGACAACTCACCCGTCACGCGCCGGATGGTGTACCGGTGTCGGTGGATGAGGGTCCGCGCGTCTCAGTCGAGCGGCAGGAAGATCGAAGCTGGAAACATGGATGTTCCCGTGGTCGTCCTGCTCGATGCCATCGGTGCCCCGGTAGCCGCCCCCGCCACGCTAGCCGCCGCTAGACCGGTGAAGCCTTGCCGAGCACGCCCTGGACCTTGATGTCCGTGCCGTTCACGATGCCCGAGGCCCACTGGAAGTCGAACAGGGTATCGCCGGTCCCCGGGTCCTGGATCAGCAAGCTGCCCCGGACCAGCTGAGACAGGAAGGCGGTCAGCCCGTCGTCCGCCCCGACGACGTCGATGACGGTCAGGTCGGACTGCGCGCGACTGCGCCTGGTGACGAGGCTGGCGCAGCCGCGCAGCCGCTTCTGCCCATCGAAAAACCCGGTGTCCCCTTTGCCTGGCTTCATGATTGCCGGCCAACCTGCCCGCTGCCCGCCCCCCGGGCACGACAATTCGTCCGCTGCGGCCGCGTATTTGGCACCCAATCCGCGTTCGCGGCTTGTCTGCGTCGCGCGCACCGCCCGACGGCCGCCCGGACCTGCACAACGTGGCGCATTGATCTGCGGGACGGGTTCCTGGCGCTCGCGGATCGCGGCTCAGCGGCGCTGGTAGACGCGCACCCAGTCGGCGGTGAGGGTCTGGGGAAAAGGGGTGTCCGGATCGGGTGGGCCGCCGAAATTGCCGCCGACCGCGAGGTTGAGCAGCAGGAAGAACGGGTGCTGGTAGGGCCAGGTGGTGCCGGGCGGCAGGCGGGTCGCGCGCACGGTGTGGTACTGGATGTCGTCGAAGTAGAATCGGATCTCGTCCGGCTCCCACTCGATTGCAAAGCGGTGAAAGTCGTCGGACAGCGGGCTGCGATCGGGTGTCTCGTACGCGCCGGTGAGGGCATTTCCGCCCGAATAGCCGGGGCCGTGCAGCGACCCCGACACCCGCCAGGGCTGGGCGCCGCGGGACTCGACCACGTCGATCTCACCACAGGCCGGCCAGCCCTCCCGATCGACGTCGCTGCCGAGCATCCAGAAGGCGGGCCAGAACCCCCGTCCGGCGGGCAGCTTCAGGCGGGCTTCGAAACGGCCATAAAGCTGCTGGAACTTGCCCTTCGAGGTCAGGCGACCCGAGGTGAAGGCGCGGGCCCCCACGGCTTCGCGGCGGGCGGTGATCACCAGATGACCGCCGCCATCGAGCGCGACGTTGTCGGGTCGATCGGTGTAGTACTGCAGCTCCTGGTTGCCCCAGCCG
>JBKPRZ010000101.1:0-8750 GCA_046734815.1 Myxococcota bacterium | reverse complement strand
GCCAAGGGTCTGGCTGATCCGAAGACCCGGGTCCGGCTGGCCCCGGCGGCGGCGGCCGAGCCGGTCGCGCCCGAGCCTGCCGCCAGCGAAGGCGCGCCTCTGCGGGTGCTGTTCATCGACGACTCGCTGTCGGTGCGCAAGTTCGCGGAGCTGACCCTGAAGAGCATGGGGGTGGACGTGACCCTGGCGGTCGACGGCCTCGACGGCATGAACAAGCTGCGCAGCGAGACCTTCGATCTGGTGTTCACCGACCTCGAGATGCCGCGCATGCACGGCTTCGAGCTCATCTCCGAGCTGCGCTTCCTGCCCGACTACAAGGACCTGCCCATCATCGTGGTCACCAGCCGGTCGGGGCAGAAGCACCAGCAGCAGGCCCGCTCGCTGGGCGCCACCGACTACCTGACCAAACCGTTCTCGGCGGCGCTGCTGGAGAGCGCCCTCAAGAAGTGGGGCAAGCGGCGCTCGCGCGACGACAAGCCCCGGGAGACGGGCGCGCCGTGATTGACGGAGCGACCTCCTCCGCCGCCGCCGAGGCGGTGCAGCCCGCCAGCGAGCTGGTGGTGGTGGTCGCCTGCCATGGGTTGATCTGCACCTTCCCGGTGCGACGGGTGGAACGGCTGCTGCTGCGCGAGGCGGTGTCTCTGCACGCGCCCGACGGCCGCCGTCCGCGCGAGCAGGGCCACTCGTTGCCCCAGGTGGTGTACGCCGCCGACGAGCCGTTCGCGGCCTGGAACCTGGGGACCTTGTTGCGCCTGCCGCCGGTGTCGGCGGCCTGGGTGCTGCTGCGGATCGGCGCCGGGCCCGACCCGGTGCCCATCGCGCTGCGCACCGGCCCCTGCCTGATCGTGCAGCCGATGCCGCCGTCGGCGCCGCTGCCGCCCACCCTGTTCAAGGAGCGCGGGGCCGGGATCGTGGGCGCGTTCTCCACCGCCCAGCTGCGCGGCAAGCCGGTGGCGCCGACCATGGGGCTGAACCTGGATCCGGCGCGGTTCTGGTCCGAGGCAGAGCTGGCCGCCTCGCGCGCGGCCGTGACGGCGGCGCTCGCGGCCGGCGACGGTAGGGGGTCGTGACCAGCTTGCCCACCCGCGAAGGCACCGGCGCGCCCAGCGACCCCTCGACGGTCGCCCCCCCGGATCCGGCCGCCAAGCGGTCCGGGCGGGTGGTCCGCACCGTCTTGCTGATCGACGGCGACGCGGTCTCGCGCCGGTTCGTCGAGATGGCGCTGAGCCGCGAGCCCGATCTGGAGGTGGAGGGCGCGGTCGACGGCGCCGGGGCGATGGAGATCCTCAGCACCACGCCCGTCCACCTCATCATCTCCGAGACCGACTTCGGCGACATGAACGGGCTGCAGTTCTTCCGCCGGCTGACCCAGGGCATGCGCCTGCGCAGCGTCCCCTTCGTCTTTTTCACCGCCGACGCCCGGGTGACCACCAAGGTGGTGGCGCTGACGGCAGGGGTGGACGACTACCTGGTCAAGCCGTGCGAGGGCGCCGAGCTGGTGGCCCGGGTCCGCTCGCTGCTGACCCGCCAGAAGCGCGCCCTGGCGGGGCTGCGCTCGCGGTCCTACTCGCTGGCGGGCGAGTTCTCGGCGCTGTCGTTCGCCGACCTGATGTCCATCCTCGAGCTGGGCCGCCGCAGCGGCACCGTCGCGGTGGTGACCAAGGACCGGGTGGGGACGGTGTATTTCGACCGCGGCCGCATCGTGCACACCGTGTTCGGCAGCATGGTCGGCCCGCCCGCCTTCGTGTGGCTGCTGGCCCAGGAGGAGGGGCACTTCGAGTTCTCGCCCGGCCACTGCCCCATCTCGGAGGCCGAGCGGACCATCTGGGAGTCGGTCCAGTCGCTGATGATGGAGAGCGCGCGCATCATCGACATCCGGCGCGCCAGCGGCTGGGACTTCCTGCCCGGCCACGAGATCACCCAGACCGGCGCGCCGCCGGGCATGGAGTCGTCCACCGGCCCGGCCTTCGTGCCCGATGCCCCCACCGCCGCCCAGCTGGAGGAGGCGGTGCGCGGCAGCTTCACCATGGGCGACCTGCAGATCTTCACCCGCGACGAGCTGTCCAACTGGACCGAGCAGGCCCCGGCCCGCGACCGCTTCCACGTGTTGCTGGTGGCCGACCTGACCAAGGGCGTCTCCACCATGCTGTCGCTGGCCGGCGCGCCCTCCGAGCGCTGGGTGCTGGGCAGCCTGTCGGCGGAGGTGAAGGCCATGGGGCTGTCCTTCTTCCTGCGCCGCGAGCGGCTGATCGACCTGGTGCTGCTGGACGCCCAGGAGCCGGCCGCCTTCCTGCCCAACCTGCGCCGCTCGCCCAGCCTGGTGATCGTCGCGCCCAACGACGGCGATGGATTGAGCCTGGGCACCAAGTCCCGCTTCCAGCTGTCGGAGATCCTGGCCTACCTGCACCCGCACGCGGTGCTGGGGCTGGGCAACCAGGCCCTGGAGACCGCGCTCAAGTCGGTGGCCGACATGGGCAGCTTGAAGCGCGGCTCGGTCAGCGCGGCAGCCTGGGGCGACACCACCTCGCCGAACCTGCCGGCCATGGTGCGGACCGAGACCGGCGGCGGCTCGCCCACGCCGCTGATCCGCTGCCTGCCGGGCGTGCTGGGCGATCCGCCCCACGACCTGCGGGAGGTGCTGGTCGAAGGCGTGCGCCTGTGCGCCGGGCTGCCCCCGGGGTCGGAGTCGGAGGGCTGATGCGCAAGCTGATGGACCCGCGCCTGTCGGACGCCTTCGCCAGCGAGGCGCCGCGGCCGCCGCTGGAAGCGGCCCTGCCCGCCGACGTCTTTCTCAGCCCGGGTCCGCCCGAAGACCGCCGCCGCCCGCGCCCGCCCGCCGAGGAGCCGGCCCCACCCGCGGCACCGGCGCGGTCCAGCCGCCGCCGCCGGTCGAGCGACGAGGAGCTGTTGCCCCGGGGCGCGATCATCGACAAGTACTGCATCGACCACGTGCTGGGGCGGGGTGGGTTCGCGGTGGTCTACCGGGCCACCCACCTGCTGCTGGGCACGCCGGTGGCGATCAAGCTGATCCGCCCCCGCGCGCTGGCCCGCCAGCCCGGTCTGGCCGCACTGCTGTGTCAGGAGGCGCGCTTCGCCGCGCGCATCAACCACCCCAACGTGGTGCGGGTCCACGACGTCACCCACAACGAGCGCATCACCTACGTGGTGATGGAGTACATCGACGGCCGCTCGCTGGCCGAGATCATCCGCCTGTCGGGCCCGCTGCCCCCGGCCGAGGTGGTGCGGGTGGGCCTGGGCGTGGCCGCCGGGCTGCGGGTCGGGCTGGCCCAGGGGCTGATCCACCGCGACATCAAGCCGGCCAACATCCTTTTGCCTCACGAGGGCGAGGTCAAGATCGTCGACCTGGGGCTGGCGCTGGGCAGCGCGCCCGGCGACGACCCCCAGGAGGAGACGCCGGCGGGACAGGCGCTGGTGGTCGGTACCTACGGCTACATGTCGCCCGAGCAGGCCGCCGACGCGCGCAAGGTGGACTTCCGCTCGGACATCTACGGCCTGGGCGCCACGCTGTACGAGGCTGCCACCGGCAGCTTGCCCTTCCCGGCGCGCGACCCGCACCGCTGGTTGCAGCTGCAGCGGCAGGAGGCGGTGCCGCCGCCGCAGACCCGCCGCCCCTCGCTGCCGACGCCCCTGTGCAGCCTGCTGGTGTCGATGCTGGCACGCGCCCCCGAGGAGCGCCCCGCTTCTTACGAGTCCCTGGAAATGGCCCTGCGGCGCGCGCTGGACGCCGCCCCCGCCGCGGCCCCCGAAGCTGAACAAAAAGAGACCGAGCGAACATAGAGGAGGACGAAGATGAATCCCGAAACAGAATCCCTCAAGGACGAGGCCGGGTCCAGGTTCGCTGCCTGGCAACTCCCGTTCCGGCCCGCCATCACCGTGATGAACCGGCTGCGTTACGCGTACAAGTTCATCTTCATGGGTCTGTTTCTGTTGTTGCCGTTCGCCTTCGTGGCGCGGTTGCAGTTCAAGGGGTCGACCGACCAGCTGGACTTCAACGCCAAGGAGCGGATCGGTCTGGAGTACGTGGCCCCGGCCAAGGACTTCCTGCACGCCGTGCAGAAGCGACGGATCCTGGTGGTGGCCCAGTTCGCCGGCACCCCCTACACCCGCGAGATCGAGAGCGCCACTGCCGAGGCCGAGCAGCAGGTGGGCCTGGTCGACGCCGCCGACAACCGGCACGGCGTGGCCCTGCAGACCACCAAGCGCTGGGGCGAGGTCAAGCAGCTGTGGGCCAAGGTCAAGGGCGAGACCTACCCCAGCCCCGCCGCCGCCGACAAGGCTCACGGCGAGCTGGTCGACGGGATCATCGACCTGATCCTGAACTACGCCGGTAACTACTCGAACCTGATCCTGGACCCCGACCTGAACAGCTACTGGTTGATGGACCTGGTGCTGGCCAAGCTGCCCAACCTGGGCAACACCGTCAGCAAGGCGACCAGCCGCGCGCTGATCCCGGTGCCGGGCGACGTCGCCGCCGCCGCCACCGAGAAGGTGATCGAGCTGGCCGGTCTGTCCAAGGCCACCGAGAGCACGGTGGGCGACGCCGAGGCGGTCAACCTGGTCACCGCCTACAAGGACGACCGCGACCGCAGCAAGACCGATCGTCTGCAGCAGTCGCTGGGCGCCCCCTTCCTGTCCCTGAAGAACCAGGTGGGCAGCCACCTGGACATGCTCAAGCGCCAGTACCTGCAGGGCAGTGGCGGCGGCGCCGAGGCGGGCCGGCGCATGGTGGCCGACGCGCTGGCCACCTTGAAGGAGAACTTCGAATTTTATCGCAAGGTGATCCCCGAGCTGGACGCCATGTGCGCCGCCCGCGTGACCCGCTACCAGAACGACCGCACCCAGGGTCTGATCACCTCGCTGATCACCGCGGTGGTGCTGATCTATCTGTTCATGGGCTTTTACCTGTCGGTGCAGAGCTCGATCGGCGCCCTGGGCAGCGCCACCCGCCGCATGATCGCCGGCAGCGCCGAGAGCTTCCGCCTGGACAGCCGCGACGAGCTGGGCGAGGTGGCCGAGTCCTACAACCAGATCAACCGCGCGCTGACCGAAGCCCGCACCCTGCAGCAACGCGTGCAGAGCGAAAACGCCGAGCTGCAGGACAACATCATGGAGCTGCTGAAGGTCGTGGCCGAGGCCTCCGACGGGGACCTCACCGTGCGCGCGCGGATCAGCACCGGCGCGCTGGGCAACGTGGCCGACGCCTTCAACACCCTGCTGGAATCGCTGCAGAACCTGATCGGCGCCATCCAGGAACAGCTCACCCGCACCAACCAGTCGGTCAGCCAGATCAGCTCGGCCTCCACCCACATGGCCGAGGGCGCCGCCAGCCAGGCGCGCGAGGTGCTGGCGGTGACCCAGCTGGTGCAGCGGATGAGCACCGAGATCGCCCGGGTCAGCGAGAACGCCGTGCGCGCCGCCGACGCCGCCAAGCGCACCGAGAGCTCGGCCCAGGAGGGCTCCGAGGCGGTCCAGAACGTCATCACCGGCATGGATTCGCTGCGATCGAACGTGCAGGCCGGCGCCAAGAAGATGAAGAACCTGGGCGACCGCAGCATGGAGATCACCAGCATCGTCGAGACCATCAGCCGCATCAGCGAGCAGACCAACATGCTGGCGCTCAACGCCGCCATCGAGGCCGCCCGCGCCGGCGAGCACGGCCGCGGCTTCTCGGTGGTCGCCGAGGAGGTGCGCAAGCTGGCCGAGCGGACGGCCGGCGCCACCCAGGAGATCGGCAAGCTGGTCAAGGTGATCCACCTCGAGACCAACGAGACCGTGCAGGCCATCGAGCAGCAGACCCAGGTGGTGGAGCAGGAGTCCCAGGTGGTCGGTCAGGCCGGCGAATCGCTGGCCAAGATCCGCGAGGTCTCCACCCAGTCCGCCGACCTGGTGGCCGACATCAGCACCGTCGCCCAGCAGCAGGTCAGCGGCACCCGCGTGGTGGTCGAAACCATCGGCCAGATCTCCAGCATCGCCCTGAGGACGCAGGAGGGCGCCGAGGGCACGGTGGCCATCATCGGCAAGCTGATCGAGCTGTCCGACCGCCTGAACCAGGACATCGGCAAGTTCAAGGTGGTGTAGCCCGTCGGCGGTGCCCGTCACAGCGACGGGACGGAAATGGCGGCATACTTCCCGCCATGCGTCCGACGCTGACGTTGCGCCGCGCGGTCACTGCGATGCTCGTGGCGCTGGCGCCCGGCTGTGGAGCGGCCTCGCCTGCGGGAGAGCGGGCCGATGCGGCCGCGCGGCTGACCTGGCCCGCCGACGCCACGCTGCTGGTGGCCCGGCAAGAGGGCCCGGACGGATACCCTTTCACGTCGCCCGCGGGTTCCGAGTGCGAACCCGACGGTCGTTTCGAGCTCGCAATCCCCGACCGCACCTACAGCTGGCGCTGGTGTCGCCGTGATCCGTCAGGCGGGCCGGTCTGGCCGTACCGGATGACCGAAGGCTCCCGCGCCATGACGCCGGACGAGATGGCGGCCGTGATCGCCGCGTTCGAAAGGATGCAGATCAGCGCGCAGAACACCTGCGGCGAAGACCGGGCCCGGTACAGTGTGCGGCTGAGGACCCCGGCCGGAGAACGCGAATACCAGGATGTGTTCTACGCGTGCGAGCAGCGGGGCACCTACGTGGCCGGCATGTACGAGCTGTTCGAAGCACTCAGAGCGCTGGTCCCGCCGCCGGGTTCCTGAAGGAGTCGCCGCGGCCACTCGGCCGCGCCCGCGAGGCCCAACGCCACGCGAGTGTTCGCCCTCGCCCCGCGACAGCGGGGAGAGGGAGGGGTGAGGGGCGCGCGGGGTTTAGGAGGGTCACGCCGCAGCGGCGGCTTGCACAGCGCCAGCGGTCGCGCCAGTAGCGCGAGATCGCGACGCTCCCGCTCGAAGCTGTGACATGCTTGCGGCCATGGCCTACCGGGAGGTGGCCCCTCATCCCGCCTTGCGGCCGTTCGTCGACCGATTCTGGAAGCGGTCGGGGGACGGACGGGTCCAGAAGATCTGCGTGCTGCCGGACGGCTGCATGGATCTGGTGCTCGACCTGGATCGCGGCAGCGGCTTCGCGGTGGGCACCATGAGCCGCGCCGACGTCGTGGAGCTGCCTCCCGCGCACCGGCTGGTGGCGGTGCGGTTCCGACCGGCGGGGGCGGCGCCCTTTTTGGGACTGGCCGCTCACGAGCTGACCGATCGGGAGGTCGACTTCGACGATCTCCAGCTGCGGTTTCTACCAGGCGACCTGTTCGACCGATCGCCGGGCACAGGGGACGCGCTGGGTGCCCTGCAGGGGGCGTTGCTGGCGCGGGTGCCGGCGATGCCGGCGCCGGACCGGCGGGTGGCGGCGGGGGTGCGGGCGCTTTTCGGCGAGGCGCCACCGGCGGTCGAGCGGCTGGCCGGTGAGCTGGGGCTGTCCCGGCAGCACCTGGGGCGGGTGTTCCGCGATCAGGTGGGCGTGGGACCCAAGCTGCTGGCTCGCATCGCGCGCTTGCAACGGGCGGTGCGCGCGCTGCAGACGACGGTGTTGTCCTCGCTGGCCCAGGCCGCCGCCGAAGTCGGGTACTTCGACGAGGCCCACATGGACCGGGACTTCCGCGAACTGGTGGGCCTGACCCCCGGGCGGGTCAAGGGCGACCCAGGTTCCATTCGTCCAATCGCCTCGCTGCTTTCCGGGGCATGAGAGGGGGCATGAAGATGAACAAGATCACCGCCAACCTGATCGTCGACAGCATCCCCGAGTCCCTGCGCTTCTGGGTCGACCGTCTCGGCTTCGAGAAGACCGTCGAGGTCCCGCACGAAAAGGAGATCGGCTTCGTCATCCTGAAGCGCGGCGACCTGGAGCTGATGCTGCAGAGCCGCGCCTCCCTGCGCGCCGACGTCCCCCCCGCCGCCGAGGGCCCCCACCACACCACCCTCTACATCGAGGTCCCCGACCTGGCCCCCATCCGCAAGGCCCTGCACGACTGGCCCACGGTCATCCCCGAGCGCAAGACCTTCTACGGCGCCCGCGAGATCATCGTTAAGGATCCCGCGGGCCACCTGATCTTCTTCTCCGCCCACGAGTGAGGCGGAGGGAGGCGTGGGCTACCGTCAGCGGCAGTTGCCGTCGCGGTTGCCCCAGAGGGTGACGGCGCTGGAGCCGAGGACCACGGCGGGGTTGTTGCGGTTGTCCTTGAGGTACTTCAGGACCGGGCGGGCGGTGGTGCCGCCGTCGCCCATGCAGGCCATGGCGAGCTTGTCGGTCGCGATCGCCCAGATGGTGATCTCGTACTTGTGGACGTCGGCGGCTCCGGGGCCGTACCAGGCGCTCTTGTTGCCGTGGCCGAAACAGGTGGACGCGTTCATCGGCAACGCATTGCGGGCGTTGGCGGGGTTCATCCGGGTGCTGGCCGGGATGTCGGTGATGATCTGGTGCGGGGTGGGGTTGCCGGTCTGATCTTCCATCGACAGCACGAAGCTGCGCGTGCCGGCAGGCGGCTCGCCCCAGGTGATCAGTGGGGATTTGTTGCCGCCGCTGCTGCTGGCCTCGGCCTTGAAGCACAGGTGGTCGCCCATCATGCCGGCGTTGTCGACGGTGATCGTGAATGCGCCGGCGGTGCCTGCGTCGGCCTTGCCGCCGTCGCCGGCCTTGGGGGCGTCGCCCGTGCGGGGGGCGTCTGCCTTGCCCGCGTCCTTGCTGCCGCCGGTGCCGCCCGAGCCGCCGCTGCCTCCCGAGCCGCCGGTGGCCGATCCGCCCGCCCCGCC